>JBGAHN010000089.1:0-22862 GCA_044226145.1 Labilithrix sp. | reverse complement strand
CCGAACGGTTCGAAGACCGAGTACTTCCGGGGAGTTCCGAGCAGCGCGAGGCGCGACGACGAGCGCTACTGGAGTAGCGCGAGGAGGAGCAACGAAGCGATGCGACGGAAATCGCCGGAAAGACGACCGATTCGAACCGTTCGGTGCTCTAGGCCCCACCGCGCCGCCGAAGGGCCTTTTCGCGAGCACTCTCGGCCCGTTTGCCCGTTTGGCGCGTCTGGTCCTCCGATCTCGAGCCCGCGTCAGCTCTCGTTGACGCTCCTCGTCAGCGCGCGTCGACGCCGCGTCAAGACTCGTCGCGGCGGCTACGACGGCGCTGCTGCGCGCGCGGCACCTTGCCCTCGAGCGGGGAGCGCTGGGCCGTCGGCATCATGTGGAAGCGCCCCGAAGGCCGCGCGGCTTGGTCGGCGACCTTCACCTTGTCGCGCGTGATTTCGATGAAGCGCTGCTGGCTGCGGACGAGCGGCGCGCCCGCCGGAGGGACGATGCGCGTGTACGACCCGTTCGGCCCGAGGATCCAGTTCTTGACGTTGTCCGACCAGGAGATGTCGAGGATCTCGATGAGGCGCGCGCGGATCGCCGGGTCGTCGATCGGCAGCATCATCTCGACGCGCCGGTGGAAATTGCGCGGCATCCAGTCCGCGCTCGAGATGTAGACCTCGTCCTTGCCGGCGTTGGCGAAGTGGAAGACGCGCCCGTGCTCGAGGTAGCGGTCGATGATCGCGCGCACCTCGATGTTCTCGCTGACGCCGGGCACGCCGGGTCGCAAACAGCAGATGCCGCGCACGAGCAGCGAGATCGGCACGCCGGCCTGCGACGCGCGGTAGAGCGCCTCGATGACGTCTTCGTCGACGAGCGAGTTCATCTTCGCGACGATGCGCGCCGGCCGGCCCTTTTGCGCGTGCTCGGCTTCGCGCGCGATGAGCCCGAGCACCGCCTCGTGCAGGCCGAGCGGCGCGACGACGAGCGAGTTCCACTTCGCCGGCGCGCTGTAACCGGTCAGGAGGTTGAAGAGCGACGACGCGTCGGCGCCGATGGTCGGTCGCGCCGTGAGCAGCCCCACGTCCGTGTAGAGGCGCGCGCTCGTCGTGTTGTAGTTGCCCGTCGAGAGGTGCACGTAGCGCCGCAGACCACCGCGCTCGCGGCGGATGATGAGCAGGCATTTCGCGTGGGTTTTCAGGCCCAAGAGGCCATACACGACGTGCGCGCCGCTCTGCTCGAGGGTGCGCGCCCAGACGATGTTCGACTCCTCGTCGAACCGCGCCTTGAGCTCGACGATCGCCGTCACTTGCTTGCCGAGCTCGGCCGCGCGCGCGAGCGCCTTGACGAGGGGCGAGTCGCCGCCCGAGCGGTAGAGCGTCTGCTTGATCGCGAGGACGTCGGGATCTTCGGCGGCGCGCGTGATGAGGTCGACGACCGGATCGAACGACTCGTACGGGTGGTGCAGGAGGATGTCGCCCTCGCGGATGGAGGCGAAGATGTCCTCGGTGTCGCGGAGCGGCGGCACGAGCAGCGGGCTGTAGGGATCGTCGCGCAGCTCGCGGCGCTCTTCGCGCGAGGTCCAACTCAAGAGGTCGGACAGGTTGAGGAACGGCGTCCGGTAGACGTCGCGCTCGGGATCGAGCTTCAGCGCGCGCACCAACTTGGCGAGCGAGTCTTGCGACGGCTCGCCGGCGACCTCGAGGCGCACCGCCGCGCCACGTTCACGCCGCCGGAGCTCTTGCTGGATCGTCTGCAGGAGGTCTTGCGCTTCTTCCTCGTCGATCTCGAGGTCGAAGTTGCGCGTGACGCGGAACGCGTAGACGCCCTTGAGCCGCACACCCGGGAAAATGGTGCCGACGTGGCGCGCGATGAGGTCCTCGAGCAGGACGAACGCGTACCGGACCGGCACGCCGGCTTCGTTCTTCACGCCCGGCACTTCGAGCAGGCGCGGGAGCATCATCGGCACTTGCACGACGCCGAAGCCGGGCTCGATCTCCCCTTCGCGCGAGAACATGACGCCGAGGTTCAGGCTCTTGTTCCGCACGTGCGGGAACGGGTGGCCCGGATCGATGGCGATCGGCGTGAGGATCGGGAACACCTCGCTGTGGAAGCGCTCGTCGAGGAGCGCGAGCGAGGACGGCGAGAGCTGCTCCGGTTTGAGGAGGGTGAAGATTCCTTCGCCGGCGAGGCGCGGGAGCAGGCCGTCGAAGAGCCCCGCCATCTGCTGCGCGACGAGCTCGTGCGCGCGGATCGACACCTTGACGAGCTGCTCGTGCGCGGTGAGAGCGAGGACGGCGAGAGCTGCTCCGGCTTGAGGAGCGTGAAGATGCCTTCGCCGGCGAGGCGCGGAAGCAGGCCGTCGACGAGCCCCGCCATCTGCTGCGCGACGAGCTCGTGCGCCCGGATGGAGACCTTGACGAGCTGCTCGTGCGCGGTGAGGCCGTCCGCGGGCAGCTCGCCGACTTCACCCGTGAGCTGCTGCTTGAGGCCCGCCACGCGGACCATGAAGAACTCGTCGAGGTTCGACGCGACGATGGCGTGGAACTTGAGCCGCTCGAGGAGCGGGACGCTCTCGTTCTCGGCCTCGGCCAAGACGCGCGCGTTGAACTCGATCCAGGAGAGCTCGCGGTTCAGGTAGAGGAACGTCGAGCGTAGGTCGTGCGGATCCACGGGCGGCGCCTGCGGGAAGGACGACGTCTTCGCAGCACCGAGGGCGGAGCCGCTCGACGAAACCGGGGGACGCACGGACGCGGGCGGTCCCGACGTCGCCGCGGTCATCCCCGCGACGGACGGCGGCGGCGCGGCCACGGACGTCGCGCCCACCGAGCTCGCCGATGCCGAGCTCGCCGAGCCGGAACCGGAACCGGAACCAGAGGCCGGACTCGCCGTGGACGGCGGTGCGGCCGCGGACGCCATCGCGCCCACCGGATGGAGCGGCGCCACGCTCGGCGCCGCAGGGGTGACGTGCGAAGGCCCCGGAGCGGAGGACGGGCCGAGCTCGCCTCGAGAAGCCATGACTCTTCGAGTGTACCGCAACTCCAAGGCGACGTTGTGTGACAACTCGCGCACGGGAGAGGTCGAGGGGCGAATCTTTTCGCGGGGTTCCGAGTACCCCTTCGGGGTTCGCGAAGCGCGGCATGGCAAGACGCGCCGGCGCGAACCCGAAGCTCGACCGCGCCTCGACCGCGCCTCGACCGCGCAGGGAGGCCGAAAACGCGTAGGGCTCGACCGCGGCTCGCTTTCCGGTGACAATCGCGGCGATGCCGATGGCCCGCCGTCGAATCTTCACGAGCCGTCGAACCGTCACGGCATCGACCGAAGGCGCGCGCGGACGACCTTGACTTGGACGGATGACGATCGACCCTAGGAGAGGCCATGAATCGGCACGAAAAACAGGGCGAAATCGCCGGATCGAAGACGTGTTCGAGCGCGAAGCGGGTCGGGCGATGAGCGAGCCCGTCCGGCGTCTGCCGCTCCCTCCCCAAGAACGCGTCGAGCGCGCCCGCGGCTTCGCGGACGCCCTCGCCAACGCCAGGAACAAGCACCTGCTCATCGCGCTGCGCGGCCATCCCGATCCGGATGGCATCGCATCGGCGCTCGCGCAGGCGCACATCGCCCAGCGGCTCGGCGTCGGAAAAACGACGATCGGCTACTGCCACGAGCTCAGCCATCGCGAAAACCGGGCGCTGGTGAAGCTCCTCAACGTCGAGCTCCGCAAGATCAAGAACGTCAACGACGTCGAGAAGGTCGATTTCATCAGCCTCGTCGACGCCTACGACGTCGATCCCGAGCTCGGCGGCGCCGACGGCATCGAGGTCCTCACCATCGTCGACCACCACCGGCCGCACTCCCCCCCCCGCGCGCGCTTCGTCGACATGCGCAGCGACGTCGGCGCGACCGCGACGATCTTCGTCGAGTACCTGGGCGAGCTCTTCCCGATGTCCGCCGATCAGGACGAGGACCGGCGCATCGCGACCGCGCTCATGCACGGCCTCGCGACCGACACGGACGACTTCTCGCTCGCCCGCGCCAACGATTTCCGCGCCGCCGCGCAGCTCTCGGAGATCTGCGACCGCGAGCTCTTGCAGGATCTTTCGCGGCGCCTCATCGCGCCGAGCGCCATGGACGTCATCGCGCGCGCCCTCGCCGCGCTCGTCGTCCGCCGCAACTTCGCGATGGCCGGCGTCGGTTTCGTCGCCGAGAGCGAGCGCGACACGATCGCCCAGGCCGCCGACTTCCTCATCCGCCGCGAGGACATCGACACCGTCGTCGTCTACGGCATCGTCAACGACCGCTTCATCGAGGGCTCGCTGCGCACCCACTCGCCGAGCGTCGACCCGGCCGTCTGGCTCGAACAAGCCTTCGGCCACGACGAGCGCGGGCGCGCCTACGGCGGCGGACGTCGCGACAAGGGCGGCTTCAAGATCCCCATCGGGTTCCTCGGTCGCGCCACGGATCGCGCGCAGCTCTGGTCGCTCGTCGAGCACGCGGCCCGCCAGGCGCTCCTCCGTCAGCTCGGCGAAGAGCCGAGCCCGCCCGTGGTGATGGCGCCGGGCATCAACAAGCCGTCGGCGGACAAGGAAACGGGCTGAAATCCGCGGAAACGGGCGGACCTCGGCCGGCACCATCACGCATGCGCATCGCGTTCGTCGGGTTGCCGCTCGCCGCGCTTTTGTTGGCGCGGGACGGGCACGAGATCGTGTGGGCCGGCATTTGCCGCAAAGACGCGCCCGGCACGCGGCGGCTCACGCGCCTCCTCGGCCGCGAGCGCGTCGCGATCGTCCCCGATTTGGCGGCGAGCGCGGCGCACGTCGGATCGCTCGCGCCCGATCTCGTCGTGAGCTGGTTCTGGACGAAGAAGATGCCGCCGGAGTTCCGGGCCATCGCCGAGCACGGAGCGATCGGCGTCCATCCCTCGCTCTTGCCGCGCCACCGCGGGCCCGATCCTTATTTTTGGACGATCCTCGAAGGCGACGCGACGACCGGGGTGACCGCGCACCGCCTCGACGACGCGTACGACACCGGTGAAATCCTCGCGCAGCGCACGCTCCGCGTCGATCCCACCTGGAACGCGTGGACGCTCGCCAAGGCGCTCGATCGCCCGTCGCTCGCCCTGCTCCGCGAGGTGGTCGCGAGCTACGCGCGAGGCGAGCCGCCCACCCCCGTCGCCCAGCACGAGGCCGGCGCGACGCTCGCCCCCCAGCCCTCCGACGACGACCTCGAGATCCGATGGACGGAGGACGCAGCCACCATCGCCCGTCGCGTTCGGGCGGCGAGCCCATGGCCGGGCGCCTACACGGAAATCGGCGGTGAAATCCTCGTCCTCACGCACGTGACGCCGACCTCCGACGCGCCCGCCGTACTGGCGCCGGGGCAAGCCTTCGTGCGCAAAGACGGGATCGCGGTGGTCCGCACGGCCGACGCCGCCGTCGAACTGCGGCGCGGACGCTTCGAAAACGACGACGAAGACACCCTCGGCACCTCCGAATGGGCCGAAATCGTCGAGGCGGCGCGCGATCTCGACGATCCGTGATCCATTCGTCCGCCCACACGTGGACCAAAGGCATTTTCCACGTTACACCTCTGCGGGCGCGACGTTTCCCCACGTCCGCGCACCTTTCGAAGGAAACGGGTTCATGAAGGCGTCCACTCGCTGGCTTTTGACGGGTCCCCTCTTCTTGTCCATCGGCGGAGCGTTCGTCGCGTGCTCGGGAGCCGACGACGGCACGGTCAACCTCCCAACCACGCCGTCCGCTTCGAACTCCCACGACGCGGGCGAGACGAAAGACAGCGGGCCCTGGACGACGACGCCCGACGACGCCGGCGACGAAGACGCCTCGTCCGACGACGGCGGTCGTCCCGTGCTCGCCATTCCGAAGCTCGACGCCGTCGATCTCCGCTGCAAGCTGCTCAACAACAAGGGGACGGGCGATCCGACGCCGAACGACGTCCAACACCGCGCGAACGTCTCGGGCGCCGATCTCGGCATCACCGTCGCGCACGGCAACGACTTCTACATTTTCTTCGGCGACACGGTCGGTTGGTCCGGCATTTGGGGGAACGAATCCCACCCCGACGCGGTCGGTTATTCCGGCGTGCCGTACGCGGACGTCAAAGCGGACGCGAGTGTACTCTGCAACAATCTGAAGATCCTCTTGAGCGAGTTCAAGACCGGCAGCGCGGACAAGGACTTCGCCGGCGGCAACATGAAGGCGCCAGAGGGCGAAGACATCGGCAAGTACATCAAAAATCCCTCGGGAGCGCGCGGCAAGAACGCCTTCCCGACCCTCCCCGGCGACTTCGAGGTCCCGTCGGGCGCGCTCTCGTACGACGGCGCCATCTACCTCTATTACACGACCGTCGATTCGTGGCAGACGCAGAACATGGTGGGCTCGTACATCGCGAAATGGACGAACCCGTCGACGGGCGGCAAACCCAATTACGACATCCTGCACGTCGTCGACGAGCGGGTCGACGACAAGGGCGCGCTCGGCGGAGACTTCGTCAACATCTCGCCGGTCGTCGTCGACGACTACTTGTACCTCTACGGCACCGGCAAATACCGTCAGAGCGGCGTGAACGTCGCGCGCAAGCCGGTCGCCCAGATCGAGCAAGAGGGCGGCTACGAGCGCTACGATGCGCTCACCAAGCAGTGGGTCGCGCCGAAGGTCAAGGGCTCGCCCATCGTCGCGGGCGGCGGCATCGGTGAGCTCTCGGTGCGGTACTACGACAACATCGGCCGCTTCGTGATGCTCAACCAAGAGATCAACGCGAACGGCAACCAGATCGTCGCGCGGTTCGCGACGGAGCCCGAGGGCCCGTGGAGCGATCCGGTGAAGGTCATGTCGATGAGCGATCCCGACTTCGACGCGAACTACCGATGCCCGGCGAAGAACAACTGCGCCGGCGCGAAGCAGATCATCTTCGACTACGGCTTCTACGGCACGTACCTGTTCCCCGAGGCGACGAAGAACGACGACGGCAGCTTCTCCGTCGACTTCTTGATGTCGGTCTTCGAGCCGTACAACACCGTGCTGATGCGCGCGAAGTTCTATTGAGCGGGGCGCTCCGTTCGCGGAGCGCGTCCGTCAATGGCGGGTGGTCACGGCGAGCTCGAACGAGCGATCTTGCGACGCGGGATCGACGTTCTCGACGACGATGACGTAGTCGCCGGCGGGGAGCGCGTCGGAGCCGAGCTTCGAGTCCGTTTGGTCGAGCGCGAGGTCGTCGTTCGTGGCGACCCATTGCGCCTTGTTGCGGTCGAACAGCGTGATGCGCGAGTCCATGTCGGACGGGCTCGCCTTGCGCTTGGCGCGGATTTCGACGTCGAGGCCGGTCTCGGTGGTGAGCGTGAGCGCGAAGAGCGCGGCGGCGTACGGGGTCGCGAGCGATTGCGTCGCGGTGGCGCCGACGGCGATGGGCGTCGGCGTGCGCGCGACCTTCTCGGCCTTGACGACGTAGCCGAACGTCGGACCGCCGACCTTCGTGCCGCCCGATTTCACGTTGTTCCAATCCGAGGCGAGGAGCTGCCAGTCGCTCGACTTCGTCACGAACTGCTCGAGCTCGAACGCGCCACCTTCGACGTGGCCGACGTAGTGCGGCACGGCGTCGTCCTTTTCGATGACGGCCAGGTACGGCGACCAGGTCCCCGAAGGCTCGATGCGCCACACGACGAAATCGCCCGCTTGGAGCTTCACGCGGAACGCGTCGATGTCCCCGACGGGATCGACGCTGCCCTTCACGGCGACCGGCGGCGAAGGAATCGATTGGATCGTGTCGGCGGTGTCGTTCGGCTCTTTTTCGTCGATCGCCGTGAGCGCGGAGCCATCCGACGCGTCGGCGCCGGCGTCGTCGAGGACGTCGGGACCGGCCTCCGACGACGCGTCCTCGCGCCCGGCGTCGTCGCCGTCGACGTCACCGTTCGCGTCGGTCCCGGCGTCGGTCGACGGGGTCGGCGCGGAGCCGTCGTCGTCCGACGAGCACGCGAGCGGAGCCAACGCGAACGCCGCGAGCGCGAGAAAACAGCCGGTGGACCAACGAAGCTCGGGGCTCGCCGTGAAGGTCATGCGTCGTCGCGTACCACATGCGCGGAATGACGGATACTGTCGCACGTCGTCGTCCATGCACGCCGCCGGGCGCGACCGCGTGCATCCCACGGGCACGGTCGGCGCGGGTGGAGCTCGTCCCGCCGCGCAGCATCACGCGCGCCTGATGCGACGAAGTTCTCCCCACGACGCGGACGCTTCGCATACGATTCGAGCTCGTTCCCAACGGTGCGATCCTGACCGCGAGGCTCCCTTGACCGATCCGATTTCGATGTCGAAAAACGCGCGTGAATCGCTCTCGCGCGGGCTCCAAGCGCTCCAAGCCGATCCGAGCGTTCCCCCCGATCTCGTCGAGCTCGCTGCGCCCATCGCTCAAGCCATGGGCGCGCTTCATCAAATCGAGCGCACGCAGGCGCTCGTCCCGCACGCGGACACGGCGCTCGATCACGTGCGCGGCGCCTTGCAGAAGCTCCAAGCCGTTCCGTCGAGCCACCCGGCGGTGACGCAGGCGCTCGAGTCCGTGGCGTCGTCGCTCAGCGTCGTCCACGCGCTCAGCAAGATGGCGACCACGCCGGCGCAGGCCCCGGCTCCCGCCCCGACGCCGTTCGCACAATCCGCCCCGGCAACGACGACCGCTCCGCTCCAGGGCGCGCACGCGGCGCCGCCGCAAGCTCCGCCGGTCGCGAAACCGGCGCAAGCCCCGCCCGCGGCACACGCCTACCCGCCCTACCAAAGCGCCCCCGCGCAACCGGTCGTCCCCGCGCCGGCCGCTCCCGCGATCGCGCGCGACCCGTTCGCGGCCCCGCCCCCCAAGGCGGCGCCTCCCCCAGCGCCTCCCCCTCCTCAAGCTCCTCAGGCCGCCCCGCCGACCGCGAAGCCCGCGTCGCCGAGCATCCCGGTGCCCGCGCCGCCGCCGAACGATCTGCCCATCGTCCCGGCCGACCTCGGCGCGCATAGCCCGACGAATTTCTACAAGGGGCTCGCCGGCAACGACATCATCGACCACGGCGGCCTGTTCGTGTCGACCTACGTGCCGCCCAAGATCGGCGCCGCCATCCGCCTGCGCGTGTCGCTCCCGGGCGGCTACGAGTTCGAGGCGAACGCGGTCGTGCGCTGGACCCGCGAGCAAGGCGGCGACTCGCCTCCGGGCTTCGGCGCGCAGTTCACGGCCATCACGCCCGAGGCCAAGCAGCTCGTCTACCGCTACGTCCGCAACCGCGAGCCGCTCTTCTACGACGACTTCTGACGTCGGCGATTTCCGAGCGCACGGCTCCGATTCGCGCGCTCCGATTCGCGCGTCGCCATTCGCATGCCGCGGTCAGGAGCTCCTGACGAGGGCGGCGCGGACGCGACGAGGATCGTTCGTGACGACGCCGTCGGCGCCCATCGCGAAGAGCTCGCGGGCGCGGGCGGGGTCGTCGATCGTCCAGAAGTCGACGCGCAGGCCGAGTCCGTGAAGCCGCTCGATGACGTCGCGGCGCGCGAACGTGAGGCCGTGCGCGTGCTCGGGCACCTGCGCGGCGTCGCCCGCGAACGGCAAGCGGGCCGCCACGACGCGCGGCGCGAGCACGAGCGCGGCGACCTCGACGCCCGAAAGGCCGAGCGGTCCTCGGTACCCGAGCCGGCGCGCGCGGAGCAGGTTCACGGGCGAAAAGCTCGCGATCCGCACGCGATCTTCAGCGCCGGCCGCCGCGATCACGCGGAGGAGGGCGCGCATCATCGACGGCCGGACCTGCTTGGCGTCGACGTTGAAGAACACGCCCGGGAAAGCGGCGAGGGTCTCTTCGAACGTCGGGATCCTCGCCACGCGTGGCGCCCCGTCCGCCCCATTCACGCCGTCGGAGGAGGGCCGGAAGTTCGCCGCGACGTTCCAAGTGCGTACCTCGGCGAGCGACGCGTCGGCGATGCGCTTTTCGACACCCGCCATGCGGGCGCCCGTCGGGTCGTGCGAGAGCACGACGTGGCCGTCCGACGTCATGTGGGCGTCCGTCTCGATGGCGTCGGCGCCGAGGTCCACGGCACGCTGGAAGGCCTCGAGGGTGTTCTCCGGAAGCTCGGCGCTCGCTCCGCGATGCGCATAGACGATGGGGCTCGCACGCCGCATGGAGCCGATTATAGTTCACGCCCTTGCGCCGGATCGCCTCGCTTCTCGCCCTGATCGGTCTCGCGTGCGCGATGTTCTTCGCGCGGCCGGCGATGGGCGCGAGCGACCCGTCGCTCAAATGGTCGACGATCGAGACGCCGCACTTCCGCATCCACTACCACTCGGGCATCGAGGACGTCGCGCAGCACGTCGCCAACGTCGTCGAGGGCATCCACGAGACGATGGTCGAGCACGTCGGGTGGCGGCCGACGACGGTGACCGAGGTGCTCCTCATCGACTCGACGGAGTCCGCGAACGGCTCGGCGACCGCGCTCCCCTACAACGCCTTGCGCCTCTACGTGACGGCGCCCGAAGACATGTCGCCGCTCGGCGACGTCGACGACTGGTACCTCGAGCTCCTCACGCACGAATACACACACATCCTGCACACCGACCAGATCCGCGGGCTGCCGGCGATCTTGAACGCGATCCTCGGCAAGACGTTCGCGCCGAACCAGGCGCAGCCGCGGTGGATCCTCGAGGGCCTCGCCGTCCACCACGAGAGCGCGCGGACGAGCGGCGGGCGCGTGCGCAACTCGCAGTGGGAGATGCAGCTCCGCACGGACGTGCTCGAGGACAACGTCGCGTCGCTCGACCAGGTGTCGAACTACGCGCGGCGCTGGCCGCAGGGCAACCTCTGGTACCTGTACGGCTCGTATTTCACGACGTGGATCGCCGAGACCTACGGCGAAGACGCGCTCCGCAAAGCCGCCGCCGACTACGGCTCGAACATCATCCCGTGGGGCTTCAACCGATCCATCCGTCGCGGCGCGGGCGCGACGTACGTGGACATGTATCCTGCATGGATCGACTACCTCCAGAAGAAGTACCGCGCGCAGGCGGCCGAGGTGCGCGCGCAGGGGATCCGCGAGGGCAAGCGCCTCACGCACCACGGCCAATACGCCGCGTACCCGCGCTGGATCCCGAAGGGCGCGTGGCCCGAGCACGAGGGGAGCCTCCTCTACTACCGCGAAGATCAGCACGCGCGCGCGGGGCTCTGGGCGCTCCCCATCCGGCGCGACGCGCAGGGACGCGTCACGAAGATCGACGAAGCGCGCTCCGATCAGATCGCGCGCACCGTCGGCGACTCGTACGCGTCGTTCACGCCCGACGGCGGCGTCGTCTTCAGCTCGCGCGAGTACTACAAGAACGTCTTCGTCTACGGCGATCTCGAGCGCATGGCGCCCGGCGAAAAGAGCCCCTTCGGCACCCCCGACGGCGGGCGCAGCGTGCTCCTGCACTCGCTCCGCGCCGCCGATCCGGCCGTCTCGCCGGACGGTCGCAAGATCGTCTTCACGGTCAACCGCTCCGGGACGCGCTCCATCTACCTCGGCGATCTCGTCGAGGACGACGTCGTGAACGTGCGCCCGCTCGTCGCGACGTCGCCGCTCGAGCAGTCGTTCACGCCGCGCTGGTCGCCCGACGGGACCCACGTCGCCTACAGCGTCTGGAAGCGCGGCGGCTACCGCGACATCCGCTACGTCGACGTCCCGAACGGCACCTACGAAGACCTGATGGTCGACCGCGCCGTCGACGGCGGCCCCTCGTTCTCCGCGGACGGTCGCTTCCTCTTCTTCCACTCGGACCGCACGGGCATCTCGAACGTCTACGCCTGGGAGATCGCGACGCGTCGCTTCCTCCAAGTCACGAACGTGCTGACGGGCGCCTACCAGCCCGAGCCCTCACCCGACGGCAAGACGCTCGCGTACGTCGGCTACACGAAGGACGGCTTCGATCTCTTCGCGATGCCGCTCGACGAATCGCGCTTCGTGCCGGCGCCCGACTACGTCGACGAACGCCCCCCCGCGCCGAAGGTCGGCGCGCGCCGCTGGCCCACGAAGCCGTACAGCGCGTGGCCGACGCTCATGCCGCGCCGCTACGGCATCCAGCTCACGCCAGGTAATTTCGGCGACGCCGTCGTCGTCACCGCCGCCGGCTCCGACATCACGGGCTTCCACAACGTCGCCGTCTCGTCGACCATCGAGATCGAAAAGCCCGAGGTCCAGGGCGCGCTCAGCTACTCCTACGGCCGCCTCCCGTTCGACGTCGGCGTCACGCTCTCGCGCTCGATCACGCCGCGCGCGGGCTACTCCGTCGGCGACTTCAAGCCCACGGTCATCCAAGAGAACGTCGGGCTCACCTCGAGCCTCGGCTTCGGCCGCCCCCGCGCCTTCGACACGCGATCGTTCTACGTCTCGCACACGGTCTCGCGCATCGGCGTCGACTACCCCCTCCCCGGCGAGGTGCTGAACCCGTAC
This sequence comes from Labilithrix sp., assembly GCA_044226145.1. Lineage (GTDB taxonomy): Bacteria > Myxococcota_A > Polyangia > Polyangiales > Polyangiaceae > Labilithrix. The sequence continues at coordinate 10,434 of JBGAHN010000089.1, read as the reverse complement.
GACCGACCGAACCTGCCGACGGGCGGCCTCGCGAGCTCCGTCCGCTTCTCGTTCGCGTACTCGAACGCCGAGCGCTACCTCCGCAGCATCGGCCCCGAGCGCGGCTACCTCGCGTACGCGTCGCTCGACGTCACCGATCCGACGCTCGGCAGCGACTTCTCCGGCTTCGTCGCGAACGGCAACTTCATGAGCTACTACCTCATGCCGTGGCTGTCGCATCACTCGCTCGCGGCGCACCTCGGCGCGGGCACGAGCGGCGGTACGTTCCCGGGACGCGGCGCGTTCTTCGTCGGAGGCTTCGTCGACGTCCCCGTGCTCGACACGCTCCAGAACCAGACCGTCCAGGGCGGCATCACGCTCCGCGGGTACGAGCCCGTCGTGCTCGCGGGTCGCAGCTACACGCTCGCGAACCTCGAGTACCGCTTCCCGATCGTCAACATCGATCGCGGCCTCTCGACGCTCCCCATCTTCTTGAACCGCATCAACGGCAACGTCTTCTTCGACTACGGCAGCGCGTTCGATGTCTTCTCCGACGCGAAGTTCAAGAGCGGCACCGGCGCCGAGCTCTGGACGGACTGGACGCTCGGCTACATCGCGTCGTTCACGTTCCGCCTCGGCTACGCGCGGGGCCTCGCGAGCGGCGGCCTCGACAAGTTCTACTTCGTCGCCGCCGTGCCTTACTGAGGACGAACCTTCGACGTCCCTTCGCCGGACCCTCCCTTCGCCGGACCTCCCGCCGAACGACACCGGGAACTTGGCCCCTCGGAGGGAGCCATGCGTACCGTGCGTCCATGCGGCTTCGTCGTTCGCTCGGTCTTCGTCACGTGGCGCTCTTCGCGCCCCTCGCGCTCGCGCTCGCTGGCTGCCCGGCCGTGCATCAGCCCCCGCCCGTGCGCGCGCAAGAAGCCGCCTCCGAGCTGAACCTCAACACCCGCTTCGGGCGGATGGAGCTCGCCGCCGAGCACGTGGCCCCGAAGGAGCGCGACTCGTTCTTCGCGCGGCGCAAAGATTGGGGCGGTCCGGTCCGCATCGCGGACTACGAGCTCGCCGGACTACGCATGCACGGCGAGGAATCCGCCGACGTCTTCGTGAAGGTGGCGTGGTTCCGCATGAACGAGCAAGAGCTGCGCGTCTCGACGCTCAAGCAGAAGTGGCAGACGTTCGGCGGTGAATGGAAGCTCGTCGAAGAAGCGCGGAGCGAAGGCGACGTCGGCCTGCTCGGCGAGCACGTCCCGGTGCGCCGCGCCGAGGAGCCGAAGCGCACGCAGTTCCCGACGATCCGCCTCGGCGAACAGGAAAGCAGCGTGGGCGCGAACGCGCTGCACTGACCGCGGACGCGAGCCTCGCGGCGACGCGCCACCGAGCCTTCGGACGAGACCGACGAAGAAACGCCACGCGCGTCGCGGATCGCTTGGCGAGATCCGCGACGTCGCGTTCGACGCTCAGGCCTTCGCGGCCGGCTTCTTCGAAGCCTTCTTCGGCGCCGGCTTCGCGTTGGCGGTGCGGAGGCGCTTGAGGCGGGCCTTCTTCTTCGCCTGGCCCTTGCGGCGCTTCATCTTCTGCGAGTTGCGACGATCGAACTTACCCATGGGCGCGGAGAGAACGCCACTTCGCGGGCTTCGTCAAGCGGATCGGGGCCGCTCGGCGGCGTCGCTTCACGGGACGATGCACGGAAGGCGACACGCGGAGGGCGACGCGGGGCTCGTCAGCCGGCGCTCTCGGCGACCGCGTCTTCGCGGCTCCGGACTTCGAGGCGGTACTTGCTGTTGATCGTCTCGATGTAGAAGACCTCGCGCCCCGCGAGCCGAAGCACGCGCTTGACGGGCGTGGTCACGTACTCGTGCATGCCGTCGGGGAACTCGATCACGACGACCGAGCCTTTGCGCGGCGCTCGCACGAGTCGGCCGGCGACGGCTCGCGACCCTTTCCCGAGCTTGCGGAGCACCACTTCCACGTCTTCCAATCTAGCATCCCTGCGCCCCCCGTCTACGCTTGGTTAGCCCAGCCGAGGGGACGTGCTCGCGTTCGCGAAGGCCTCCCGTCGAGGTCGGTCACGCGTGCAGCCCGAGCGGATCCGACCGACGCAACGCATGGATTTCGTTCGGACCGAGCGCGCAAGCCGCGAGAAGGGCCGAAGACCTACAACGGGGCATCCGTCCAGTGCCCGGACGCGTCGGACCGCGTTTTCATCCGTCGATGGCCCATTTCCATCGGAGATCGCGAGCATGGGGCCTGCGCCTTTGCGTCCTCCGACGGCTGCTCATTGCTGCTCGGCGTCGTCCTGAGTATGCGGTCACGCCATGTCGTTCGAACCGCACGGCGAACAGCTCTCCTTCGGCTTGCACACGGCCGCACCGAGCGAGCGACGCGGCTGCATCGAAGTCGTGTGCGGCTCGATGTTCAGCGGGAAGACGGAGGAGCTCCTCCGGCGCGTCAAGCGAGCGCGCCTCGCCAAGCAGCGCGTCCTCCTCTTCAAGCCGCGCATCGACAACCGCTACGACGACGTGAAGGTCGTCAGCCACGAAGGGTTGAAGGCCGAAGCGACGGCCGTGGCGAACGCGGACGAGCTCGTGGCGTTCGTGGGCAAGTCGATGCCGCACGTCGTCGGGATCGACGAAGCGCAGTTCTTCGACGAAGGCATCGTCGCCGCGGCCGAGGCGCTCGCGAACGCGGGCGTGCGCGTCATCTGCGCGGGCCTCGACCAAGACTACCGGGGCAAGCCCTTCGGGCCGATGCCCGCCCTCATGTGCATCGCGGAGTACGTCACGAAGCTCCACGCCGTCTGCAATCGGTGCGGTGCGCCAGCGTGCCGCTCGCAACGGCTGGCGTCGGCCGAAGGTCAGCTCTTCGTCGGCGGCGCGGCGGACTACGAACCGCGCTGCCGGAAGTGCTTCGTGCCGCACATCGTCGACGGGTGATCCGAATCCGAAGCGCGGACGGGAGAATCAGCGGGACTTCTTCGCGCGGCGCGGGCGGGACGTGCCCTTGTCGGCGACGACGTGGAGCTGCGGCGGCGTCACGTTCGGCACGTTCTCTTTCGCGAAGTACGCGCGGAGCACCTCGCGCGCGAGCGTGTTCGCCTTGATGGTCCACGTCGGCCCGTTCACGACGAGCACGCCGATGGCGACCGACCGTGGGCCCTTGTCCGATGCGCTCTCGCCCGCGGCGGCATGCGAAAAACCCGTGAACCACGTGTAAAAGCGAGACGCCGCGGCGTCCGTCAGCGTGCCGGTCTTGCCCGCGACGACGACGTCGCCGAGGAACGAGGTGCCGCGCCGATCGTGGAACGCCTTGTACGACGTCCCCGACGACACGGTCTCGTCCATCATCGCCTGCACCGCGCGAGCCGTCGCGGGTTCGAGCGCGCGGCGGCCCCCCGACGACTTCGGGGCCGTCCACACGATCTTTCCGTCGCTCTCGACGTCGGTGACGATGCGCGGGCGCACGGTCTCACCGCCGCGCGCCACCGTCGCGGAGAGCCACGCGGCGTGCAGCGGCGAGAGCGTCGAGTTCCAGAACCCCGCCGCCGTGCGCGCGTAGCCGAGCGAGTCGTCGGGGAGCTTCAGCGTGCTCTCCTGGACGGGCACGTCGAACGCGATCGGCGCGTTGAAGTGCAGGCGCGCGGCCATCGTACCCAGGGTCTTCGGCTCGAGGTGCCAGAGCGCGAGGCGCGCGAAGACCGTGTTCGTGCTGTGGCCGAGCGCGCCCGCGAGCGTGGTGCAGGCGCGGTCGCGCTTCGGATCGGCCTTCAGATCGCGCTCGAAGATGCGGCTCGCGCCGCCCGAATAGCATTCACGGTGCGACGGCGAGATCCCGGCGTGCTCGACGAGCGCCGAGCTCGTGACGACCTTGAAGACGCTCGCCGCGGGAGCCGTCGCTTCGATGCAGAGATCGCGCGCGGGTCCGCGTTCGACGTGGCTCGCGTGCACGAGGACGCGGCCCGTCGCGACGTCCATCAGCACGACGGCCGCCTCGGGCAGGTGGTAGCTCGCCATCACGCGCTCGGCCGTGCGTTGCAGCTCCGGATCGACCGTGAGCTTCGCGACGCGCTTTTCGCCGAGCGGCGCGATGGCACCATCGTCGCCCATGCGAATCTTCGCGAGGTCGAGGCCTTCGAGGGGCGGCTCCGACGGCTTCGGCTCCGGCGCGCGCACCGTGTGTGCGATCGCCATCGGATCCGACGGGGGCGGCGCCTGTTCGGCGGGGGCGTGCGGACGACGCAAGATCACCGCAAGCACGACCACGATCGGGACGATCGTCCCGAGGGCGAGGAGCGAGCGGCGCATGCCGATCCGTGTGACACGTCCCGAGGGCGATGGGCAAGAAAGCGACGTGGACGAACGCGAGGCTTGGCGATATCGAAGAAGTCCCATGGTTTTCCGTGTCTTCCCCGCCGCAGCTGCCGCGCTCCTCTTGTTCGCGACGGAGGCGCGCGCCGAAGGTCTCCGCAAGGTCGCGCCGGCCGGTGGCGGCCTCGGTGCGCTCGAAGTGGAGCTCGGCGCCGACGCCGTGACGTGGCGACGATGTGCGAACGCCGACTGCTCGGACGCGAAGAAGGCGGAGAGCGAGAAGACGGAGAAGGCCGAGAAGACGGAGAAGGGTGGCGGCCAAGGCTCGGCGAGCCTCGCGACGTGGGGGTTGAGTCCGGACGCGAAGGTCGCGACGATCGACGTCGTCCCCGTCGGCGAGGGGCGGAGCGTCGTGCACGTCCGCATCCCCGACGCGGCGGTGCCGGGCAAGGCGTTCGAGCTGATCGTGTCGGCGAAGAGCGACGCGCCGATCTTCGAAGGCGTCACGGGTTACGCCGGCGGGGACGGAGAGCGTCAGGGCAAGGCCGTCGTCCTCTACGATCGCGACGCGGCGTCGAAGTTCGTCGTCGTCGCCGACGTGCGGGAAGACACGCGCATCTGCGGCCAAGATCGAACGCCGCTCGCCGCTCGCGGGCTCGATCCGAAGCGCATGGAGCTTCGCGGCGCGACGCTTCATCGCATCGAGAAGAAGGCGCGCGAGGAGGCCGTCGCGATCACGGCCACGGCGCGCGCCTCGGACGCGCGGCCGGAGCTCGGACGCCTCTTGCAAGCGACGGGCGGCAGCTCTCCGGGCGCCGCGAGCCTCACGGACGGCGACGCGAGCTCGACGTGGTCGGAAGATCGGCCGGGCGACGGGCACGGCGAGTTCGTGACGATGCGCGCGCCGGTGGAGCTCCCGCTCGAAGGCCTCGTGCTGACGATCGCGCCGAAGGAACCGAAGGGCGAAGGCGCCGCGCCGCGCACGCTGTTCGTTGCGACGGACAAGGCGCTCTTTCGTGTGACGATTCCGGAGGACGCGTGGTCGAAGCCGGGCGCCTCGTACGACGTCGCGTTGCCGTCGCCCGTCACGACCTCTTGCGTCGCCGTCGTGCTCGACGAAGCTTACGAGCACGGCAAGGCGCCGCCCGTCGTGAGCATCGCCGAAGTGAACGCTCGCACGACCTTCGACCGCGAAGGTGCATCGCTCACCGACGTGGCGCGCGCCCTCGGGACGTCGCGACGCGGCGAAGCCGAAGCCTTGCTCCGCCGCGCGGGTCCAGCAGGCGCCGCCGCGGTCGCGTCGGTGTTCGCGTCGCTCGACGTCGCGGGCCGAACGCGCGCGGTCGAGGTCGCGAGCGCGAGCCCCTGCGACGACGAAGGGACGAGCATCGTCGCGCGGGCGCTCGCCGACGGCGACACCGAGGTCCGACGAAAAGCGCTGGGACGCGTCGAACGATGCGGAAAATCCGGCGCGGCCGCGCTCGCGAAGGCCGTGCGCGAAGGCACCGAAGCCGAACGCGCCGCCGCCGCCCCTTATCTCGCCATGGTCGCGCCGACCGCCGCGCTCGCACCGCTGTCCGAAAAGCTCGGGGAAGGCTCGGTCGATACGCGTCGCGCGGTTCGAAGCGCCCTCGCTCGCGCGGCGGCGTCACGTTCGCGTGAAGAGCTCTTGCCGCTGCTCGCGGCGTCGGGCTCGCAATCTGCGACGGCGCGCATCGACCTCTTGCGCGCGCTCGCGCCCAAGCTCTCGCTCCTGGAACCGGAGGCGACCGCCGCCATCGACGCGGTCCTCGCCGAATCGACGACCCCCGCCACGCGCTATTTGCTCGCCGCGCCGCTCGCGGAGCTCTCGCTCGGCCAAGGCGACACGGCGGCGACGAACAAGCTCGTCGCACTGGCGCGGCGCGATCCGGAGTGGTCCGTGCGCGCTCGCGCCGTCGAGGTCGCCGCGAAGAACGCGAAGCTCGCGAGCGTCATCGTCGAAGCAGTGTCGGATCCCCATCCACGCGTGCGTGAAGCGGCCCTCGTCGCGCTCCGCGCGCTCGGCTCGCCGCTAGGAAAATCGGCGGCAGTGAACGCCATCGCGAAGGACGAGTGGACCTTCGTGCGCGCCGCCGCGTTCGACGCGCTCGCCGTCATGCCACGCGACCGCGCCACGGAACAGGCGCTCGAAAGCGCCCTCGAGGACAAGAATCCGCTCGTGCGCCTCGCGGCGGTAGGCGCCATCGGAAAGATGCGCGTCACGACGCTGGGCGACGCCGTCGTCGATCGGCTCGACGACCGCGACGAATACCTCGAAGTGCGCGTGGCCGCCGCGCGCACCCTCGGCGCCATTTGCATGCAAAGTGCAACCGATCGTCTGACAGAGCTCGCCGAGCGAGCGAAGCTCCCCGTCGATACCTTCGACGACCGCATCGGCTTCGCCGCCATCGAAGCCCTCGGCGCGATCCACCCGCCGGATCTCGCCACGCGCCTCGCCCCACTGCGTGACAAGAACGTCCGCCTCCCCGCCCGCCTCGCCGCCGACCGCGCCCTCGCCTCCCCGCCGGCGTGCCGGTGAGGGCACGAGGGCGCGAGCTTCGACTCAAAAACAGCCTTCGGCCGGACAGCAAATCCCTCGTGCGCCGTCGAAGGCGCCGCGCCCACAGAGGAGTAGCGCGCGCCGGTCCCGCCAGGGTCTCCCGTTCATCGAACGTCTGACAGTCGTCGCAATTCGCATAGAGGGCTCTCGGGAGGAGACCGATAGGGATTGTGTGGCGTCCGCAATGGCACGATCGAGCGCCGAGCAGGACGAGTTAAGAACATTAGAAACACCGGCGCTTCTTTGCGCATATTTTTCACTGCGACATTTCGCGTCACTCAGTGAACCCTATACCGACGATTTCGTCGTTTCGTGTCGCAGAGATTGCCCATACGTTGACTGCTACCTTGGGCCATTCTTTCCTCGCATTGGAGATCGCCCACGGAAGGAGTGGGCGATGAGCGTGTACGCAGCGTGGTTCGAACGCGTCGCGAAGATGCGGCCGCACGATTGGCAGGCCGAGTTGGCCGACGATGCCGAATGCCGCGATCGGACGATTCGAATTCCGACCGGCTTCGGCAAGACGGCGGGGACGATGCTCGCGTGGCTCTTTCATCGCGTGGAACGAAACGATCGTGCATGGCCGACGCGACTCGTGTTTTGCCTGCCGATGCGGGTACTCGTCGAGCAGACGGAGCGCTCGATCAAGGCTTGGCTCGAAGCGGCCGGGCACGGCGACGTTCCTGTGTTCGTCCTCCTCGGCGGACGCGAGGAAGCGCGCTGGGTCGATCACCTCGATCACCCCGCCATCCTCGTCGGAACGCAAGACATGCTCCTATCGCGCGCGCTGAATCGTGGGTACGGCTCGGCTCGCGGACTCTGGCCCATGGAAATGGGCCTTCTTCATCACGATGCCCTTTGGGTCATCGACGAGGTCCAGTTGATGGACGTCGGGCTCGCGACGTCGGCGCAGCTTCGCGCGTTTCGTGACGCCGACGACCGCCGCGACAAGTGCGCGGTCGGTCCTGCGCGTACGTGGTGGATGAGCGCCACGCTGCAACCGTCCTGGCTCGCGACGATCGATCACGCGCCGATCTTGAAGGAGCGTGCGCTGCCGTCGTCACGGATTTCGTCTTCGGCTCGATCGGGCGGGCTCTGGGAGGTCGAAAAGCAGCTCGAACGCGCAGCGAGCACGAACAGCCCCGACGAGCTCGCTGCGCTCACTATCGCGCAACATCAACCAGGAAGCGTCACGCTCGTCATCACCAACACCGTCGATCGCGCCGTCAAGACGTTCGCGGAGCTCGAAAAGCAAACGAAGAAGGCAAAAAGGGCGATCGAGCTTCGACTCGTTCACTCACGTTTTCGCGGAGCGGAGCGCGAAGCATGGTCGTTCTTGCGCCGGGATGCGTGCGGCGAGGGCGTCGAGCGGATCATCGTCGCTACGCAAGTCGTCGAAGCCGGCGTCGACATCTCGGCACGCACGCTCGTGACCGATCTCGCGCCGTGGTCGAGTTTGGTGCAGCGCTTCGGTCGATGTGCACGATACGCGGGGGAGCAAGGCCACGTGACCGTCGTGGGAGCAACACCGAGCGACGAGCGCAAGGCGGCTCCGTACGCGAAGAGCGAGCTCGAAGCGGCGCACGAAGCGCTCGAGCGCCTGACGAGGGATGGCGCGGACGTCGGACCGCGCTCCTTGGAGACGGCGGAAGAGGCGTGGTTCGATGGTGAACCATCGTTCGTCGATCGATTGTTCCCGTACGAGCCGCGTCACGTGCTCCGGCGGTCCGATTTCGAAGATCTCTTCGATACTTCGCCCGATCTGTCCGGTACCGATCTCGACGTCAGCCGCTTCATCCGCAGCGGGGAAGAGCGCGACGTGCGCGTCTTCTGGCGCGCGATGGAGGGTGCCGGTCGCGAGCTCCCCACCGACGTGCTCGGCCCGGCTCGACGCGAATTGTGTCCCGTGCCTGTCGCCGAGCTCAACGATTGGCTGAAGAAGAAGGACGGGCGCACGGCGTATGCGCTCGACTACCTGAGCGGACGCTGGACGCGCGTGACGCGTGGCATTCCAGGGATGACGCTCGCACTCGATGCGAGCGATGGCGGCTATGATCCACGTGTCGGTTGGGATCCGTCGAGCAAGGCGGCGGTATCGCCCGTGACGCTCGAGGCGGAGCCAGCGATCTCCCTCGCCACGTCGAGCGCGAGCAGCGATGACGACGGTCTGTCGATCGCGGGCTGGAAGACGATCGGGACGCACGGTCGTGAAACAGCCGAGATCGCGGTGGAGCTGGCAGAGCGTCTCGGGTTGCCGCAGTCCATCACCCGCGTGCTTCGGCTCGCAGGCCTTTGGCACGACGTCGGGAAGGTGCACGCACACTTTCAAGACGCGATACGACAGGAAGTGCGCGCGGCCGAGAACCATCCCATCGCCCAGCGGCGCGATCTGGCAAAAGCTCCCAACAAGGCCTGGCGGAAACCGAACCCGTACCCGAAGCGGCCAGGATTTCGGCACGAGCTCGCAAGTACCCTCGCGTTGTTCGAGACGCTCTGGCGGACAAAGCCGGATCACGGCGCGCTCGCGGGCGCGCATCGCGAACTGCTCGAGGTCATGGGGGAGCGGCCCGCGGTTCCGAGCGAAGCGCAACGGATGCCCGATCATGCGCTCGGACGAGAGCTCGCCGCGCTCTCACCCGACGACTTCGATTTGCTCGTATGGCTCGTGTGCAGCCACCACGGCAAGGTCCGCACCTCGTGGACGAGCACGCCGCAAGATCAGGAAATGGCACATGGAGGCATCCACGGCATCGTCGAGGGCGACGAGCTGCCGGCGTTGAACCTCGTCGACGAGCGCGGGAGCCACGCCGAACTGCCGGAGCTCTCGCTATCGCTCGAGCTCGCGTCCATGGGTATAGGTCGCAAGTTTGGCACGTCGTGGGGAGAGCGCGTCTCGAAGCTGCGCGCACGGTTCGGGCCGACGCAGCTCGCGATGCTCGAAGCGGTGTTTCGTATCGCCGACTGGCGCGCATCGGCCCTGACGACGGAGGACGACCGATGACGGTTCACGTGCACGCGTTGCGTGGTTGTGCACCCACACCGCTCGCCCACTACTTGAAGGCGCTCGCGGTGCTCCGCTTGCTCTCCGAGCAGGCCGATCCTTCGGCGCGCGCGTGGTGGAAGGACGACGTGTTCTACCTCGCCACGCAGCTCGACGAAGATGCGCTGCTCGCGTTCTTCTGCGAGCAGTACGCACCGACGCCGGTGCTGAGTCCCTGGAACGGCGGCAGCGGGTTCTATCCGGGCGACAACAAAACCGGTGTATCGGCGCTCGTCGCGAGCTCGCATCCGCGATTTTCGGCGTACCGCGACGCGCTCGAGCTCGTCGCTCGGCACGTTGAGAAATGGGAAGGAGCGCCAGAAAAAGGGACCGCGAAAGACGATTTCATCGCGTGGTGTTTTCGGGCGTGGACGATCGGCCCGCTGCTTGGGATATCCGCGGCGGTGACGCCCGCGGGCGACGGCGGCGGCAGGTTTCCCGCGTTGCTCGGCACGGGTGGAAACGACGGTCGCTTGGACTTCGGCAACAACTACATGCAGCGATTGCTCGAGATCATCGATCCC
>JBGAHN010000088.1:0-22960 GCA_044226145.1 Labilithrix sp. | reverse complement strand
CCCCCCCCCCCCCCCCCCCCCCCCCACGAAGGGATCGGCCGGAAGATCCATGCAGCTTGACGCGGTACGCCCCGGTCGCAGACTCTGCGGTCGGGGCGTCGTCGTTTCGGAGGATCGTCTGTGGAAAAGATGCGCTCTTTTCGGGGACAGGAGGTGGAGAACCCGCCGCCCATCGAGGGCCGCGTTCCACCGAACGATTTGGACGCCGAGGCCGCGGTGCTCTCGGCGGTCATGCTCGATCCGACCGCGCTCGACAAAGTCACCGACCTGAAGCCCGAGTTCTTCTACTCCGAGGCCCATCGCCGGATCTTCGAGGCGTGCCTCGAGCTCCGCACCTCCGGGAGCCCCGTCGACGTGCTCCAAGTCGGCACCTGGCTGCGCGATCGCCAGCGCCTCGCCCAGGTCGGCGGCACGGGCTACTTGACCGAGATCCTCGACGCGGCGCCGGTCGTGGCGAACGTCGGAGCGTACGCGCGGACCATCCACGAGAAATACCGCGTCCGGCAGCTCATCCTCGCGTGCCAGCGCGTGACGGCGCAGGGCTACGTCGACTACGGCGAGACGCAGGCGTTCATCGATGGCGCCGAGCAGGCCATCTACAACATCGCGCGGACGTCGAGCCGCCAGAGCACCGAGCGCCTGCTTGACGTCGTCAAGAAGGCCTTCCGCCGCCTCACCGACGCGGTGGAGCGCGGCGATCGCATCACCGGCACGTCGACGGGGTTCGATCGCTACGACCGGCTCACCGCGGGCCTGCACGAAGGCGATCTCACGATCGTGGCCGCGCGTCCCGGCATGGGCAAGACGAGCTTCGTCCTCAACGTCGCGACGAACGTGGCGGCGCCGAAGGGCAGGGAGCTCGACGGCGATCCGAACCAGCGGTGGGAAGAGCCTGGCGTCGGCGCGGTCGTCTTCTCGCTCGAAATGCCGCGCGAACAGCTCGCCAACCGTATGGTGTGCTCCGAGGCGCGCGTCGACGTCAGCAAGATGCGCACGGGGCACCTCAACGCGACGGATTGGAGCAAGCTGACGCAGGCGGCGAGCTTCCTCGGCAGCCTGCCGATCTGGATCGACGACTCGCCGGGCCTGACGCTCATCGAGCTCCGCGCGAAGGTGCGGAGACTCCAGTCGGAGTTCGACACGCGCGACGATCAGGGGCGCAAGATCAAGAAGATCGGGTGCGTGATCGTCGACTATTTGCAGCTCATGAAGGGGCGCGACGGCGTCTCGTCGCGCGAGCAGGAGATCAGCGAGATCTCCCGTGGGCTCAAGGGCTTGGCGAAGGAGCTCGAGGTGCCGGTCATCGCGCTCTCTCAGCTCAACCGTGCCGTCGAGACGCGCAGCGAAAAATCGAAGCGGCCGCTCATCAGCGATCTCCGCGAGTCGGGCGCCATCGAGCAGGACGCCGACAACATCATCTTCATCTACCGCGACGACTACTACAACAAGGACGAGTCCGCGGAGCCGAACGTCGCGGAGCTCATCATCGCCAAGCAGCGAAACGGGCCGACCGGCACCGTCAAGGTCCGTTTCGACAAGCAATACACGCGTTTCGACAACCTGGCCGAGGGCGAATACGACGACGAGCCCGGTTGACGACGCGTGGTGACGACGCGCGATGACGACGGCGAGGGGTGGGGCGCGGCTCGAACGGCTCGTCGTGGGTTCGTCGCAGGGGCCTTTGTGCTAGGTAACGGAGCTTCATCATGGCTCCTTCGGTGCCCACGCTCGCCGAGCTCATCGACTCTCCCCAGTACGGCCGTCGCGTCCTCGTGACGGTCGGCGCAGGTGGCGTCGGCAAGACCACGACGGCGGCGGCCCTCAGCGTCGCGGCGGCGCGTGCGGGCAAGCGCGTGCTCTGCCTCACGATCGATCCGGCCAAGCGCCTCGCCGAGAGCCTCGGGATCGAAGAGATGCGCTCGGAGGCCGCGACGGTGGATCCTCGGCGCTTCGCCGAAGCGGGCGTGCCGATCACGGGCAGCTTGACGGCGATGATGCTCGACACGAAGCGCACCTTCGACGAGCTCGTCACGAAGTACTCGTCGACGCCCGAGAAGGCCGAGAAACTCCTGTCGAACAAACTCTATCGCTACGTCTCGACGTCGCTCGCGGGGACGCAGGAGTACATGGCGATGGAGAAGCTCGTCGCGGTCAAAGACGACCCTCGCTACGACCTCATCGTCCTCGACACGCCGCCGACGGCGAACGCGCTCGACTTCCTCGACGCACCCGAGCGCCTCGTCAGCGCGCTCGACTCGGCGGCGATGAAGTGGTTCGTCGAGGCCTTCCAGTCGAGCGGAAAGTTCTCGCTGAACATCATCGCGAAGAGCGCCGCGACGATCTTGCGGACGATGGGGCGAATCACCGGCGGCGGGTTCCTCGAGGCGATGGCGGAGCTCATCGCGGAGCTCAACGAGCTGTTTGGCGGCTTCAAGGAGCGCGCGGCGAAGGTCGCGAAGGTGCTGCGCGGACAGGACATCGCGTTCGTTCTCGTCACGAGCGCGTCGCCGCCGAGCATCCGCGAGGTCCTCTATTTCGCCGAGCGCCTGTCGGAGGCGAACATGCCGCGGGGCGCGTTCGTCGTGAACCGCTTCCACTTGCCGCCGAAGCTCGCCGCGGAAGGGATCACCGAAGCGGACGCCGCGCAGGGGATCGCCGATCGCTCGCTGAAGCTGGAAGAAGACGCCCCCGCGAGGATCGTCCGCGCGCACGCCGACGCCGTCCGACTCGCCGCGCTCGACGCCATGCACTTGCGCGCGCTCACCGCCGTCTCCGGGACGACGCCGGTGCTCCGCGTCGCCGAGCTCGAGACGGACGTGCACGACATCGCGCTCCTCGCGAAGCTCGCCGACGTGCTCGTGCAAGGCGGCGTTTGAGCGCCGCCGTATAGCTCACGTTTCCCGAAGCACGGTGAGCCCGCGCCGCGGGCCGGGGCGTCAGTCGCCGCCTTCTTCGGCCGCGCGCTCCTCCGCCGTCTTCTTCTTGCCGCGTCGCTTTTCGCGGTAGACGACCTTGATCGGCACGCCGTCGAAGCCGAAGTGCTTGCGGAGCTGGTTGACGACGAAGCGCTGATACGAAAAGTGCACCGAGTCCGGCGAGCTCGACATGACGACGAACACCGGCGGCGCGGTCTCGGCCTGCGTGATGTAGTAGAGCCGCGGCGCGCGCCCGCCCATCGTGGGCGGCGGACGGGTCTCGAGGACTTGCTCGAAGAAGCGGTTCAACTCGCCGGTCGACACGCGTTGGTGGAACGACGTGGCGACCTCGTCGATCTTCTTGAACAGCTCGCCGACGCCGCGCCCGGTCTTGGCGCTCACGTGGACGATCGGCGCGAACGGCGCGAACGAGAGCTTGTCACGCGCCGCTTCTTCGGCCCGCGCCACGTCGGACTTCGAGAGGAGGTCGACCTTGTTGAGCGCGATGATCATGGCGCGGCCGCGATCGCTCGCGAGCCCCAGGATCTTCGCGTCTTGTTCGGCGACGCCTTCGCTGGCGTCGGCAAGGAGCACCACGATGCTCGAGCGCTCCATCGAGCGAACCGCGAGCCCGACGCTCGCGCTCTCGATGGCGTCCGACGCCTTGGTGACCTTGCCCTTCTTCCGGAGGCCGGCGGTGTCGGCGATGATGTACTTCTTGCCCCCGCGCTCCACGAGCGCGTCGATGGCGTCGCGGGTCGTGCCGGGGCGCGCGTCGACGATCATGCGGTCTTCGCCGAGGATGCGGTTGACGAGGCTCGATTTGCCGGCGTTCGGTCGGCCGACGATCGAGATGCGGGGCAAGAGCCCTTCGTGGTCGTCGAGCTGCGCCCTCTCGGGCAGCGCCGCGACGATGGCGGCCTCGAGCTCGCCGATCCCTCGGCCGTGCAGGCCGCTGACGGGGAAGACCTCGTCGACGCCGAGGCGGTAGAGCTCGAACGCGTCGGCGTCGGCCTTCGGCGAGTCGGCCTTGTTCGCGGCGAAAATCGTCGGCCGCTTCGTCTTGCGCAGGAGCCCGACGGCCACGCGGTCGGCGCTCGTCAGCGGGACCGTCGCGTCGCTCACGAAGACGACGACGTCGGCCTCTTCGATGGCGGCCTTCACGTGGCGCGTGATGCCGCTCTTCATCGGATCGTCGCTGTCCGGATCGAAACCGCCCGTGTCGACGAGCGTGTAGTCGCGCCCGAAGGCGGACGTGTCGGCGTAGTTTCGATCGCGCGTGACGCCGGCTTCGTCGTGCACGATCGCCGCGCGCTTGCGGACGAGGCGGTTGAACAGCGTGGACTTGCCGACGTTCGGCCGACCGACGATCGCGACGACCGGGAGGCCATGCGATCCGGCCGGCATGACGCGCGATACGGGACGGGGGTGATGCTTCGTCATACGGTCTTCGTGGCGGCCACCGGGCGCTTGCCCGAACCGCCGGCCTCCTTCGGGGCCTTCTTCGTTTGGCGCGCCGGCGCCGACTTGCTCGGTGCCGACGAATTCGATGCGGCGTTCCCCCTCGCGCGTTCGCCCTTCGCGCGGTCGGTCTTGCCCTTCGCAGGTCCACCCTTCGCGCGCGGATCCTTGCCCTTCGCGCGGTCGGCCTTGCGGCGCTTCGCGCGCGCCTCGCGGTCTTCGGCGTAGCCGAGCTCGTCGAGCTTCGCGGTGTCGTCGAACCAACCCGCGGTCGTGCGGATCCACGTCTGCAGGTGCACGCGCGTCCCGAGCATGGTCTCGGCCCGCCGGCGCGCGGCCGTCCCGATCGCGGCGAGCATCTGGCCGCCGTCCCCGATGAGGATGGCTTTGTGCGAGTCCTTCGCGACGTGCACCGTCACGCCGATGCGGACGATGCCTTTGCCCTCCTCGAAGGACTCGACGGTCACCGCGACCCCGTGGGGGACCTCTTGGCGCGTTCGCCGGAGGATTTGCTCGCGCACGAACTCGGCGACGAAGAACCGGACCGGCTTGTCGCTCAACTCGTCGGCCGCGTAGGCGTGCTCACTCTCCGGCAGGAGCTTGCCGATCTCCCCGAGCAGCCGTTCGACGCCGTCGGACTTGAGCGCGCTGATCGGGATGACGGCCGCGAAATCGCGCAGCGCCCCGTAAGCCGTGAGGAACGGCAGGAGGTTCGATCGCGGCGTGATGCGATCGACCTTGTTGAGCAGCAAGATCGTCGGCTTCGTCTCCGGGATGGACTTGACGATGGCTTCGTCTTGGGGCGCGACGCGCGCCTCGCGTCCGTCCCGGGCGTCGACGTCGGCCATGAACAGGACGACGTCGCAGTCGCTGGCCGTCGCCTTCGCGAGGTGGTTCATCCGCTCGCCGAGCTTGTTCTTCGGCGCGTGGAGCCCGGGCGTGTCCAGGAAGACGAACTGCATCTCGTCCCGCGTCACGATGCCGGCGATGCGGTCGCGCGTCGTCTGTGGGTGGTGGCTCGTGATGGCGATCGGCTCGCCGAGCAGGGCGTTGAGCAGCGTGCTCTTGCCGACGTTCGGCCGGCCGAGCAGGGCGATCGTGCCCATGCGCGTCGCCCTCGGCGTGCTCTTTTCGCCGTGATCCGGGCGCCCCGCGCGACGGGAGCCCGGGCGTTTGGAAGGACCGGCCATGCCGCGCTGCATACCACACCTGGGGGGCGTTCCCAGGCGACCTTCCGCTCGCCGTCCATTCCCCGATGCGCTTTCGGGCGCGGACGCTGCTTGCGCCCGAGTCTTGCAAAACGTAAAGAGATTCCGCCTCCTTTCGGGGGTCGGTCGTTCTTGGCTTCGCGCTTCGTCGGATCCGTCGTCGCTCGCACGGTTTCGGGGGAAATGCGGGCGTCGCGACCGGCGACGAGGACCTTCCCCATGGCCGAATCCGACACGCCTTCGAAGCCTTCCGTTCCCCCCGAGGCCGCTCCCGACGCGCCCACGGAAACGCCCGCTTCCGACGCGTCCGCCGCGGAAGTTGCCGTCGCGGAGCCCGCCGTGACCTCGTCCGACGCGCCGTCGAAGCCGTCCGAAGCGCCGAAGGCCGCGCCCGCGGCCCCGTCGAGCCCCGCGAGCTCCCCGGCGTCCACGGCCGCCCCCATGGGCCCCGCTTGGCTTCCGCTCGCGGTGGTGATCGGGCTTTCGGTCGTCTTCTTCTTCCTCTTGCCGCCGCTCTCGCGTGTCGGTCTGTGGGATCCCTACGAGCTCCAGGTCGCCGATCTCGCGCGGCGCATGGCGGTCCACCTCCACGGCGCCTCGGCGCTCGCGCTCGACGGCGTCAACAACACGCTCCCGCACCTCAACGATCTCGGGCGCCCCCAGCTCCCGTTCACCTCGGTCGCGCTCGGGTTCAAATTCTTCGGCTTGCAGGAGTGGGCCGGCCGCGCGCCGCTCGCGCTCTGGGGCGTGCTCGGCGCCGTCGCGACCTACGGGTTCGTCGCGCGGCTCGTCGATCGCCGCGCCGGCGTGTTCTCGGCCGTCGCGCTGGTGACGATGCCGCACTACTTCGTCGAAGCCCGGACGATGCTCGGCGACGTCGTCACGATGAGCACCTTCGCGATGGCCTTCGGCGGCCTCGCGGTCGCCACCTTCGACCGCCGCGACGACGGCTCGCCGGCCTTCGCCGTTCGCGTCGGCTGGCTCGTCGTCGCGATCCTCGGCCTCGTCGCGGGCTTCTACACGCGCGGGGCGGTCCTCAGCGTCGCGGTCCCGCTCCTCGGCGTCGGCATCACGTACGCGCTCGTCCTCGCGAACGGCCCGCACCGGTTCGACGCGCTCGCGCACCTCGTCGGGGCGCTCTCCGTCGCCTTCGGCGTCGTGTTCGCGTGGCTGGGCCTCTCCGCGCTCGGATCGGCGAACACCACGGATCTCGATCCGCTCGTCGGCGCCATGATCCGCGTCCCGGCGAAATACCCGACGTTCGACTTCGAGATCGGCCAGCTCGCCTCCGCGCTCGCTCCGTGGAGCGCGTTCGTCCCGTTCGCGTTCGGCCGGCTCTTCATCCCGTCGCGCGCCTCCACGGACGCGGCCTTCGCCCGCGAAAATGCGGTCCGGACGGCGCTCCTCGTCGGGGCGGGGCTCGCGTTCGCCGCGCACGGCTGGATGACCGCGCGCACGGACGTCTTGGCGTTCGCCGCGCCGGCCCTCCTCGCGGCCGCCTGCGGCGTCGCCCTCCGCGACTACGAGCGCGGCGCGCACCCGTCGCTCGCCGTCGGCGTCGGCACGGTCGTCCTCCTCGGGCTCGTCCACCACGAGTTCCACACGCAGCCCAAGAAGGCGTTCGACACGTTCTCGATCAGCGGCGCGACCTTCCCGCAGAGCTTCGAGGAAGAGAGCAACGTCCTCTGGTGGATCGCGCTCGGAGGCTTCGCGGTCGTCGTCCTGCTCACGTTCATCGAGCGCTACCGCGCGCTGCCCTCGCGCGGCGTCGTGGAAACCGCCTCGGGTTCGCTCGCGTCGTCGACCGCCGCCCACGATTCGTCGACCGCAGTCCTCGCGCCGTCCGACGGCGCTCCCCGCTCGCCGTTCGATCCCAAGACCTACCTCCGCGTGCTCCTCGCGCTGCGCGACGCGTGGGACGGCATGCTCGTCCTCGCGTATTTCGCGCTCGTCGCCGGCGCCTCGATCGCGGGGCTCGCCGTGTGGATCGGCACGCGCAAGCACATGGCGTGGGCGAACGCGCTCCGCCTCGAGTACCGCGCGTACCTCCTCGACGCGTGGTGGATCGTGGCGTTCGTTCCACCCGCGATCGTCTTCGGCGCGCTCTTCTGGTGCGACGTGTGGCTCTGGGCGTTCGAGGGGGCCCGACCGTTTTCGCGTGCGTCTGTGTCGCGCGGCTTCGAACCGTTCGAGAACCTCGCCGCGAGCATCAAGAACGGTCGCCTCCGCAAGACGTTGCCCGATTTCGTCGCCGGCAGGCTCTCCGTCTCGAAAGACGCGCTCGACGACGGCATCGGCCTCGTGGCGCTCTTCATTCTCGGCCCGCTCCTCTATTTGCAAGTCCCCGGGCTCGTGTTCGCCGTCCTCGCCAAGGTGGGGATGAAGCCGCTGGCGGCGCTCGCGTTCGCGCTGCCGTCCGGCGTCGCGTTCTTCCTCGCGCTCGGCGCCCTCGGCGATCTCCTGCGAGGGAGCCGCTCCGGCTTCCTGCTCGTCGCCGCGGCCGCGTTCTCGGGCGTCCTTTGCTTCTCGTACTACCCGGTGCTCGCGAACCAGCTCTCGCCGAAGGAAGTCATCGAGACGTACGAACGCATCCACGGGGAAGGGGAGCCGCTCGGCGTCCTCGGCGTCACCGCGTACGGCGGCGGACGCCCGACCGTCCTCAAGAACCCGCAGGCCGCCTACGACTGGCTCACGGCGACGGAGCCCGGCGGACGTCGCTTCCTCGCGCTCCGCGCCGAGGAGCTGCCGCGCATGAACCGCACGTACCGCGAACGCGTCGGCAACGGAAAGAACCTCCCCGTGCTCGACGCGCGTTCGAGCCAGATCCTCCTCGTCGCTTCGTCCCTCCGCGGCGACGAAAAGAACCAGAGCCCGCTCGAGCCGATCGTGCTCGACGAGACCCCCGATCCGCAGCGCAAGCTCGACGCGACCCTCGAAGACAAGATCGAGGTGCTCGGCTACGACATCGTCAACACGAAGGGCAAGCGCGTCGACTTCGTGAGCACCGGTCAGACCTACCACATGAAGACGTACTTCAAGGTGCTGACGCCGATCCGCACGGATTGGGAGATGTTCATTCACATCGACGGCTACCGAAAGCGGCACAACGGCGATCACAAGCCGTGCGGCGGCAAATACCCGCCGTCGCTCTGGACGACCGGCGACATCCTCGCGGACGACTACGAGTTCAAGCTCGATCCGAGCTTCAGCCCCGGCGACTACACGGTCTATTTCGGCCTCTTCGCCGGCGATACGCGCATGAAGGTGACGGAAGGCCCGTCGGACAAGGACAACCGCGTCAACGGCGGGACGCTCCGCGTTCGATAGCGCGGCATCTCGCGACGGTCGTTCGGCCTCCTGCGTCACGAAGTTCCTGCGCTTTTGCGGTGGCGCCCCCCCTTGCCCCGGGCTATGCGCCAAGCCGGCGCGTGCGCGTCGTTTGCTGGGCAGGACGGCCATCATGGACGAGGACGAGCGAGCCGACATCGATGCGAGCGAAGACGCGGGCGACGGCGTGACGGCCGCGGACCGTCGAAATTTCGACCGGTACGAGGTCGAATGGGCCGTCGATTGCGTGGCGCAAGGCGACACCTTCCTCTACGCCGCCATCACGAACATCAGCCAGATGGGCATCTTCGTGAAGACCATCGAGCCGCTGCGCATCGGGACGCGCCTCCGGCTGTCGTTCGCGCCGCCCGGCGAGGAGCCGTTTCAGCTCCACGGCGCGGTGGCCTGGGTCAACGCCGTGCGGGCGGACGGCGACAACCCGAACCCCGGCATGGGCATTCACTTCGTCGACCTGAAGCCCTCCGATCGCGAGCGCCTCGTCGACGTCATCCGCACGATCGCCTACCTGCGCGAATCCCCCGAGAGCAACTGAGTCCCGAAAGTCCCGAGGGCCACGGAGCGACGCGAGGCGGCGCCGCTGCTTCGGATCATCGACCGCGATCCGTCACTCCGTCGGAAGCGGGAAGCGACGGACGATGATGCCGGCGAACGGCTTCGACGTGTCCTCCCACCCGATCGCGACGAAGGGCCCCGCGCCGCCGGACACGACCACCGGCGTCTTCCGGGCGCGCTGCTCCGCGCGGCTCGCCTGGAACTCCGTCGAGAGGCCGTTGACGTTGTTGAAGAGGTAGCCGCTCGAACCGCCGAGCATGCGCGCGCGGACGTGACCGGACGCGGCGTCGAGCCAGGCGACGGCGTACGAGCCCGACGCGGCCGGTGTGGCGGCGATGACGGCGGTGTTCTGCGCGCCGTCCTTCACGACGTCGTTCACGCTCGCGGCCTGGTCGCCGGCCACCTTCGTCCCGCGCGCGTCGTAGCGCTGGACGAAGACGTCGTCGTTCGCGGAGAACGCCACCGCGAAGCGGCCGTCGGAGAGGGTGGCGACGCTCGGTGCTTCGGCCACGGCGCCGCCTTCGCTGACGGTCTGCTCGCTGCCCTCCGGCGTGCCGCTCGCGTTGATCGTCCGGAGCTTGATCGTCGTGCCGCTCTGCCAGACCGCGACCCAGCCCGTGCTCGTCGCGGCGAGGGCGACGTGCACGTTGCCGTTGCCCGTGCTGATGTCGTTTTGGCTCCCGAGCGTGTCGGGCGGCGTGAACGTGCGGCCGACGATCTTTCCTTGCGCCGCGTCTTCCCACGCGATGAAGAGGCGGCCCTCGGGTCCGGCCGCGATCGCCGGCGCCTGCTGGATGTTCGCCTCGCCGTTGCCGTCGGGTCCGTTGACGCCGATGGGGGTCGTACCTTGCTGCGCGACGAACGACGCATCCATCGAGCGCAGGTGGATGTCGAGCCCGTTCGGGCTGACCGAATCGTCGTCCTGGAACACGACGTAGGTGGTGCCCTGCATGGACGCGGCGGCGGGCGCCGACTGCTGGAAGGGCGCCGGCTTCGGCGGGAAACCGGTCCCGTTCGGCAGGAAAATGGAGGCCGCCGCGAGGGCCGGCGGTGTGGTCACCGGCGTCAGATCGGCGCTCATCGTGCGCAGGCCGACGTCGCGGTTGTTGCTCTGACCCGTCGCGCGATCGGTGAAGAACGCCACGAACGGAGCGTTCGCGCCGCCCTGGCTCGGCCAAAGGAAGAAGGGCTGGCTCTTGTCGCCGCTCGTCCCCGTGTACGTGCCGTTCGCCTGCGAGCCGACGGAGAGGAGGATCTCCTTCGTCTGGCACTCGTCGTCGCAAATGGAGCCCGACTCCGCCTCGCACTGCTCGGTCGGTTGGAGGACGCCGTCGCCGCACACCGGCGGGGCGAGGTAGCGGACCATGGTGATGGCCACCGACGCCGTCTCGCGATCGAGGGTCGTGGTGGCGCACCCGAGCGCGACGGTCGCGTCAGCGGCGTCGGCGGCGACCGCGGAGAACACGCGCGGCGTCGTCGATTGCTCGACCGTGATTTGACCGCAGAAGGCCTCGCCGTCCGCGCACCCCGACGCGCCGAGCTCCGCGGACGCGAGCTGCTTGGCCGCGGCCGGACCGTTCGGGAAGACGACCTCGCCCGTCGACGGCTCGCAGCTCACGTCACCTTCGATCACCGCGAGGGTCAGCTTCGTCGCGTGCGCGAGCACGCTCCGCGGGGCGACGAGCTGCGTGGCGATGCCCACGCGCGGGGTCGCGTCGCGGGCGGCGTCGCACGAGAGCATCCCGCAGGCGAGGGCGAGCCAAACGCTCCGTGGCGTCGGCGACGAAGAACGAAGGCGCGGCATGGTCGCGCACTCTATCAAAAGCGGGCTCCCCGCGCTCCGCCCGTGCGCGAATTCGCGCCGGCCGGCGAGGGCGCCCTCGGGTGGCGCCGGGGCCTCGTCAAGTCTCCATCAGCCCCTCGTTCCGCGCGCCGCTCGGCCGAACGGCAGCCGAAACCAGCGCCGCGGGGGCCGGTCCACGACCTCGATGCCCACGAGCGTGAGCGCGTCGGTCACCTCCGCGACGAGCTCCGGAGGCCCCGAAACGACGACGTACCGCGCCTTGTCGCGCGATGCCCCGAGCGCCACGCGCGCCGCCCAATCCGCGACGGCCAGCGGATCGATGTCCGCCGTGGGATAGTGCGCCGCGACGGCCAAGGTTTCGTCGTCGACGCGCACCGCGCAATTCGGGTACTCCCACGCCGCCCGCGCGACCGCGCGCTCTTTCTCTCGGATGCTCGCGACGTAGCCCTCCGCGACGGACGCCCGCGCCGGCGCGAGATCCGCGTCGTCGAAGGACGCGCCTCGAGGCAGCGCCCGTACGGCGCCGTCGAGGGTCGTCGCCGCGAGGGTAGGGGACGCGCCGGCGTCGGCGAGGAGCCGGCCGAGCGCCGCGCACGCGCTGTACAAATCGCGCGAAACGACGCCCGTCGCGAGCAGCTCGGCGACGAGCGAGCGCGGCGCCTCCGTCTCACGGATCGCGGCCCGATCCGCCTCGTCGAGGGCGCGGGCCTCGTCGTGCGCGCGCCAGGCGTCGAGCGTCGCGCTCGTCGCTTTCGGCCGGTCCGACGACGTCCCGTGCGTTGCCATGACGGTCGACCTCGTCGTCCTTCAAGGACGGTTCGACGGAGCCGCTTCCGACGCCGCCTTCGCGGGAGCCTTCTTGGTGGCAGGTGCCGCCGCGCCCGCCGCGGCCGCCGGAGGCGGCGTGGCTTGCTTGCGCGCCGCCACGGCGTCGAGCTCGTCGAGCGCCGCCTGCGCGCGTTCCTTGTGCGACGGCACGCCGAGGAGCTTCGTGAACGTTGTGCGCGCGGCATCCCGCTGCCCCAACGACGCCTGACACTTCGCCTCTTCGAGCAGGGCTTCGTTGCCCGCCCACGTGCCGGCGGCCTGCGTGGCCACCGCGTGAAACCTTGTGACCGCCGCCGCGCACCCGCTGCCGTCACGAACGCTCTTGGCGGCCCACAGCGCGGCGTTCGCGTCGCCCCCGCTCGCCGCGGCGTCGAACGCGCGCGTGGCGTCCGCGAAGTTCCGCGCCCGGTACGCGGCCATCCCCGCCGCCATGCCGTCTTGCGCGTCGGCGCTCTTCTTCGCCTCGGCGGCCGGCGCCGAGGCCTGCGCGGGCGCTTCGTCGGCGACGATCGCTTCGCCCTTCGCGGCGCGCCCCAGGGCCACCTCGTTCGAGCCTTCCCCGAACACATCGACGTCCGTCGCGCGCGCCTTCGCGGCGGACGGCTTCGGCACATCCGCCGCCTCGGTCCCCGTCCGAGCGCGGTCCGCGTTCGCCATCATGGGGGCCGCGGGGGCCGCCTGGGCCACGGGCGCGGGCATCGCCGTCGCCGCCCCGTGCGCCGCCGCTGCCGCCTTGTCGTCGAGCGAATCGTGATCGGCCGCGGCCAACGAGCTCGCCGGTTCGCCCGCCACCGTCACCGACACCGCCGCCGACGGCTCCGCCGCCCGGTTGCCGCGGAGCAAGAACGCGCTCGACCCGATCATCAGCAAGAAGACGGCGGCCATCGCCGTCTGCGGCCGCATCGCCCAGCTCCCCGCCAGCGACAGCGCCCGCGCCGCCCGCCCGCGCAGCGGAACGACCTTCTGCGCCTCGCGCACGCTCGCCAAGATCTTCGCCTCGAGATCCTCGGGCACGGAGGCGGGCGGCCACTCGTCGAGCCGCTCGCGCGTGTGGCGCAGGCCGTTCAAGATGCCCGTGCAGCGCGCGCACCCCGACACGTGGCGCTTGACCGCCGCGCTCGTCAGCTCGTCGAGCTCTTCGTAGAGCTCATCGAGCAATAGGGGTTCGAACTTCTCGCAATCCATCTCGACCGACTCTTTCACCCTCATGCCACGAACGACGCCGCGCTTCGAGCCCGGGACCGTTCAACGAAGCGCCCGCGCATCGTCCTCGAAATCCGCCAAGGCCTCCTGCAGCCGCTCGAGCGCGTACCTCATGCGGCTCTTCACCGTGTTCTCCGAAACCCCCGTGATGTCGGCAATTTCCTTGAAGGGTAGGTGCGAGGCTTGCCGCAAGAGGAAGACCTCGCGCTGCTCGTCCGGGAGCTCTTCGACCGCCTTGCCGATGCGCTCTTTGAGCTCCGTTCCCGTGACGTCGCGCTCCACGCTCGCGCGCGGATCCGCGGTCTGCTCCCCCAAGGTCGGACCGCTGTCGTCGCCGCGCGCCGCGTCGAGCGACGGGTGCTTGCGCAGCGCGTTCTTCCGGAGGTGGTCGACGCAAAGATTGCGCAAAATCGTGTAGATCCAGGTCGTGAACCGGGCCTCGTGCTTGAACTCCGTCGCGCTCTGCACGACGCGCACGAACGCCTCCTGGACCACGTCTTCCGCCAGTTGCCGCGTGCGGAGCTGCCGAAGCGCGAAGTTGAAGAGCGGTCCCTGATGCCGCCGCACGAGCACGACGAACGCCGCCCGATCGCCCTGCTGGTAGCGCAGCATGAGGCTCTCGTCGGAAGGATCCGGCGTCGGTCGATGGGCGCTCATCGGGCGGACATGGGCTGCACGGAGGGACGAACGGGAACGCCAAACGGCCCGCGACCCCCTCGGAGGCGGGGCGGTCGGACGTCGGCGGGGTCCCGATTATCGCCAACTTCGTGCGCCGACGCGAAGCTTTGCGGCAAGCCTCCGCCGAACACCCACATTCTCCGCGTTTCTCCGCGCGTTCCATTCCCGGATCCGTACGGCCGTCGTCGCCGAAAGTTCTTGGAGCCCGGCCTTCGCCCGGTTTTTGACGCACCCCTGCTCAGCAGTGGGTTGCAAGGTGAGCAGGAGGCCGCCTAGACTTCGGCTCGCTTCGGTCTCCCCTCGTCACTGCGCAGATGCTCCGTGAGCGGAGAGGGCGAAGACGCGTTCGAAAGGAACACGCATGCGACGTCACGCGCTGGGTCTTGCTTTGTTCTTCGCCGTGGGCGCGACCGCCACGGCGTTCTCGGCCAAAGGGCAAACCGCGGGGACGACGGCCACCGCGGCCGCGCCGGCTTCGGCGAGCGCGACGACGGCCGGTTCGGCACCGGCGGCGACCGCCACGGCGGCGACGTCCACGGCCGCGCCTGCATCGAGCGGCACGGCTCCCGCGGCGTCCACGGCCGCGCCCGCGTCGACGGGTCCCGCTCCGGCCGTCCCGATCCCCGACAAGCCCGTCATGGACGGCGCGACCTACGGCGTCCGCCTGCGCGATCTCGAATCGCGGATCGACGAGCTCAAAGATCAGATCCGCCGCTCGCACACGCGCTTGTCGCTCTTGAGCGACACCATCCTCTCGGGCGGCGCGTCGGGCGCCCGCGCGGAGGTCCTCTTCCGCAACGAGATGTCGAGCGCCTTCGTCCTCACGCGCGCCACGTTCGTCGTCGACGGCGCCGTCCAGTACAACCGTACCGACGACACGGGCGCCCTCGCCGAGCAGAAGGAGATCCCGATCTTCAGCGGCTCGATCCCGTCCGGCGACCACACCGTGCAGGCCGTGTTGACGTTCCGCGGCAACGGCTACGGCGTCTTCACCTACCTGCGCGGCTACACGTTCGAGACGAAGAGCGCGCACTCCTTCACGACGGTCGAAGGCAAGACCTTGTCGGTCATCGCGACGGCGCTCGAAAAGGGCGGCGTCACGACCCCGCTCAACGAGCGACCGTCGATCGACTGGAACGAGAAGGTCGGCGCGTTCGGTGGCGCGGCGTCCCCCGGTAGCGCGTCGGCGTCGGGCAAGGCCGGCGACGGCTCGGTGTCCGGAAGCCTTTCGGTCGGAGGAGGGAAGTAATCTTGCCGCGGTCCACGAGGGCGACTCGAACGGAGCGGCGCCTCTGGCTCTTCCTTCCGGCGCTCGCCGTCTCGACGACGATCGCCGGCGCCGAATCGACGGCGCGCGCGGCCGACGCCGACGTCGACGCGAACCGGGCGCAGTCGGAGATCACCTCCGTCGAGCGTGAATCGTCCGGCGTCCAGGCGGCCATCGAGCGCGCCCGCGCGGCGCGTTACACCGTCGAGGAGCGCCTCGCGAACGGCGAGCTCCTCTACCGCACGAAGGACTACGCGCGCGCGGCCGTCGTCTTCAGCGAGATCCTCGAAGAGTTCCCCGACACGCCGTCGTACCCCGACGCGCTCTGGCTCCGCGGTGAGAC
Organism: Labilithrix sp.; assembly: GCA_044226145.1. GTDB lineage: Bacteria > Myxococcota_A > Polyangia > Polyangiales > Polyangiaceae > Labilithrix. The sequence continues at coordinate 7,353 of JBGAHN010000088.1, read as the reverse complement.
CTTCTACGAGCAGAAGGAGTACCTCTCGGCCCGTCGCGACTACCGCGAGCTCGTCCTGCACGGCCAGGAGCCGCGGTTCAACCCGTACCTACCGAAGGCGCTCGCGCGCTTGATCGACGTCTGCCTGCGCATCGACGACATCAAGGGGCTCGAGGAGGTCTTCGCGAAGATCGATCAGCTCCCGCCCGCGCAGGTCGACGCGGCGCTGCTCTACGCCAAGGGCAAGGGGCTCTACTTTCGCGGCGACTACGCGGCGGCTGGAACGGCGATGTCGTCCATCCCGAACGGCCAGCGCTACACGCATCAAGCGCGCTATTTCCAGGGCCTCGTCGCGATGCGCTCGGCGCCGACCCGCGTGGTGAGCGCGCCCGCGGGGACGAACCCGACGCCCGCGGCGAACACGACGCCGTCGACGACCGCCACACCGGCCGAAAGCGCGCCCGCGCTCGACTACCGGCAAGCCATCGAAGCGTTCCGCGTCGTCACGCAGCTCCCCATCGACTCGGAGGAGCACCGGCACGTCGTCGATCTCGCGTGGATGGCGATCGGTCGCCTGAACTACGAGATGGAGAACTTCACGACGGCGGCCGAGGCCTATTCGAAGATCGGCCGCGAGTCGCCCGAGTTCGCGACGATGCTCTACGAGCTCGCGTGGGTCTACGTCCGCCTCGGTGACGTCCACCGCGCCGAGCGCGCGCTCGAGGTCTTGCAGATCGCCGATCCGGACTCCCCGGTCGTCAGCGAAGGCACGCTCCTTCGCGCCGACCTGCTCCTCCGCGCGGGCGCGTTCGACAAGGCGCTCCAGCTCTATTTGGCGACGCGCGAGCAGTATGAGCCGATGCGCGCGAAGGTCGAGGCGTTCCTCGACACGACGACGGATCCGGTCGTCTATTACGAGAAGCTCTCGCAGCAGCAGCTCGATCTGCTCGATCAGAACGATCAGCTCCCGCCCTTGGCGGTGCGCTGGGCGCGTGAGGCGGAGGACGGACCGATGGCCTTCGCGGTCATCGACGACGTCAACCAGTGCAAGGCGCTGCTCCGCGACAGCTACCAGCTCGTCGACAAGCTCACCGTCATCTTGAGCGCGGCGAACCGCGTGCGGGCGTTCCCCGAGCTCGCCGCGGGCGAGCAGACGGCCCTCTCGCTGCTCAACCGGCTGTCGAAGATGCGGCTGACCATCGCCAAGGGGCTCGACGACGAAGAGCCCGACAACCTCGGCGGCGAAATCGGGCAGGCGCGCACGGAGCGACGGGCCGCGATGGGGACGGTCGCGGCGCTGCCGATCTCGAGCGGCGAGTTCGCCGAGCGCGACTACGTCGGCACCCGTCAGTGGAACACGGTGAGCCAGGATCTGACGCGGCGGACGGTCGAAGTCGACTACCTCAACGCGACGGTCAACGGCCTGCGCCGCATGCTCAAGGACGACGGCGTGACGCGCTCGCCGGCCGACATCGAGCGCTTCCAGGCGGAGCTCGACGAGAACGAGCGCATCCTCAAGCAGCGCCAGACCGAGATCGCCGATCTGCGCCGCCTCATCGAAATCGGTCGCGCGCAGATCGGCATCGGCGACGGCCGCTACCAGAACGACGCCACGGCGCGCGCGAGCCTCCGTTCGGCGCTCGAGCGCGAGGTCGGCCTCGCGGCGCAAGGGCAGGGTGGCGACGACGCGCGGAAGTACGCGGCGCGGATCAAGCCGGCGCTGGATCAAGCCGGGGTCGTCGAAGATCGCCTCGTCGCGCAGTTCGCCGAGATCGAGCAGCAGGTCGCGCGTCGGATCACCGAGGTGCAGGCCAAGGTCGACGCCGAGAAGGTGAAGATCGATCAGTACAACTATCAACTCGGCGCGCTCGACGTGGAGGCGCACGGCCTCGTCGGCGAGGTCGCGCGTCGGAATTTCGGCGTGGTCCGCGACAAGCTCCGCAACATCGTGCTCCGCGCCGACGTCGGCATCACGGAGCAAGCGTGGGAGGTCCGCGAAGAGGAGCTCGACCGCGTGCACAACCTCCAAACCGAACGCGCGCGCGAAGAGCAGACCCTCGACGACGAGCTCCGCGAGGTGCTCGACGACGAGGCGGACGCGAAGCCCTTCAGTAGGTGAGAACGACGATGAGGATCTCGAGCTCGAATCAGCGTAGGCAGAGCGCGGGCCATCGGCTTCGTTTCGCGCGGGGCTTCTTGGCGGTCGTGCCCTCGTCGGCGGCGGTGCTGCTCTCGCTCCTCGTCCCGTCGGCGGACGTCTCGGCGCAAACGAAGCCCGGCGACGCGGGCGTGGCGACGGCGTCGTCCGATGCCGGCGCGACCGGCGCAGCCTCGGCGGCCTCGGATGCGGGAACGACCGCCACGTCGTCGGACGCCGGCGTGACGCCTTCCTCGTCCGCGTCGACCTTCGGCGCGGACGCTGGCGGGGCCGTGACGGTGCCCTCGACGCGCAAGCTGTACCCGCCGCCCCCGCCGCCGACGAACGAGCAGGTCGCCGCGCTCGGCGCGCTCAAGGAAGCCGTCGACGCGTACGGCAAGGGCGCGGTCGCGTACCGCGACGCCGTCACCTCCATCATCCGCCTGCACTACGAAGCGAAGAAGCAGGAGGTCCTCTCCGATCTCGACGGCGAGATCGCCGTCGAGAAAGCCGAGCTCAGGAAGGCGCGGCTGACCGCGATCGCGCGGCTCGAGGAGTTCGTCGCGACGTACACCGGCGCGCGCTCGCAGCCGGAGGCGACGCCCGACGCGATGTACCGCCTCGCGGCGCTCTACGAAGAGCGCGCGCGCGGCGAAGACGTCACCGAGCCGCTCGAGATCGGCCTCAAGCCGGCACTTGCACTCTACAAGCGAATCATCCGCGAGTACCCGGCGTACCGTGAGCTCGCGGGCGTCTACTACTTCCTCGGCCACGCCCTGAACGACTCGGGGCGCATGGACGAAGCGCAGCAGGTCTGGCGCTCGCTCGTCTGCCACAACCGCTACGCGTACCCCACGCCCGTCGACCCGAAGGATCCCGAGAAGGACACCGTCCTTCCGATGCCGCAGGATCACGACGAAGCCTTTTGGCGCGCGTGGCGGAATCGCTACTTCGACCCGCGCTCGATCAGCCGGCGGAACCCCGAGACGGTCTACGTCGATCCGTACCCGTCCGATTGCGCGCCCATCCCGCAGCCGAACGTCGCGCAGGGCGAGGAGCCGAAGTACGTCGCCGAAATCTGGTGGCAGATCGGCAACTGGGAGTTCGATCTCCTCGACTTCGGCAGCGGCGTCACGAAGGAAGATCCCGGCAGCGTGTGGGGCTACAACCGCGCCGCGAGCGCCTACTCGGCGTCGATGCGGTTCAAGCGGCCGCCGCTCTACGGAGTTGCACTCTACAAATACTCCTGGACGCTCTTCAAGCAGCAGCGCTACGAGGCGACGACGAAGGAGTTCGTTCGGCTCCTGAACTACACCGACGAGCAAGAGAAGCTCACGGGCGATCCGGGCGCCGACTTCCGGAGCGAGGCCTACACGTACATCGCCGGCTCGCTCACGAACGTCGACTTCAAGGGCCCCGAGGAGTGGGAGCCGTACATCCAGCGGCCGGACATCCTCGATGTCGAGCCGAACCCGGATCGCGCCGAGCAAAAGCTCCACGTCGCCATCGAGCGTGTCCAGGATCCGACGCTCGTCCCGCAGGACAAGCCCTGGACGATCCAGATCTACAAGGCGCTCGCGCTCGAGTACCGCAGCCTCAACCAGTTCAAGAACGCGGTCGAGGTCTACGCGATGATGCTCAAGCGGTGGCCGATGGATCCCACCGCGCCCGAGACGCAGAACGCGATCGCCGAGACGTACGACCAGCTCAACATGCAGCAGCGTCCGGGTACGCCGGAGCATGACGCCATCGCGCAGAAGGCGCTCGAGGCGCGCACCGCGCTCGCCAACTACATCGGCGAGACGCCGTGGACGCAGGCGAACAAGGACAACCCGACGGCCATCCAGAACGCCGAGCGCCTCGTGCGCGGCGGCCTCCGTCAAGCGGCGGCGCAGCACACGAACAACGGCAAGGCGGCCCTCATCGCGGCGAACGAGACCGGCGATCCGGGGCGGCAGATCGAGCTGCTCTCGCGCGCGGCGACGGAGTACAAGCTCGCGGCCACCGGCTGGTACGGCTACCTCAAGCAAGACGAGAACGCGCCGGACGCGTACGAGAGCCGCTACTGGCTCGCCGACGGCCGACGCCAATACGTGCGCATCCAGGTGGTCCTCCACAAGATCGCGCCGAAGAGCTACCCCGAGCCGAGCAAGACGGACATCAACGAGGCGCTCGCCGCCGCCGTCGACGTGCGCGACTCGAACGAGGACGACAAGTACCTCGACAACGCGGCGTTCTTCGTCGTCGACGTGAGCGACGTCGATCGCGATCTCGCCTACCAGCGCTTCGAGGAGACGAGGGGCGCGAGCGGCGTCGAATACCGCGACGAGGTCAAGTTCGACTCCGAAGATCCGTCGACGCGCAAGGTCCTGCGTGACGCGATCCCCGCGGTGGTCCAGCAGAGCATCACGGCGCGCGACGAATACGTGCAGAGCGTGCCGCCGAGCCTCGACACGCAGAAGCACTCCGGCGACTACCAGTTCTACGCGGCCGAGACGTACTTCCTCTACGGGCAGTTCGACGTCGCGCGGCAGCGCTTCGAGCCGATGTGGAAGGAGCACTGCGGCAAAGACGAGCTCGGCTACAGGGCCTGGGAGAAGCTCATCACGATGTCGAACCTCGAGCGCGACGCCGATCGTTCGACCCAGCTCGCCGAGGCGGAGAAGGCGCATTCGTGTGCGTTCACCGAGGAGAACAAGGCCAAGGCCGGCCTCATCGTCAACCCGACCTTGCAAGAGGCGGCGTTCGTCAACGCGCGCCGCAAGTTCGAGGAGGCGCAGAAGGCGCCGCCCGGACCCGAGAAGGACAAGCTCTGGCGCGAGGCGGCGGCGCTCTACGAAGCGGCGCTCGCGGCGGCTCCGGGCCGTGACGAAGCGCCCGAAGCGGCGATGAACGCGGCGTACGCCTACAAGCAGGTCGGCGAGTACAACAAGGCGATCGAGCTCTACAACAAGTTCATCACCGAGTACGGCTCGGAGGCGCGCCTCAGCGCCTTGCAGAAGGGCGATCCGAAGACGAAGTCGGCGCCGGATCCGAAGCGCTACCAAGAGCGCCTCGGCTACCTCGGCGACGCGTACGACGCGCTCGCGACGACGTACTACTCGTTCTTCAACTACCAGCGCGCCGCCGAGACGAACGAGAAGATCGCCGGCAACGAGCGGTTCGACGCGAAGAAGCGCCGCGACGCCGCGCGCAACGCGATGATCCTCTATTCGAACATGGGTCAGCGCGACAAGATGATCGCCGAGCAGCGCATCTTCGCGAAGCTCGACCCGCCGGCGAACGAGCGCGCGGACGCCGACTACCTGGTCGCGAGCTTCGACTACAAGCAGTGGCAGCCGACCGCGGCCGACAGCGGGCAGAACCGGACGACGCGCCAGCAGGCCGAGAGCTCGCTCACGGCGTACTACCAGAAGAACCGCGGCAACGCGGACGCGGCGAAGTTCGTCGTCGAGGCGGCGTACGGCGTCGGCAAGATGAAGCGCGCCTCCGGTCAGACGGATTGGCGCAACTGGTTCAAGAACACGATCACGGCGTGGGAGAACTACCGTGCGAAGGCGCCCGTCAAGGACGGTCGCAGCGAAGCGCAGCTCCCGCCGTACGTCGATTACGCGGCGGAGGCCGACTACACGCTGCTCGCCGAGCAGATCGACGATCAGTTCGACAAGCCCGACAAGCACAAGTACACGGGCACCGTGGCCGACATCCTCGGCACGAGCGACGCGAACGGCAAGATCACCAAGCCGGGCAAGTACCAGAACAACGCGAAAGACGCGGAGAAGTGGGATCTGGCGCTCGACAAGATCGCGAAGACCTACGAGTCGCTCGAGTGGGTGCCGACGGCCATCGCGCGGCAAGGCGCGGTCTACGACACGCTCCGCACGGGCCTCTACAACACCGTCAAGGTGACGTACTTCACCAAGCAAGAGGAGAAGCTCCTCGACACCATGCGCAACAGCGGCCGCGACGATCTCGCGGAGAAGGCCGACGCGCTCGAGGACGCGAAGAAGGAGTTCTGGCGCACCAAGAAGAGCCAGGAGCTCGACGGCGCCGACGAGGTCATGGTCCGCCGTTACGCGACGGCCGTGACGCTCGCGCAGACGTACAACGTCAGGAACCAGGAGGTGACGCGCGCGATCGGGCGGCTCGCGTACTTCACCGACATCATCGGGGACGCGAAGCTCGGGCAGTTCGTCACGAACACGCCGGATCCGACGAACAAGGGGGCCACGAAGCTCACCTACCGTCCGGGGCAATACGTCCAAACGAGGCCGGGTCTCGCCGCGCTTCCGTCGTCCAAGGGCACGGCCATTCCGCTTCCGGCGGCGCCGTGAACGGCGTCCTCGAAGCGCGGGCCATGAGGACGGATCCGACGAAGGAAAGAAGGACCATGCGGAGCAGCAAGCGGTGGCTGGGAAGGTCGATGGCGCTCGTGCCCGCGAGCGTCGTGGCGATGCTCGTGGCTTGCGGCGGCGGCGACGACAAGAAGGTCGAATACCCGCAGAACGACGCGTCGGCGGGAACGCCCGTCGTCGACGAGCAGGGCGCGCAGGTCGGCGTCATCGAAGGCGCGGGGACGTCGGGCCTCAGCGGATCGGCGAAATCGGCCTACGAGACCGGATGGCAGGCGTGGCTCAAGGGCGATCTCGCGACGGCGAAGAAGCAGTTCGAGACCGCGGCGAGCCTCGATCCGAGCTCGCCGTCGCCGCAGTATTCGCTCGGGGTCGTCGAGGAACACCTCGGCAACCTCTCCGGCGCGCAGCAGGCGTACCGCGCGGCCTTCACGACCGACAAGAACCACGAGCTGTCGCTCTGCGCGTACGCGCTCTCGATCGCGAAGGGCGGCAGCACGAGCGAGGCGGACACGTTCCTCGTCGATCGGCGCGGCAAGAAGGAGAACTCGCCGCGGCTCACGACGTGCGCGGCCGAGGTGAAATCGCTCGCGCAAGATCACGGGACGGCGCAGATCCTCGCGCAAGACGCGCTCCGCATGGATCCGGACTTCCGGCCCGCGATGGTCGCGATCGCGCGCGATCACTACCGCGCCGGCAAGATGGAGCTCGCGAAGTACGCGCTCCAGGCGATCTTGGAGGGCTTCGGCGACGCGAGCCCGCCGCGCGACAAGGACAACGCCGAGGCGCACCTGCTCCGCGGCCTCATCTTCCGGCAGACGGGCCCGCGCGCCGTGGCGCTCTCGGACTTCGAGGCCGCGTCGAAGCGCCGCCCCGATCTCGTCG
>JBGAHN010000087.1:0-23236 GCA_044226145.1 Labilithrix sp. | reverse complement strand
CGCTTCTCCGGCACCGTGCGCATCGACGTCGACGTCCCCAAACCGACGTCGTGGATCGTCCTTTCGGCGCGCGATCTCCGCGTGACCCGGGCGACCGCCGTCGCCAACGGCCAGACGTTCGCAGGACACACCTCCGTCCGGCGCACCGCCGCGAGCCTCGCGCCCGAAGAGCTCGTCATCGGCTTCGATGCCCCTCTGCCGCCGGGTCGCGCCACCTTGACCGTGGCGTGGGACGCGCCGTGGGGTGAGGATCTGTCGGGGCTCTACCGCGTCCGCGACGGGGAGCGACTCTACGCCTTCACGCAGTTCGAAGCGACCGACGCGCGGCGCGCCTTCCCGTGCTTCGACGAGCCCGGGTTCAAGACCCCGTTCACGGTCCACGTCACCGCACCGAAGGAGGACCTGGTCGTCGCGAACGCCGCCGAGGCCTCGCGCGAGACCCCGTCGGGTACGACCACGACCTACCATTTCGCGCCCACGCGACCGCTCCCGACCTACCTCGTGGCGTTCGCGGTCGGCGACTTCGACGTCCGCGCCTTGCCGCGTCCGGAGGAGCGAACGCCGATTCGCCTGATCGCGCCGAAGGGCAAGGCCGACATGGGCACGCTGGCCCTCGAGACGACCGCGGAGCTCACCGACGCGCTCGAGCGCTGGATCGGCGTCCCCTACCCCTACGACAAGCTCGACATCGTCGCCGTCCCCGAGTTCGCCGCCGGCGCCATGGAGAACGCCGGGCTCATCACGTTCCGCGACGAGCTCCTCTTGCTCGATCCGGAGCACGCCTCGGTCGGGCTCAAACGCAACCAAGCGCTCGTCATCGCGCACGAGCTCGCGCACCAGTGGTTCGGCAACCTCGTCACCGCCGCGTGGTGGGACGATCTCTGGTTGAACGAGGGGTTCGCGACGTGGATGGAGACGAAGATCGTCGACGTCTGGCGCCCGAGCTACCAAGCCGGCCTCGACGCGAACGCCGCCATGCTCCGCGTGATGGACCTCGACGGGTTCTCGTCGGCCCGCGCCGTACGCCAGCCCGTGACCACGACGGGGCAAGTGCACGAAGCGTTCGACGGCATCACCTACCAAAAAGGCGCCGCGATCCTGGGCACCATCGCCTCGTGGATCGGCGAGACCGCCTTCCGGAACGGCGTGCGCGACTACCTGACCGAAAACGCGCACAAGAGCGCGCGCGCCGATCGGCTCCTCTCCGCCCTCGATCGCGCGTCCAGAAACGACGTCACGACGATGGCGTCGTCATTCCTCGATCAGCCCGGCGTCCCCGAGATCACGGTCGACTTCGCGTGCGACCGAGGCACGCGCTGGCACGCGGAGCTCGTCCAAGAGGCCTGGAGGCCGCTCGGGAAACCGGCCGACGAGACCGCCTCGGGCGGGTGGACGTTGCCCGTGTGCGTGGCGCCCCAGGGCGGCAAGGAGCCCGAGTGCGCGACGTTGATGTCGGGCGCGCCGGCGATGGTCGGCGGCCGGAGCTGCCCGAAGTACGTGCACCCGAACGCGCGCGGCGGCTACTACCGCTTTTCCTTGGTGCCCGCGCAGTACGAGCGCCTCGCCGCCGCGCGGAAGGATCTGGACGTGCCCGAGCGCGCCGCGCTCCTCTCGAACGCCTGGGCGCAGGTGCGCGCCGGCCGCCTCGGTCCGGACGTGGTGACGAGGATGCTCCCGGCGTTCGACGCCGAGACGTCGCGCCCGCTCGTCGAGCAGGTCGTGACCATCCTCGACGAAATGGATCTGCTCCTCGTCGAAGACGCCGCGCGGCCGGCCTTCCGTCGGTTCGTCGCGGCGCGGCTCGGGGCGCGCAAGAAGGCGCTCGGCTGGCAACCGAAGGCGGGCGAAGCCGCGGGCGCGGGCGACGAAGCCATCCTCCGGCGCACGGTGCTCCGCGCGATGGGGGATCTCGCCGAAGACGAGACGACGCTCCGCGAAGCCGACGAGCTCACGACGCAGTGGCTCGCCGATCCATCGAAGATCGACGCCGACGCCGCGGCGATCGCGGTCGATCTCGCGTCCCGGCACGCGGGCGCCGCGCGACTCGACGAGCTCCGCGCCTTCGCGAAGGGTGCGAAGTCGCCCGAGCACCGCGCCGTCGCGATCCGCGCGATGGCCGGTTTCGACGACGACGAGGTGCTGCGGCGAGGTCTCTCCGTCGCCCTCGGCCCCGAGATCCGCACGCACGAAACGAACCGCGTCCTCGGCGCCGCGTTCGGCCGGAGGCGCGCGCGACCGACGGTCGAGGCGTGGGTGCGCGAGAACTGGGACGCGCTCCGCCAAAAGCTCCCGGGCTCCCTCGGGGTGGCGCTCTTCCGCGGCGCCTCCGTGGCCTGCACGGACGAAGACACCGAGAAACGAGCGGCCTTCTACGCGCCCCGCGCCGCCGCCGTCGAAGGCGCCGACCGACCGCTTCGAGAAGCGCTCGAGTCCGCGCGCCTCTGCGCCGCGCTCCGCAAGGAAATGGCGACCAAGCTCACGCGCGCGCTGGCCGACGCGAAGCCGTAACGCCGTCCCGCAACCTCGTCAGAGGAAGAACGACGCGCCGACCGAGATGGCCGGGTAGCCCACGCGCAGCGTCAGCGAGACGCGGTCGTTGAAGTGGTAGCGCCCACCGAGCATGAAGATGGGGTTGACGACGTCCGCGCCGGACTCCTTGTTCGCGGCGAAGCCGATGCCCGGCTCCCCGAACACCGACCAGTGGTTCGACAGCCAGAAGTTCCACTGCATGACGACCGGCAAGAAGAGCGTCGTGTTCCGGAAATAAATGTCGCCGCCGAAGCCGATGCCGACGCTGTTGTTGATCGACTTCACGAACCCGTTGTCGAGGAGGATGATCGTCCCGCGGAAACCCGCGCCGAGATCGGCGTTGCCGTGCCGAAACGGGCCGCCGAAACCGATGAGGCCGTGCGGCTCGGCCTCGAACCGGTACGCGGGGTGGTCGCCGGGGTTCTTGATGATGGATTCGTCCGCGCGCGCGGACGAAACGGAGAAGAGCGTCGCGGCAAGGGCGAGCAGCGAAGCGAACGGCCGACGCTTGAGCATGGCGCATTCTCCGCCAAATGCGTCCCGAATGGAAAGATCGCGCGACGCGCTTGACCCGCCGAGTCCTCCAGCGATACCCCAGAACGCCAGAACGGCCCCTTGGCGGAACGGTATACGCAGGAGATTTAAAATCTCTGGTCCCGAAAGGACGTCCCGGTTCGAGTCCGGGAGGGGCTACTGCGACTTCGTCGCCATCTCCATGGGGACGGCGCGCGCGCGGGCTTCGTGAGGGAGGACGAACGAAAAGGTCGTACCTTCGCCGACGCGGCTCTCGACCGTGAGCGACGCGCCGTGCGCTTCGACGATCGCCTTCGCGATCCAGAGCCCGAGACCGACGCCGGTGCTGCGGTCGCGCGTCCAGAACTTCGCGAAGATGGCGCCGAGCTCGGCCTCCGGGATGCCCGGCCCGTCGTCGACCACGGCGAAGCGGATCGCCTTCCCTTCGTCGCGCACGAGGAGCTTCACCGATCCGCCCGCCGGCGTGAACTTCACGGCGTTGCCGAGCAGGTTCGACAAGACCTGCGTGAGGCGCGATTCGTCGCACCCCACCGAGAGCCCGCCCTCGGCGTTCGTCGTGAGCGCGATGTTCTTTCGCTGCGCGAGCACGAAGACGGAGTCGACCGCCTCCTGACACAGCTTCTTCACGTCGCACGGCGAAACGACGATCGACAAGACGCCGTTCGCGAGCCGCATCGCGTCGACCGCGTCTTCGACGAGATCCGTCGCGCGGTTCGTCGAGCGCTTGATGGCGCGGAGGGCGCGCTCGGTCCGCGCGCGCTCGGTGGCGTCGCCCGGATCGGGCAAGCGGCGCTCGAGCTCCGTCGAGCTCAACTGGATGACGTTCAACGGCGTACGGAGATCGTGAGCGACCATCGACCAGGTGGCCTCGACGGCCTCCCGCGCGATTTGGGCCTCGCGCGCGGCGGCGTGCTCGCGCTCGAGCGCCGTGTGTAGCCGCCCGATGGTCGCGCTCACGCCGAACGCCACGACCGCGAAAACGCCGAGGTCGAGGACGTCGCTGGGCTGGCGGACGTCGAAGATGCCGGTGGGCGGCAAAAACCCCTGCGCGATGCCGACGCAGCACAGAAAGGTCGCGACGTACCCGGCCTCCGCCCCGGCGAGCCAGGCCGTCACGAACACCGCAGGGAAAAAGAAGAGCTGCGGCGAAGGCGGGATGAACGGCCAAATGAGCAGCTGCGCGAGGTACGCCGCGAACGTCGTCAAAATCGCGACGGCGTAGCGAATCACCCGACCCTTTCGCCAGAGCTTCATCGCGTCTCCGCGTCGATCCATAGCGCCTCTACGTCGTCGCGGCAGGCGGACGGTACGAAGGACGGCCTTCGTTCGCGTTCAGCGGAGAATCCCGACGCTCTTCTCCACCGACGTCCTTAGTGTGTTCGACGCAACAAGTGCGCTCACTGCTTCGATGTCCTTCGCGAGGGCGCGGTCGCCCGTCATCGGCGGCACCACGGTCCGTACGACCCGCAGCGCTTCGGCGACGCCCTGGCTCGGCCGGAGCGGCGCACGCTGGTCGAGCCCCGCGGCCGCGGTCATGATTTCGATCGCGAGGCACGAGCGTACGTTCGCCACGACCTCGCGGAGCTTCTTCGCACCGACGCTCCCCATCGAGACGTGGTCCTCCTTGCCGGCCGACGACGGGATCGAGTCCACGCTCGCGGGATGGCAGAGCACCTTGTTCTCGCTCACCAAGGACGCGCTCGTGACCTGCGCGATCATGTAGCCGGAGTGCAGACCGCTGCCGGCCGCGAGGAACGGGGTAAGTCCGGTCGAGAGCGCGGGGTTGACGAGCTGCTCCACCCGCCGCTCGCTGATGTTCGCGAGCTCGGCGACGGCCATCGCCGCCAGGTCCATCGCGAGCGCGAGCGGTTGGCCGTGGAAGTTGCCACCGCTGATGATCTCGGTCTCACCGCGATCGACGAACACGCTCGGGTTGTCCGTGACGCTGTTGACCTCGCGCTCGAGCACGCTCCGCACCCACGCGAGGGCGTCGCGCGAGGCGCCGTGCACCTGCGGCATGCAACGAAGCGAGTACGCGTCCTGGACCTTGCCGCAGTCCCGGTGGCTCTCGGCGATCTGGCTGTCGGCCAAGAGCACGCGGAGGTTCTCGGCGACCGTGCTCTGCCCCGGATGGGGGCGCGCGGCGTGCAGGCGCTCGTCGAACGGACGGCTCGATCCCTTGAGCGCTTCGAGGCTCATCGCTCCGGCGATGTCGGCCACGGTGCAGAGGCGCTCGGCCGCCAAGAGCGACAGCGTACCGAGGGAGGCCATGTACTGGGTGCCGTTGATGAGCGCGAGCCCCTCCTTGGCTTCGAGCACCACCGGTTCGATGTTCGCCTCGGCGAGGACCTCGGCGCTCGCGCGCACCGGCCCGTCGTGCCGCTGGGCCTCCCCTTCGCCGATCAACGTGAGCGCGAGGTGCGCGAGCGGCGCGAGATCCCCCGACGCGCCGACGGAGCCTTGCGAAGGGATGCGCGGGTGCACGCCCGCGTTGAGCATCGCGAGGAGCCGATCGACGAGCACCGGACGCACGCCCGAGTGCCCGAGCGCCAGGACCTGCGCGCGGAGGAGGATCATGCCGCGCACCTCCGCCGGCGAGAGGTTCGGCCCCACGCCCGTGCTGTGCGAGCGCACGAGGTTCTGCTGGAGCGCGCGGACGTCCGCCGCGGGGATGCGCGTCTCGCTCAGCGCGCCGAAGCCGGTGTTGACGCCGTAGACGCGGGGCGAGCCGTCGCCGCCCTCCGCGATGGCGTCGATGGCGGCTCGGGAGCGCACGACCTTGGCGCGGGCTTCGTCGTCGAACACGACGGGGCGGCCGCGCAGGGCGACGTCTTCGAGATCGGACAAGGAGAGCGGGCGTCCCACGACGACGGGCGATGCGGTCATGCCGCCGTCCCTACCTCCGGTCGGTTTCGGGGCCAAGCGCCATGCCGTCCGTCGCGACGATGCCGTCGTCACGACGCAGCTCGGCAAGGAACGCTGGTGCTTGCGTCATGCGTTCGGAGCCAACCCGGGCGCCGGCCCATCGCGACGCCATCGCCACCACGGCGATCGACAAAAAGCCGACGCGGAGGCGGCCCGAGGCCAGCCCCCGCGTTCCGGGTGCAAAGAAAGCGAAGCGCGCGATGAACGTGGCTGCAGGAGAAACGAACGAACAGGAGAGAACGAATCCGAGGTCGGAACGGAGCCGTCGCTCGACGAAGGTCGGACGCGGAGCGATCATCGTGCGAGCATCGATGCGTCGGACGTGTCGGCTCGGGCGCGGACGTTCGTGGAGAAGCGGTCCCGTCTGACAGACACCTACATGTGCATCTTCCAGACCATCCCCCGATCGCTTCTCGGCGGCGGCGAAGTCTCGAAATAATCCGCATTTTCATGCATTTCACTCCCCTCCTTGGAGACTCGAAGATCCATGATCCGTGGTCTCTGGGATCCAGATGCCCTACCTTTCCCTACGAGCCACGAGCCGCGCCATGCCCGGTGCGCGAGCCCCAGCGCCCGAGCACCGGCACGCCCGTGACAGAATCGATCCGAGCCCCGGCATGAACGTCCTCGAACGACTCCGGCGCGAATGGTTTCCGGAAGACCGCGCACGCGATCCCGACGCAGCGGCGCGATCTCTGTGGTTGCGTGAACGGAACGGCGGAAAAACGCTCGGCATCGACGCGGCCAGCGCCGCCGACGCCCTCGATGCCACCGACGCCTCCCATTCGAGCCTTCGATCGTCGCCGTCGAGCCTCCAGCACCTTTGCGACGCCATCGCACGTCACCCCACCGACGTCGTCGAGCTCGGCCCGGACGTCTACCCGCGCCTTCCGACCGCCGAGGCGCGCGTCCGGCTCCTCGCGGCATGCCGTTCGTCGGCGCGATCGCGGGTCGTCCTGCACGTCCCCGTCGTCGACGACGCCACGCACCGCGGGCGCATCGCCTTCGACGGTCCCCGCCGCCTCTTTCGAGCGCTCGGCTTGCCCGCCGCGGAACCCGGCGACCGCTTCGCGACCGCGGGCTACCGCCACCACTTCTTCGACGAAGAGCCGCTCGTCTCGGAGGCAGCGCGGGCGGGCCTCTCTTTCCTCGATCGGAGCGGCGCGCGGTGCATCCTCGCGCCCGCCGACGCCGTCGGCCCCGACGCCGTGGAAGATTCAACGATCGCGGACTACCTTTGGGTGGAGCTCGCGCGCGTCCTTCGCGTCGTGGCCGACGTCGAGCGCATGCGTCTCCGCGATTCCCCGGACGACTGCGTCGCGATCCTGCGAAGCCGCGGCGCGCGGGCGAAGGAGCGCGGCCGCGTCGGGCGAGCCCGCCTTCGCCGAGCCATCGGCTGGGTCGACGCCGGCATGCCGGGCGGGGCGAACTGCTTTCGGCGGGTCCTGATCGAGCTCGCCCTCGACGCGGGATCGGCGCGGCGCACGCTGGTCTTCGGCCTCGACGTCGGGAAAACGGGGCACGTCGCGTTCGCGTCGGACGAAGAACGTCGCTTCGACGTCGCTTTCGAGGTGCCGCCTCGCGCTTGACGGGCCGCGGGAATCCGAAGAAGGTCGCATCCACCATGCGCTATTTCGTGAACCTCGATCCCGATCCCGCGGCGGCGCCCACGATCGTCGACGTCGTCGAGCTGCCGTCGGGGAAGCTCGACGTCCGGCTCGGAGAGCGCTCCTTGGACGTCGACGTCGTCGATCTCGATGGGGTGCTGTCGATCGCGGTCGACGGGCGCATCGTCGATTTGACGACGGAGGGCCAAGGCCCCGAGCTCGGCGTCGTGGCGAACGGGCACCGCTCCTACGTGCGCGTCGAGAGCGATCGCCAACGGGCCGCGGCGGCCGCGAAGAAAGGTGGCGCGTCGGGCAGCGACAAGGTCGTCAAGTCGCCGATGCCGGGGCGGGTCGTTCGCATCCTCGTCGCGGCCAAAGAGGCGGTCACGGCGGGCCAGACGCTCTGCGTCGTCGAAGCCATGAAAATGGAGAACGAAGTCAAGGCGAAGGCGGCGTGCACGGTCGTCGACGTCCACGTGGTCGAGGGCGCGACGGTCGAAGGCAACGCCAAGCTCTTCACGCTGGAATGAGGGCATGAGCGCGCGGCGCGAGCGACCGACGGGGGCGCCCTCGCCTCGCTCGAGCGACCCTGGAGCGAAGGCCGCGCTTCCCCCGGAGCGCGTGGCCATCGGCGGCCTCCTCCTCTTCTTCGCCACCCAGGCCGTCGCGCGGATCCTCGAGACGCGCTCGATGGCGGCGACGGCGTTGCCCGCCGTCATCGCCGAGTGGGGCGCGCGCCGCCTCGGCGTGACCTGGACCGACGACGATTCGATCGGCCTCCCCCACCGCTCGCCCGCGCGTCGGATCTTCGTCGGCGCGACGCTCGGGACGATGGCGATCGGCGTCGTCGCGGGGTTCACCGTGGCCACCGGCGCCGCCGTCCTGGTCCGAACGAGCGTCACGACGTCGGTGCTCGTCATGGGGCTCGTGACGGCCTTGCTCGACGCCATGCGCGAGGAGATGCTCTTTCGCGGCGTCGTTCTCCGCG
Organism: Labilithrix sp.; assembly: GCA_044226145.1. Taxonomy (GTDB): domain Bacteria; phylum Myxococcota_A; class Polyangia; order Polyangiales; family Polyangiaceae; genus Labilithrix. Next base: position 14,653 of record JBGAHN010000087.1, on the reverse strand, counting down.
CCGTGGGGACCGCGCCGTCGCCCCTCTTCCGCGTGATCGCGACCGGCGTGATCTCCGCCGCCGCGGCGCTCGGAACGCCGGACGCGACGCCCGAACGCGTCGCCGTCGGCCTGGTGCTGGGCCTGTTCTTCGGCGCGCTCTGGGTCCGCGATCGGGGCGCCTGGATGGCCTGGTCGGCCCACGCCGCGTGGCTCTTCGGCCAGGAGCTCCTCTTCGAAGGGAGCGTGTTTCGCGCCCACCTCGCTCCCACGCGCTGGGCGGGTGGCACACACGGTATGCTCGACGGACGCGCGGCCGTGGTCGCCGTCCTTCCCTTGGCGACCTGGGCGCTCGCCTGGGCCGCGCTCGCCACGCCCAGCCGTGGTCGTGTAGACTGATTGGGATGCGCGCGATCGAGCCCCGCGACCGTCCCGATGCCTTCCGAGGTGACGTGACCGCCGACGCCGACGATCCCCGCTCGCCCTCGAGCCACGGTCCGCTCGACGAGAGCGCCGCCAACGAAGACTTCCTCTTCCACCTGTACCGAGGGAGCGAGCTCCTCCAGGACAACCGCGTCCTCGAGGCCAAGGGCGAGCTCGAACGGGCGCTCCACCTCCAGCCGCGCGACGCGAAGGGGCAAGATCTCCTCGCCGTCGTCTATTTCCGGCTCGGCCTCTACCCGCGCGCGATCGCCATCTACGAGCGGCTCCTGCGCGTGACGCCGCAAGATCCCGCGCTCTTGCTCAACCTTTCGCTCTGCTACCTGAAGACCGGGCAATCCGCGCTCGCCAAGCGCGAGCTCGAGACGCTCGTGGGCCTCCACCCGAACCACGCGCGCGCGTGGGGCTACCTCGGCTTGGCGTACGATCGCCTCGGCGAGCTGACGGACGCCGAGACCGCCTTCCGAAAAGGTGGGCACGCGCAGATGGTCCGTCGCGTGGAAGAGAAGCGGAACTCCCTCATCCCGCCCGCCGAGGAGTCGTTCCCGCCGCTCGACATCCGCGAGGCCGCCCGGGCCGCCTTCGAAGAGCTCGACGCCGGCGAGCTGAGCTTCGCCCTCGCCGAGCCCGCGAGCGACGCGCGCTCGTTCGAAGACGAATGGCGCCCGGTCGAAATCGGCCAACCTCCCGGCTCAGCGATTCCGCGTCCGCTGCGTCAGCGGACCGAACGCCCCGCGGAGGCCCGGAGTCCGGGCGCGGTCTTGCACATGCCGCAGCTCGGCGTGCCGTCCGAAGAACGACGTCCGACCCTGATCGTCGGCGTCGCTCCCGCCGCGCCCGACGATATCGCCGCCATGCACCTGCCCGCGCCGCGTGCGCCGACCTTCTCCCTCGACGAAGCCGGCACACCGTCGCTCCACGTCGCCCCGCGCGCGCCGAGCATCCCCGACGGTCTCGACGTCGAGTCGACGAAGGGCACGGCACCCCCGCCCGCGCGCGCGGCGCTGAGCTTCCCCGATCCCCATGGCGTCGAGCTGCATTCGTCCGGCGTCGCCCTCGTCCGCGTCGCGGCGAGCGCCGGATTCACGACGCGCCTCGAGGCGATCCGCACGTCCACGAGCAGCCTCATGACGAACGTCGCCGAACGACGGGCCGACGGCCGCGCGACGGGCGTCCCGTTCGGCGGCGTGGGCAGTCCGATGGTGAAGATCGAAGGCGACGGCCGGCTGGTGCTGGGTCCACGCCCCGGCCGCAAGCTCTTCGTGCTCCCGGTCCACGACACGTGCTTCATGCGCGAAGACGTCCTGGTCGGCTGGAACGACGCGCTCGACTACGAAAATGGCCAACTCGCCACGAGCGATCGCGAATCGACCGCCATCGTGCAACTTCGCGGGCGCGGTTCGGTCGTCGTGGAGAGCTTCGGCGAGCTCCTCGAGCTCGAGGTGCACCCGAACGCCGGCGTCCGCGTGCGTCGCGAGGTCCTCTTGGGATGGTTCGGCCGCCTCGTTCCGCGCGCCCTGCCCCCGAACGAAGCGCCCTGCGCCCAACGCGGGCTCGTCAGCTTCGCCGGCGAAGGAAAAGTGCTGGTCACGAGCGTCTAGCGCGCGGTCGACCGGCCCTGAACGATCCCGATCGTCGCGGATCGCGCGCGGCGCGTCGCCGCCGACGCTCATCGTTGCCCGCGTGCCCTTCGATGGTGACGCGGCGCCCGCGTCGGTCTACACCCTCGAGCGTGGATCCGCATCCGCCCAGCGATCGGCGAGCCCGCCGAAAGGAAGTTCGCCGTTCCCTGGCCGCCGATGCCGTGAACATCCCGAACTTGCTCACGTTCGGGCGGATCCTCATGATCCCGCTCTGCCTGTGGTTCCTCGATCAGGACACGCCGCGGTCCGGTTTTTGGGCCGCGATCGTCTTCACGTTGGCCGCATTGACGGACGTGCTCGACGGCTACCTCGCGCGCAAGTTGGGCGTCGTCAGCGTGCTCGGCAAGCTGCTCGACCCGCTCGCCGACAAGCTCATCGTCATGGCGTGCCTCGTCTGGATGGTGCCGATGGGCCGCATCCCCTCGTGGGTCGTCATCGTCCTTCTTGCGCGCGAAATCAGCGTCACCGGCCTCCGCAGCGTCGCGGCGAGCGAAGGCGTCGTCATCTCCGCCGGTCAGGAAGGCAAAACGAAGACGGCGCTGCAGATGATCGGCATCATCGCGCTGCTCGCCGGCTACCCGTACCACCTTCGCTACCTCGGCATCGACCTCGGCTTGGTCGACCTCGTCCACGTGGGGCGCGTGCTCGTCTATTTGTCGCTCGGCTTCTCGCTCGCGAGCGCCGCGCAGTACACCTCCTTGTTCGCGCAGGCCGTCGAGGCCAAGGAGGAAAAGCTGCACGACGGCGTCAGCACGCGAAATCTCGGCGCCGGCGACGACGACGACGAACCCCGTGGCTGACGCACCGAAGCCGCCTGGCGCCACCGAAGCCGCTTGCCAGGAGCCGAGCATCCGTGCCATCAAGGCGGGCATGGGACGGGCTTCGCGCAAGCGTTTCGTCGGTGTTTGGACCGTGATCACGACGGTGATGCTGGCGGCCGCGGCCGCTTGCTCGAACGCCGGGGAAGGCGATCGCTGCGAAATCCTCAACGGCAGCGAAGACTGCCAGAGCGGCCTCGTGTGCACCCAGGTCGCGAGCCAGGCGTCGGCCGTGTGCTGCCCGTCCGACCGCCGCACCGCGACGGCGCTCGCGTGCACCCAAAACGTGACCCCCATCACGGGCGACGCCGCGCCGCCCCCCGACACCGGCCCGACCGAAGACGCCGCGTCGACGCCCGACGCGAACGAAGAGACGGACGCCGCCGAAGAAGACGCGAACGTCGCCGACACGGGCACCTCCGACGCGGGCGACGCGTCGTCGAACGACGCCTCGACGGACGACGGCGCCACGCCCTGATCGCTCGGACCGATGCCCGTCGCCGCGCTCCTCGCCGAAGCCCAGCACGCGCTCGTCCTCTCGCTCGTCGTCGCGCTGCCGGTGCTGGGCGTCGCCGCGATCGTCGGCCTCGTCGTCGCGGCGTTGCAGGCGGCCACGCAAATTCAAGATCCGACGATCGCGCACCTGCCGCGGCTGCTCGCGGTCGTCGCCGTCCTCGTCGTGCTCGGACGATGGATGGGCGCGGAGGTCTGCGCCTTCGCGGAACGCGTCCTGATGGTCGCGTCCCTTTAGCGCGCGTCCCGCCAAAAGGTGGACCGTCGCCCACACGGAGGCGACGGTCTCCACGCGTTCACCGAGCGTGTCGTCGCATCGAGCGTGGCTCGAGCGTGGGCGACGTGACTCGCGAAGAGGCTCGCGAAAGCGATCGGTGTCAGGACGTGAAGACGCATGCGGCGCGCCGAAGCACGCCCATGGTCTTCGGGTCGATCCTTCGGGCTTTTTCGCGTCAACCATATTTGACGTCGAGGTCGTCGGATCCCTGACGATACTTCTCTCACTCTCGTCGGCTCGTCGACACCAAATACATGCATAATACATTCATAATACATGCATGTATCACGTGGTGGATCGACGAACCTCCGAAGCGGATCGAAGCTTCGTCGCTTCGACGTCGACGGTGATGGAAATATCGGACGCGTGCACGTGGCACGAAGGATGCTCAAAGGACCGGCATGAAGACAACCGCCCAACGTTTCTCCGTCGCTCTCTTTCTCTTGGCCATCGGCGCCACCGGCTGCTCCACGACGGAAGGCATCCACAGCACGAGTGACGTGCAGGATCTCACGGAGGGAGCCGACGAAGCGGCGACGCCGGAGCAAGCTGCCGAACGCTTCGTCGCGCTCTTGGCCGACGGCACCTACGACGGCAAGACGCCGGAAGGCAAGGCGTGCGAAGTCGTCGTCGAGTGGTTCGACGACGAGCCCCGCCTCAGCGCTTCCGTCCAAGACTTCTCGTGCCGCGACTGCGCGCAGCTCGGCGAGCCTCCGATCTCCTTCGAGGTCCACCCGGAGTACCGGCTGGCCGGCTTCACGCAATCGGCCACGACGATCTCGAACTACGTGGACGGAGAGGACTCGGTGAGCTTCACCGTGGCGTTCGAAGGCATCGACGGAGAGACGAGCGCGGACGTCCGCGTCGCGAAGGACGACGACGGGAACCTCTCGTTGAAGACGACGACGGAAGAGCGCGGCATCGAATGCAAAGGGCTCGTCGCGCGCGACGCACCTCGGCCCTTCGGCTGAGCGCGACGGCCTCGCTCTCTGGCGATCGGCGCGTCGTGGCCGTCGCACGAACGGCCGAAAGGAATTTCCGCAGGTCCGGGCGCTGTTGACCCCTCGGAGCGCCTTTGGTAGCTCGCGGGCCAATGAGTGAATCCTCACTCAGCACGTCGAAGCGCGACAAAACCTCGGGGGGAAGCCCCCAAAAGGCCGTGGCGAGGCCGAAGAAGGCCTCCCCTGGCGCCGCCTCGCGCCGTTCGGGCGACAAGCGCGATCGCATCTTGAGCGCCGCGGTCCGCGTGTTCGCCAAGAATGGCTTCTTCGCGACCCGCGTGAGCGACGTGGCCAAGGCCGCGGGCGTCGCCGACGGGACGATCTACCTCTACTTCCGGTCGAAGGAAGAGGTCCTCGTCTCGCTGTTCGAAGATCGCGTCGAGCGGCTCCTCGCGTTCATGGACGGCGAGCTACCGAAGCTGCCGAGCGCGCCCGAACGCCTCCGCGCCGTCATCGACATGCAGCTCGGCCTGCTCGAAGACGAGCGCGACATGGCGGAGGTCATCACCGTCATCATTCGTCAGTCGACGCGCCTGCTCAAAGAGTTCGCGGCCCCCAAGTTCATCGCCTACCTCGACGCCATCGCGCGCATCGTCGCCGACGGTCAAGCGGCGGGGGATTTCCGCGCGGACGTGTCGCCGCACATCGCCGCGCGTGGGATCTTTGGCGCGCTCGACGGCATCACGCTCACCTGGGCCCTCGGGCGCGCGGAGCAAGGCGCGCTGGCCCGCGCGGCGACGCAACTCGCGGACATCCTACTCCAGGGCCTCGCGCCGAGAGACGTGGCGGCGAAGGATGCGGCGACGAAGGACACCGCGGCGAAAGACGCTCCGACGAGCCGCACGGCGTCGAAGCGCGCGGCCAAGCACGGTTCGCGGCGCCGATGAAGCCGATCGCCGCTCGCGCGCGCGTCCTCGCCAGCACGCGCGCCTTCTTCGAGTCGCGCGGCTACGTGGAGGTCGAAACGCCGATCGCGGTCCCGTCGCCCGGCCTCGATCTGCACCTCGACGCGTTCGAGATCGTGCCCGCCGATCCCGCCAGCGGGCCCGCCGGCGCGTCCGCGGCCCTCGAGCGGCGCCGCTACCTGACGACGTCGCCCGAATACCAGATGAAGCGAATGCTCGTCGACGGGCACCGCCGCATCTTCCAGATCACCCGCGCCTTCCGCGCGAACGAGCTCGGTGAACGCCACAACCCCGAGTTCACGATGCTGGAGTTCTACCGGGCCGACGCGACGATGATCGACGTCCTGCGCGACACCGAGCAGCTCGTCGCGCGCGTCACGTCCGGCGTCGTGCGGCTCGGCGAGCGTCGCATCGATTGCCGTCCGCCGTTCCGGCGGCTCACGGTGTGCGAGGCGTTCGCGACGTGGGCCGACACGCCCGCCGAGGAGACCCTGCGTTTGGCCGAAGAGGACGAAGACCGCTTCTTCCGCCTGCTCGTCGACCGCGTCGAGCCCGCGCTCGCCGCGCTCGATCACGCCGTCTTCCTGACGGAATATCCGGCGACCCAAGCGTCGCTCGCACGGAAGAAGGAGGGCGATCCACGCGTCGCCGAGCGCTTCGAGCTCTACGTCGCCGGCGTGGAGCTCTGCAACGGCTTCGGCGAGCTCACCGATCCGGTCGAGCAGCGCGCGCGGTTCGCCGCCGATCTCGAGGCCCGAAAGAAGATCGGAAAGCCGCTCTATCCGATCGACGCGCGCTTCCTCGAGGCCCTCGAGCGAGGCATGCCTCCGAGCGGCGGCAACGCGGTCGGCTTCGATCGCCTCGTGGCGCTCGCGTGCGGAACGACGCGCATCGGCGACGTCATGGCCTTCACGGACGACGAGCTCTGATCCGAGGCGTCGCGCCGCCGACTGCGGTACATCTCGGTCATGCTCTCCTTCGACGAGGCCCTCGCCCGCGTGCTCGCGCTCGGCTCTCTCTCGCTCGGCTCCGAACGGGTGGCCCTCGGCGAGGCCTCCGGCCGCGTGCTCGCCGACGACGTGCTCACGCCGTTCGACCTCCCATCGTTCGACCACAGCGCGATGGACGGCTACGCCGTGGCGGCGCGCGATCTCGACGCGCCCGGCAAGACCCTGCCCGTGATCGGCGAGAGCAAAGCCGGCGCGCAGCCTCCGCCCCTCGCGCGCGGGAGCGCGATGCGCATCTTCACCGGCGCCCCGATGCCGGAGGGCGCCGACGCCGTCGTCATGCAAGAGCACGTCGAGCGACGCGGCGATCGGGCGACCTTCGCCGAACGCGCGACGCCCTGGCAATTCGTCCGCCGGCGCGGCGCCGACGCTCGCTCGGGCTCGCTCGCCATCGCGCGCGGCACGCGCCTTCGCCCGGCGCATTTGGCCCACGCCGCGACGCTCGACCTCGGCGCGCTGCCCGTCGCGAGGCGGCCGGTCGTGGTCTTCGTCGCGACCGGCGACGAGCTCCGCCCTCCGGGGAGCGACGCCCGGCCTGGGACCATCCCCGACGCGAACACGGCGGCGCTCTCGGCGATGGCGGAGCGGGCCGGCGCCGTCGTCCGCGCGATGCCCATCGTGGGCGACGATCGCGACGCCACCGAGCACACCTTCCGCCGAGCGCTCGCCGAAGCCGACGTCCTCGTCACGACGGGCGGCGTGAGCGTGGGCGATCACGACGTCGTGCGCCCGGCCCTCGAGGCCGCCGGCGTGACGCTCGATTTCTGGCGCGTCGCCGTCAAACCGGGAAAACCACTCGCCGTCGGAACGTACCGCCGTCCGACGGGAAGCGACGCGATCCCCGCCGGACGCCCGCCCGAGGCACCATCGAACCCGCGCGCGCGCGACGTCGTCGTCTTCGGCGTCCCCGGCAATCCTGCGAGCGCGATCGTGACGTTCGGGCTCTTCGGCGTCCCGCTCCTCCGCGCGCTGCAGGGCGACCGTGCGCCCTTCCCTCCACGCTTTCGCGCGACGCTCACGGACGCGTTCGAACACGCCCGCGGTCGCCTCGAGTTCGTGCGAGCGCGCGTCGGCGTGGGGCCGAACGGCCTTCGCGCCACCCCTCTGCCCAACCAAGCGAGCGGCGCCGTGACGTCGATGGCCGACGCCGACGCGCTCCTCCTGGTCCCGGCCGACGTCGAGCGCTTCGAAGCGAACGCCGACGTCGACGTCCTTTGGCTCGCCGACGTCGCGCTCTAGCGTTCGACGGTCCTTCGATGGTCCAGGGACGGCCCCTCGGCCGACCGACTTTGCGCTAACCTTCGCCGCCATGGCCGACGAAGCCCCTCGCCTCACCCACCTCGACGAGCGCGGACACGCCCGCATGGTCGACGTCGGCGACAAGGACGTGACCCACAGGCGCGCGGTCGCGCGGGCCACGGTGCGCATGCACGAGGCGACGTTCGCACGCTTGTCGAAGGGCGACACACCCAAGGGCGACGTCCTCGCCACCGCGCGCATCGCCGGCATCCAAGCAGCCAAGCGGACGAGCGATCTCATCCCTCTCTGCCACCCGCTCCGGCTCACGAAGGTGGAGATCGCGCTCACGCTCGCCGACGATCGCGTCGCGATCGACGCCACCGTCGAAGCACGCGATCGAACGGGCGTCGAAATGGAGGCGCTCGTCGCCGCGTCGACCGCCGCGCTCACGATCTACGACATGCTCAAGGCCCTCGACCGTGCGATGTCGTTCGACGTGCGGCTCGTCTCGAAAACAGGCGGAAAAAGCGGCGATTTCCACGGTGAACCGGCCACCGGCGCGGCGTCCGACGATCCCGCGCCCGGCCGCTCCGTTCCCGGCGAGCCCGGACCATGAGCTTCGTCGCGCTCCGGAGCGAACCCGTGACGGTCGCCGAGGCCGTCCAGCACGTGAGCCGTCCGGGCGCCGGCGGGGTCGACGTCTTTTTGGGCGTCGTCCGCGACGAGAGTCACGGAGGGGCCGTCACCCGGCTCGACTACTCGGCCTACGAGACCATGGCGGTCGCCGAGATGCAGCGCATCGCCGACGCGATCGAACGCGAATGGCCCGGCGTTCGTGCGTGCGCCCTGCACCGCGTCGGATCGCTCACCGTCGGCGAGATCGCCGTGGTCTGCGCCGCGAGCGCCCCCCACCGCGACGAAGCATTCCGAGCCTGCCGCGCGCTCATCGATCGAATCAAGGAGCACGTCCCCATTTGGAAGCGTGAATTCGGTCCGGACGGCGCCACGTGGGTCGGATGGGTGGACGCTCGATGCCACCCTTCTTCACACCGGCCCTGACCAACGAGCGCGACGTCTCACGCCCTTCGTCACGGGTCCGTCGTTCCACGTCCTCGCCGTGAATGCACCTGAGCGTCGTTTCGTCCAACGCCCGACGTGCTCGGTGCCTCGTCCCCCAGCTCACCTCCTCGTGCATGAAACTTTCCGCGTCGGACGAGTCCCACTAACCTCGCCCGGTTGGCCGTCTTTCGGCGGCATTCCCTTCGAATCTCAGGAGAATCCATGAACCGCTTCGGATCCCTTTCGCGCATTCTCGCCATGTCGCTCGGCCTCGGTCTCGTCGTCACCGCCGTCGCCTGTTCGGACGACGACAGCTCCAACAAGAACAACAACAACAACGGCAATGGAAACGGCAACGGCGACGGAACCGGGGACGGTGACGGAACCGGAGACGGCAACGGCGATGGCAACGGTACGAACGGCGGCAAGTGCCAGCTCCAACCCGGCGAGTACACGCTCACGACGACGAAGGACCCGAGCAGCAGCGCGCAGTGCCCCGAGGGGCAGACCACCACGTTCACCATGAACGACAAGACCGACGGCGGCTCGAGCACCGACACGGACGCCGGCGAGAACCCTTGCACGACGGAGGTCAACGAAGCCAACTGCTCGGCGAAGACGACCTGTCACGTCGAACAATCGGGCGTCGTGAGCGACACCACGTCCGAAACGACGGTCGCCAGCGACGGCCAGTCGTACTCCGGAACGACGACCACGACGACCACCGTGAGCGGAACGGAGATCACCTGCAAGTACACGATGGAGGCGAAGAAGAAGTAACGGCCTCGCATCCCACGACGAAAAAGCGCGCGACTCTCGGTTCGAGAGCGCGCGCTTTTTGCTTGGGCTGGAGCGCTCCCGTCGCGCTCGCCCCTCGTCGACTCCGGATCAGGGGGCCTTGCACACCGAAGCGTCGTCGCCGGCGACGGCGTGGTAGACGCGGCAGGACAAGTACTCGAGAAGCGGCAGCTCCTGGTTGTCGTACGCGGCCTGCGTCTTGGCGCCCTTCAGCGCGAACGCGACGGCGTAAGCGTGACCGCCCGGCACTTCGACGATGCCGATCTCGTTCGCGTTCGAGTAACCGGCCACGGCCGCCGGCGGGAGCCAGCCGGCCTTGTGATGCATCGTCGCGCGGGCGGCTTCGGGGAGCTGCGTGCCGAGCCAGCCGCCATACCCCTTGCGCGGCGAGAGCTGCATCCACGAGAGGAGCGTGTTCGACTTGTCGGCGCCGAGCAGCGAGTGGTTCCACACCTGCTCGAGGAACGACACCGCGTCGCTCGTCGTGAAGAAGTTGTCGCCGTTCATCACGCCGGGGCAGTTGCGCGGCTCGCGGACGCGATCCGTGTCCCACGCGCAGAACCCGACGTCCGCGAGCTGGGCGTCTTGCCACTGGAACGTGTTGACCCGCTCGGGCGACGCCAGGAGGTCGATCACCCGGCCGCTGGCCGCGTTGTCGGACTTCTCGAAGACCGCGTGCACGTACGGCTCGACGGCCGCCACCGTCCGATCGTGGAGCGCCGCCGCGACCCAGAAGGCCTTCGCGGAGCTCGCGCTGACGTAGAAGCGATTCTCGCCGTAGCCCGCGCGCTCGTTCGTCACGAGATCGCGCACCGCGATCGAGCATTGGATGCCCGGGACGAGCGACGCGCACGACGCGCCGAGGCTCGCCACGGCGTCTTGGAGCGCGCCGGCGTTCGTGCATTGGTCGCTCGTGCCGTTCTCGGCCCCCGAGCAGCCCTTGCCGCCGCACGAATCGACGACCCATGCGATCCCGCCCGCGCAGCTCGCGCGCGTGCCGTCGGGCATGCAGTTCCAGCGCGAATAGCGCGCGCGCGTCCCGCACGAGCACACGGCTTCGTCGTTCGCGCCGGCCGTGCAGCCCGCCTCACAGGTCACCGCGTCGACCCAGCCATCGACGCAGCGGATGCGGCGTTGGCCGTCGCACGTCCAGCGGTCGCCGAGGCCCTCGGGGCAGGGCTCCGGAGGGGGGATCGCCGCGCCACCGTCCGAGCTGGCCACGGGCTCCGCTTCCCCTTGCACCGGCGCACCACCGTCGGTGCCCTCGGGGCTGCCGTCGTCCGCGGTGCTGACGAGCTGAGGATCGCCCTTGCCCGCGCCGAGGTCGACGTCCAACGCCGAACCGCTGCAAGCCACGAGGCCGAGCGAGGCGAAAGCAAAAATCCCTAGGAATTTCGGCGAGACAGAGCGAACGGTGAGGTTCATGTGGGGGGCGAGAGGAGAATGTACGACCTCTCTGGCCCCCCTATCTGACAGACCTTTTGCGAAGTGCCAGCAGAATTTTTCGCACCACGTCAAAAATTCGCCGGCACCTCGTCTCGGGGCGTCAAAACTGGGATCGCGTGACTCAGGACGGGGCTTTGTTCCCCATCATCCGCTTCGATTCGAGCCCGATGGCCTTCGCGTAGACCGAGAACGGCGACAGGCGCTTGAGCATCCACGCGAACTTCGCGTCGGCGTGGGGCACGACGCGGAACTGGCGGCGCGTCGCCCCTTCGAAGATCCGGTCGGCGATGACGTCGGCGCTGGCGTTGGCCCGATCCATGAGCTTGTGGGTGACCTGTTTGAGCTCCGGGCGCGCCGCGCGCATCGACTCGGTGAGGTTCGTGCGGAAGAACGACGGACAGACGACCGTGACGTCGATCTTGTCGGACGCGAGCTCGACGGACAGCGTCTCGGAGAGCGCGACGACGGCGGCTTTCGTGGCGTTGTAGGCCGCCATCATCGGCGGGTGGATGAGCCCCGCGGCCGACGCGATGTTGATGAAGTGTCCCCCGCCCTGACGGCGGAAGAGCGGCGTGAACACCTTGCAGCCGCGGACGACGCCGAGGAGGTTGATGTCGACGATCCACTGCCAGTCTTGCAGCGGCTGCTCGGCGATGCCGCCCGCGATCGCCACGCCGGCGTTGTTGACGACGACGTCGACGCCCTTCCACTCGCGCTCGAGCCAGGTCGCCGCGGCCTCGAGATCCTCCTCCTTGCGCACGTCGCACGGCGCGGCGTGCACGCGGCCGGTCAGCTTCGAGAGCTCCGCGCGGGTCTCCTCGAGGCGCTTCTCGTCGATGTCGCCGATCATGACCGACCAGCCCTCGCGCGCGTAACGGAACGCGAGCGCGCGACCGAGGCCCGACGCTCCACCCGTGATGAAAATGCGCTTTCCGCTCATCGTTTTCCTCCGCAGCGGTTGTACGCCAGGACCGACGTTCGCGCGAGCGGCGGATGTCACGCGCGCGGCGAAACGGCGGAGACTCCGCGCCCACGCGTCGTTTCGTCGTCGATCGAGCCTCCCGCGACCGGGGGGAGGAGCGCGATCACGTCGCCGTCGGCGAGCGGCTCCGAGGCGTCCGCGAACGCCTCGTTGCGCGCGAATTTCACGTAGCGGAGGCGCTCGGCGAGCGCGGGGTAGCGGGTGGCGAGGTGCGCCGCGAGCACGCCCACCGTGGTCACCGAGGAAGGGACGTCGAGGCGCTCTTCGGCCTTGCCGACGACGTCGCCGACGGCGGCGAAATAGAGGAGGGTGAGGGTCACGGGGGCCCCTCCGAACGCGAACGCGAACGTGAAGGAGCGCCGTGGCGCCCGTGCGCGGTGCGACCGGTCACGAGATCGACGGCGTGGCGGAGGATGGGCGCTACGAGCTCGCGCGCGCCGAGACGCGCGGCGTTTTCGCTCCCCGGCAGGGCGAAGACGAGGCAGCGGCCGACCGTCCCCGCGGTCGCGCGCGAGAGGACGGCTCGGGGGCCGACGACGTCCCACGAGAAGCGTCGGAACGCCTCGCCGAAACCGTCGAGGCGCTTGTCGAAGAGGGGTTCGAGCGCTTCGATGGTGACGTCGCGCGCGGCGATGCCCGTGCCGCCGGTCAGCACGACGGCGTCCGCTTCGTCGCCATCGACGACTCCCTGGACGAGCGCGCGCAGCCCCTCGAGATCGTCGGGGACGACGACGTGGCGCACGAGCTCGAAGGCGGCGAGCTCCTCGATCAAGGCGCGACCGGCCGCGTCGTCGTGCGACGTACGGGTATCGCTCACGGTGACCGTGACGACACGCGGGGTCGACGGCGGAGGCGAAGCGGGAGGAGGCATGGGCGACGATCGAGCTCGAGGGGCGCCGCGTACGGTCGGGCGCGACGGCCAACTCTATCGCACGCGGTCCGGCCCGTCGGCTACACTTCGACCATCGATGCGCGCGCTCCCCGTCCTGCCGATCGAACGCGCCGACGCGCGACCCGGGCCGCGTTCGGTGCGCCTTTCGCTCACCGATCGGTGCGATCTCGCGTGCATCTACTGCCGGCCGGACAAGCGCGACGGCTACCTCGACGAGCGCCTCGACGTGCCCGCCTGGACGACGATGGTGCGCGGCCTCGTCGCGAGCGGCGTCCGCCGGGTGCGCATCACCGGGGGCGAGCCGCTGCTCCACCCCGACGTCGTGGCGATGATCCGCATGCTCGGCACGCTCGGGCTCGACGATCTCGCGCTCACGACGAACGCGACGCGGCTCGAGAAGCTCGCGAAGCCGCTCCGCGAAGCCGGCCTCCAGCGCCTCAACGTGTCGCTCGACACGCTCGATCCCGCGCGCTTCCGGCGCATGACGCGCGGAGGGAACCTCGCGGCGGTGCTCCGCGGGATCGACGCGGCGATGGACGCGGGGTTCTCCGAGATCAAGCTCAACACCGTCGTCGTGCGCGGCGAAAACGACGACGAGCTCGAAGCGATCGTCGACTGGTCGTGGCGGAGGAACGTCCTCCCCCGCTTCCTCGAGATCATGGCGATCGGCGAAGGAGCGAAGCTCGGCGATCGGCTCGTGACGGTGCGCGAGATGCGGGGTGTGCTCGCCCACCGGCTGGAAGACGCGTCCCCCGCGCGCGATCCCGATCGGGGGCCGGCCGCGTACGTGCGGGCGCGTGGCGCGGCGCACCGGGTCGGCTTCATCAGCGGCGCGAGCGACACGTACTGCGAAGGGTGCGACCGCCTGCGCGTCGCGAGCGACGGCGTCCTAAGGCCGTGCCTCGCGACGAACGACGGGCGCTCGGCGGCGCAGGCCTCGCGCGAAGGGGACGCGCGCGGCGTCACGCAGGCCGTCCGCGACGCCTGGTCGATGAAGCCCGACGGCGCGACCTGGAAAGGTTGCACGGAGGCGTCCGCCGCCCACGTGTCGATTCGCGCCATCGGGGGCTGACGGCTGCGACGCGCCGGGGGCTGATGGCCGCGACGCGCCGGGGGCTCAGCCCGTCGGCAGATCGAGGCCGACGATCTTCATCAGGCGGAGCGCGTTCGAGCTCTGAACGACGCCCTCGCGCAGGCGGTAGTCGAAGGTCATCTTCTCGTCCTCGACCTGCTCCTCGAAGTGGACGTTGCGCACGCGCCCCGGGTGATCGGATTCGAGCTCCCCGAGCGCCAGATCGTGCGTCGACACGGCGCCGAGCGCGCCGAGCGAGAGGAGCTCTTCGAGCAGCGCGCGCGCACCGATGAGGCGTTCGCGCGTGTTCGTACCGTGGAGGATCTCGTCGAGCAAGAAGAGGAGCGCGGGCTCCCGATCGGGGTTCGCGGAGCTCTGGCGCGCGAGATCGAGGACGCGTTTGAGCTTCTTGAGCTCGGCGTAGAAGCGGCTCGTCCCTTCTTCGAGCGAGTCGGACACGCGCATGCTCGTCGCGACGCGCAGGTAGCCGAGGCGGAGGGACGTGGCGGCGACGGGAGCCCCCGCGTTGGCGAGGACGACGTTCGTGCCGATCGAGCGGAGCAGCGTGCTCTTGCCCGACAT
>JBGAHN010000086.1:0-23154 GCA_044226145.1 Labilithrix sp. | reverse complement strand
ATTGGCCGTCTTTTCCGGGCGCCGCGTTGCTTGCACCCCATCCGGAACCGCCGCCGCCATTGGCCGCGAGGCCGCTCTTCGCGGCCGCCTGAACGACGGGCGCCTCCAACGAGACGAACCCGCCGGAGCCACCACCCGACCCCGCCACATTGATCTGACCTCCGACGAGAGATTTACCCCCGCATCCCTTCGCGTTGACACCCTGAGCAGCGGTGCCGTCGCCGAGCCAGAGCGTATTTCCGGCGACGAACGCAATCGCACCGCCGCCGGCGCCTCCTTTGCTGTTCTTTACGCCCGCGCCGTCGCCTCCGACCCCACCTCCGCCGCCGCTACCGCCCGCGAGGACGAACGTGCCGTTGTTCGTCGGCCCGCCGGCGGCCCCCGCCACCAAGCCCGGACCGCTCCCGGCCGCTCCGGCTTGTCCGCCAACCGTTCCGTGTCCTCCGCCGCTGCCCGTCTTGCTTTCCCCACGTTTGCCGGCGCCGGGTCCGCCGCCCGCTCCGGCCTCGGTGCCCCCCGCAGGGACGACGCCGGGGATGCCTCCGACACCTCCGCCGAGGCTCCCGCAAGGGAGGTCGAGGAGCGCATTGATGCGAAGATCGTTCGTCGCCACGAACATGACCGGTAGCGTGGCGTACGCGGGACCGACGTTTCCGCCTTCCGTGCCCTCGAACGACACGGCGCCGTTGAACGTGATGTTCTTTGCGATGAAGATCGCGACGCCGCTCTCGACCCGGAAAGCAACGTTGTTTTTGACCTGATTTTGCGTGGGATCGTCGTTGGCTTGCCGCAACGAAGCGCCGCCGGTGGTGCGGATCTCACCGCTCCGGACGTCGATGACTTGCGCGGTCGTCAGCACGAGATCCGCGAGGCCCGTTCGGCGCATGTCGGCGACGGTCGCGGGGCCTTGCGGCTCGAACGTCGCGCACCGCGGTCCTTCCTCCTCGGATCGGCACCCGAGCTCGCACTTCGTCCGCGCGCCGTTGCAATCGACGATGTCGTCACCGTCGCATTTCGTCGCCTTGCAGTCCGGCCCGCTGTCGTTCGTGCTCGACGCGTCGTTCGATGGAGGCGCCGCGTCGTTCGACGGAGGGGAAGCGTCGGCGCCCGCTTCCGTCGAACCGCCACCGTCCAGGTCGGGATCGGGACCCGTGACGTTCCCCGGAGCCGTGTCGTCACCGACGCAAGCCAGTCCCACCGCCGCCATCACCGGAACGATCCCGAGCCAACGTGTTCGCATACCTTAGTGGTAACGCACTACGCTGGACGAGCGAAGAGGGAGCGATGGCCTTTCGCTCCGTACGGTGGTGGGCGATGGGGCGACACGAGCAGCGCCGCCCGTCCCCCTATTCCATCGGCAACGACGCGTCCGGTCGGTGCGTGTCGGACAGAGACGCCTCGACCGCCGTCGGCCCCTTCTTCGCGGGCAGAGGGCGAAGCCGCGCGACCGACGCGAGATCCACGGGCGACACGAGGACGTCCCCGTCGCGCAAACCGAGCTCGGCGCGAACCGCGTGGTACGGCAGGCGCTCGGCGCCGTCGTCGGTCTTGCCGAAGAGGGCTTCCATGACCTCGGCGATCTTCACGCCGCCATCCAGCGTGATGTCGACGTCGACGAGCAACGGGACGAAATCGCCCCAGATTCGTGCATCTTGCAAGTATTGGGACGCGCGCGCGCCGTCGACCTCGACGCTCCGCAAGAAGCGCTTCACGTCGACGGACTTGGCGAGCCCGCGCTCGAAGCGGCGGATGACTTTGTGCTCCGGCGAAGCGTCGAGGCGCGCCACCTCGTCACGGAGGCGTGAAATGCCGCCGAACGCGTCGAGGGCTCTCTTCGGGATCGCGACGGCGTAGCGGGCCGCGTCGACGATCTTCGAGATGCCTTGATCGGTCGGACCGAGACGGGCACCGCCCTTCCAGAGGAGCCCTTCGGGCGAGACCGGACCGAGGCGTTCGACGAGCTCTTCCGCGGGGATGTCCACGGTGAGCTTCACGTCGAGCACCTCGGCGAGGCTCGCGACGCCGAGCGACAGCGCGGGCGAGAACACCATGTCCGGCTTCGGGTGGAAGCCCGACGAGTAATAGATGGGCACGTCGAGGCGCCGGAACGAGCGCGGGAGCGCGCGGATGACGTCGAGATGGGACAAGAATCCCATCGCGCCGACCTTCGCGTAGATGAATCGGTAGCGGCGCGGCTCGCCCTGGACGACGCGCGGCGGCGGCTTCGGGCCCTTCTTCTTCGGCTTCGCCGGCGCCTCGGCGACGACCGCGATCGACGCGTTCGCCGACACCGTTTCGCCCGCCGACACCGTTTCGTCGACCGGCGCCGCGACACGCGGCACCTCCGCCGGGACCACGACACGCGACGCGTCCTCGACGAGGGGGAGCCGCTTCGCCGCCGGGACACGCGGGCTCTTCGCGCCGAGCCGCTCGAGGTAGTCGAGCCGCTCCTTGCGCATCGCCGACAAATCGCACGCGACGCCGCAGTCGTAACAGACGAGGCGGCGATCGTCCTTCGTCGCGTCCTCGAGGTTCGTGTGATGGATGAACGCGCCCGCGACCTTCCCGCACGGCGGGCTGAGGCGGCTCTTGAGCGCCTTGCGGTATTCGCGCAGGAGGAACCCCTCTTCGAGGCCGACGTCGACGTGATCCCACGGAAGGCGCGCGCTGACCGGGATCGTCCCGAGGTACGCCGAAGGCTCGATGCCCTCCGCCTCGAACGCTTCCGTCCACACCTCGATGCGGAGCTGATCTTCCCACGAGTCGAACCGACACCCCGCGCGGAAAGCCCGCTCGAGCACGCGCCCGACCTTGCGATCGCCGCGCGCGAAGACGCCCTCGAGCCAGCTCGTCCGCGAATCGTGCACGCGGATCTCGACGCCCTTCGCGTCGCGCCCTTCGTCCTTGAGCCAGCTTTGCTTCGCGCGGACGTCGTCCTCGCGGTCCATCGCGCACCACTGGAACGGCGTGTGCGGCTTCGGCACGTGCGTCGACACGCTCACCGTCACGCGCGGCGGTCCGCCCTGGTTCGTCTCTTTGCGGACGCGGCGCCCGACCTCTCTCGCGCGCTTGCCGACGCGCACGATCTCGCGCACGTCCGACTCCTCCTCCGTCGGCAGGCCGATCATGAAGTAGAGCTTCATGCCGTCCCAACCGCGCGAGAAGATGCGCTCGGCCGTCGTCATGAGCTGCTCTTCGGTGACGTTCTTGTTGACGACGTCGCGCATGCGCTGGCTGCCCGCTTCGGGCGCGAACGTGATGCCGCCTGCGCGCACGCGCTTGATGTCGTCGAGCACCGTCTCTTCGAGGCCGTACGCGCGGAGCGACGAGACGCCGAGCGTCACCTTCTCGGGCGCGAGCCGCTCGGTCACCTTCTGGATGAGCGGCGCGATGCACGAATAGTCCGCCGTCGAGAGCGACGTCAGGCTCACCTCGTCGTAGCCGGATTTCTTCACGGCCTCGGCGAGGGTCTCGACGACGACCTCGGGATCGCGCTCGCGCACCGGTCGGTAAATCATGCCGGCCTGGCAGAAGCGGCACCCCTCCGTACAGCCGCGCGCGATCTCGATCGACATGCGATCGAAGATGGCCTCCGGCCCGCCGACGGGTCCCGTGGCGGGGAACGGGAAGCGGTTCAAGTCGTCGAGCAGGTTGCGCGCGACGGGCAACGCGAGGTCCGGCGCGAGCGCGCGATCGACGACCTCGAAGCCCGTGTCCGGATCCACCGTCACCGCGTAGAGCGAGGGGACGTAGACGCCTTGGAGCTTCGCGATCGCGACGAGGCGCTCGCGGCGCGGGACGCCCTTCTTCTTGAGATCCGTCCAGAGGAGCGCGAGCTCCGTCGTCCGCTCCTCGCCGTCACCGACGACCACCGCGTCGAGGAACGCCGCGAGCGGCTCGGGGTGCGTCGCCGTCGGACCGCCCGCGATGACGAGCGGCGCGTCTTCCCCGCGATCGGCCGCGCGGATCGGGATGCCGCCCAGCTCGAGCATCGAGAGGATGTTCGTGTACGTGAGCTCGAACTGGAGCGAGAAGCCGACGACGTCGAAGTCCGACAGCGGCCGCGCGCTCTCGAGCGACACGAGCGGCAGGTTCCGCGCTCGCAGCTCCTTCTCCATGTCGACCCACGGCGCGAACGCGCGCTCGGCGAGCGTGCGCGGGTGGTCGTTCAAGATCTTGTAGAGGATCTTGAAGCCGAGGTGGCTCATCCCGATGTCGTAGACGTCCGGGAACGCGAGGCACACGCGCGCCTCGGCCGAACCCCATGCGCGGCGCGCGCTGCCGTACTCCCCTCCGAGGTAGCGCGCCGGCTTTTCGACGCGATGGACGAACTCGGCGTACGGGTGCGTTCCGCGCGTCTCGAGCGGCACGCTCGCGGTGCTATCGGTGGGATTTTCCGCCATGGTTCCGGAGGTTTCCTCTCGTGGGTCGGACTTCGACGCGTCGAAGTACTAGAGGGATCCGACGGAAACGCAAGCCGGATGCCGGGCCTCTCGCCGCGAGGCCGCGATCGTCAGTCGTCGTAGACGCAGCGCGCGCCCATTTTCCCGTACTTCGTCAAGATGTTGGTCTCGGTCGTGTAGCCACCTTTTTGGATGCCGTGTCCTTCGAAGGAGCCGCCGACCCACCGCACGTAAGGCATGCTGCCGTGATTCGCGTTGTCCGTGCCGCGGACGTCCGCCGTGGTCTCCATGAGGTTCGCGGCGACGTCGAAGATGCCGTCGAGCGCGCCCGCGCCGAGGTTGCGTCGATCGCGGACGAACCTGCCGGGCGGCGCGATGGCGTAGGCCTGATCCGTGCTCGCCCAGTCGGCCGGCATCGGCTGCACGTAGCGCAGGTTGGTGATCGTCTGCATCTGGCCGTTCGACCGGAACGGGTTCGCGTTCGTCATGTTGAAGAGGACGGTGTTCGGATCGATGTCCCACGTCGTCCGGCTGATGCCCGGCACGAAGAACGCGTTCGCCACCTGCGAGTCGTCCCACTTGATGCGCCCCGGAGCCGTCGTCGTGGTCGTGTCGTAGGGCCCCGGCGACGCGCCCCAGGGGTACGCGGCCGAGCCCCACGCGCTCGTCGACGTCGCGCCGGCCAGCTCCTCTTGCGTCGGCAAGCGGCCACCGTCCCATTTGCAGAACGCGGCGAAGAGG
This sequence comes from Labilithrix sp., assembly GCA_044226145.1. GTDB lineage: Bacteria > Myxococcota_A > Polyangia > Polyangiales > Polyangiaceae > Labilithrix. The sequence goes on along the minus strand of JBGAHN010000086.1, from coordinate 18,010 downwards.
AGCTGCGGCGTGCAGTTGAGCGACTTCGTGTCGAGCACGTCCTTCGAGAGCTGCCGCGGGACGGCGCCGAACTTCGACTGCAAGTCGTCGGGCATCCAGTACGTCGGGTGGCCGTAAGCGCCCTGCGCCTTCGTTCCGACGAAGCATCCCTGCCCGCACGTCGGGCAAGGTCGATCGGGCAAGAAGACGTAGTTGCCGAGGTACTCGTTCGTGCCGAACACGACGTTCTCGGTCGCGCAGTTGTTGCCGTTGCCGTCGCAATGCTGGAACGCCCGCGTCGGCGCTTCGAAGCCCTCCGGGAGGAACGCCTTGTCTTGCGTCCGGATCTGCGACGACGGGTTGGCGTCGATGAACGCGCGCACGTTGCCGCCCGTGCGCTCGATGAAGGCGCGCATGCGGCCCGCGGTGATCTCGTATTTGCCGTAGCGGATCGCGCGGCCGGGGACCTTGATCGTCGCGCAGCACGACTCGTGGTTGGCGCCCGCTTCGCCGACCTCGCCGGCGCCGCACGTGTCGCCGCCGAAGTGCCCCGTGCACGAGCGACCGACGACGCACTTGCCGTCGTACCCGCAGCCGTCCGTCGTGCAGTCGCCGTGGTTCACGCATGCTTTGCCCACGGCGCACGCCGGCGCGTTCGTCGGCGCGCCGCCGCCGCAGTCCACGTCCGTCTCCGTGCCGTTCTTGAGCCCGTCGTCCTTCGCGGGCGCCTTGCACGTCTTCGTGCCGGTCGTGTCGCATCGAACGGCGTCGCAGTCACCGTCGCCGAGGCAGCCCTCGCCCGTCGGGCACTTCGGCGCCGTCGGGCCACCGCAGTCCTTGCCCGTCTCGTCGCCGTTCTTTAGCCCGTCGTCGCTCGACGGCGCGCGGCACGTCTTCGTCGCCGTGTCGCAAAGGACGTTGTCGCAATCGCCGTCGCCGAGGCAGCCCTCGCCCGTCGCGCATTTCGGGGCCTTCGCGCCGCCGCAATCCTTGCCGGTCTCGTCGCCGTTTTTGACGCCGTCGGTCGCCGACGGAGCCTGGCACACGCCGCCCGTGCACACGCTGCTCGTGCAGTCCTCGGGCGTCACGCACTGCTTGCCGTCGTCGCACGCCGGTGACGACGCGCCACCGCAGTCGACGTCGGTCTCGTCGCCGTCCTTGACGCCGTTGCTGGGCGTCGGCTTTCGGCAAACGCCGTCGCGGCAAACGTTGTCCGCGCAGTCCGCCGGACCTTCGCACGCGCCCCCTTCCGCGCACGGCGTCGTGAGCCGTCCGCAGAGCGGATCGGGCGTCGCGCCGTCGGGTTCGGAGCCCGCGTCGGTGCCGGTCGGGTTCGAGCCGTCCGGATCGTTCGGATCGTCGCCCGTGTTCGATCCTCCGCTCGAGCACGCGACGAGCACGAACCCCACCGCCACGAACGTCGTGCGCGAACTACGAAAAGGAAGCATCGAGGGACCTTCTTGGTTGCCGCCGTGCGACACGCACGCGTCTTCGAGCGTACACAAACCGCGACCGCGGACGAGCTCGTTCGACGTCACCCTTTCGGAGCATTCGGGGGGAGCATTCGGACCTTCGAGGAGGGCGCGAGTGCTACATTCGCCTCCCGTGAAGGCGGCCGGATCGAAGAAAAGGAAAGCGTCGGAGGGCCTCGTGACGAAGGCGCCTACATCGACGCGTATCCCCTTCTCCGCGCTCTTCCGGATGTTCGTGATCGGCGCGGTGGGGGTCGTGGCGTCCGGCTACGCCCTCTACCGCTACTATTTCGTGCCGCGGCCGCCGATGGTCGTCCCGGCGACCTCGAGCGCCTCGCCGGCGGACACCGAGCTGCCGGCGCCCGAGCTCGAGCCGCTCAAAGACCGTCCATGATGTTGAGCATCGCCGGGCCGATGATGAGCCCGAGCACCGCGAAGAAGATGAGCATGAGCGGGCCCGTCATCTTGACGCCCGCCTTCGAGGCCATCTCTTCGGCGCGGACGGATCGGCGCGTGCGCGACGTCTGCGCTTGGATCGTGAGCACTTCGGCGACGGGATTTCCTCGCTCCTCGGCTTGGACGAGGGCGTTGACGAACTCCGTGACCGCCGGCGTGGGCGCGCGACGGGCGAACTCGATCAACGCGTCCTTGCGCGTCCGCCCGAGGTTCAACGTCTGCAGGACGAGGGTGAGCTCTTCGACGAGCGGATCGTCGGGGTTCGACGACTTGCCCACGACCTGACGCACGGCGCCCGGGAAGTCGAGACCCGCGCCCATCGACAGCGCCATGAGGTCGATCGTGTACGGCAGCCCTCGTCCGATGAGCTTCATGCGCTCTTGCGCGACGCTGTCGAGGATGAGGTAAGGCGCCGCGAGCCCGAGAATGAACCCGACGACGATGAGGAGGTGCCCAAGATCGAGCAGGTATCCCGCGACCTCGCCGAAGAGAGCGCCACCGAGCCCCGAAACGACGAAGAGCGCCAGGTACTCCTCCGCCGTGAGCCCGAGGTAGTCGCCCGCGAGCGAGATCTGGCGATCGAGGGCCTCGCGTTGCTCTTCGGTGGGTAGCCCGCTCAAGCGGACGCCGATCCATCGCACCGTCGGCTCGATCGCCGACCAAAACTCGTTCGACGCGAGGGCGCGTTGCCGCTTGAGCCCTCGGAGGCCGAGCCGATTCGACGTTCGCGTCTTCGAGCTCGCGATCGCGTAGGAGGCCATGACGATGGCGACGAAGACCGCGACCGCCGCCGCCGAGCGCAGGAGCAAGACGACCGGATGAATGCCGTGGAACGAAGGAAACATCGTGCGCCGTCCTTCAGATGTCGACCGCGAGGATCTTGCGAGCCAGGATGAGGGCCGTGACCCAGCAAATCGAGATGGCCGCGATGATCATGTACCCCGTGAGGTTGCGCGTGAGCGGATCGTAGTACCCCGGCCACACGATGGAGAGCGTCACGAGGAAGATGAAGGGCATCGCGCCGATGACCCACATCTGCATGCGGCCGTCGGCGGTCTTCGTCTTGATCACGCCTTCGAGGCGCTTCATCTCGCGGAGCGAGTTCGCGGTCGTCTCGAGGACCTTCGGGAGGTTGCCGCCGACTTGACGGCCGATGAGGATCGACGAGAGCGCGGAGTCGAGGGGCTGGCTGCCGACGCGCGCCGCCATGTGCAACAGCGCCTGATCGAGCGACGAGCCGACCTTGATCTCCTTGATGGCGAGATCGATTTCCTGGCGGATCGGATCCTCGACGATCGCGACGCACGACTGGAACGCGGCGCCGATGCTCGGCGTCGTCTTGAGGGCGTTCGCGAGCGCCAGGATGAAGTTGTCGAGTTGATCTTCGATCTTTAGGACGCGCTCGCGGCGGAGGTAGTGGATGTAGATGGCCGGCGCGACCGCCGCGACGAGGATGAACACGCCCCAGAGCGGCAGGTCGAACGTCACCTTCGCGACGAGGACGCCGAACATCACGAAGAGCTGCCCGATCGCGATGGTCCTCCCCGGCGTGAAGATGAACATCGAGCGGAGCTGGCTCTCGATCCAGCTCAGGTAGCGCTGCCAATAGCGGTACGGCAGGCCGGTCTCGTCGCTGACGATTTGGAGCGTCGCGAGGAAGATCGCCCCCGCGAGGACCGCGAGGCTCGACCAACGCAGGGTCGTCACGTTCAAGGGGATGCCGAAGCCGTTCACGAGGGAGCTCCTACGCGCCGCGCGCGGGTCGGACGACGTGTCACGCGACGGATGGTACACGCGGCCGGAGCCGTCGGAAAGCCACGGCCTTCGGAAAAGGCGGGCGTTGGATCCGGCGCCCGTACGGGCCTAATCGAGGAAGCCGCCCCCCGATTTCGCGAACGCGGCCATGAATTCGACCAGCGACGCCGGGCTCCCACCGTAAGCTTTCTCGTTGCACGCGACTTCCGACCTCGCGCTGACCTTGCGCGACAACACCTGCGTGCGGCCGTCACGCACACCGGAGCCGGAGACCACCGTGTCGCTCGGTTTCGCCCGCACCATGTTCAACCCGCGCTTGAGGCCCGCGCGGATGGCGGGCGCCGACGGCCCGAATTTGTCGGCGGTCTGCGTCGACGGACCTTCGATGTTCATCGGGTCCGCGTAGTCGAGGATGGGCACCATGTCCTTCGGCACCTCGCCGTCGCAGCCGTGCGACGCGTAGTACATGACGCCGGCGCGGGTCCCCATCTGCTTGTCGATCTTCACCGCATAGGCGCGGTGGATGAACACCGTGCAGCCGAGGAAGAACACCATCGTCGGCAAGACGATGGCCGCCTCGACCAGGGCGGCGCCGCGCTTTCGCGCTCTTCGGAGGGCGTTGGTTCGGCGGCTCATGGCTCTCACAGCTCCCCGTAACGCGAGACGATGTCTTCGACGACGCCCCTCAGCGAGCCCGGATCGCCGACCGCCGGCGGGACACCGACGGACAGCGCTTCGGGGGAGGACTTGAAGAATTTCTCGGCGTGGCTGCGGATCATCCCGACGGCGAGACGGTAGTTGAGGCGCCGGATGCGCGCGCGCCATCGGATCGAGAACGCCGCGTTGTCGTCGCCGTTGCACGTCGGATCCGCCCACTTCTTGCTGCAGTCGAAGTAGAACTCGGCCGAGGCGAGGTAGGCGGGAGGCTGCTGTGCGGTCTGCACGATGCCGAACTTGCCTTGCGCGATTCCGACCGCGTGCTCCTGCGCGTCTTCGTAGCGCGGGCGGAGGTTGAAGGCCCAGATCTCCTGCCACGAAGCGCCGTTGCGCGTGGCCTTCCACGGGTAGAGCGGGCCGTCTTCGCCCCACCACCGATCGATGCCGGGATCCGAGCCTCCCGACACCGGCGCGACGCCGCCACCCCCACCGCCGTTGCCGCCGTTACCGCCGCTGCCGCCGCTCGAGTCGTCGTCGTCACCACCGCCACCGCCCGCCGGGACGACGCCCCCAGGCACGCTCCCGCCCGAGTCGTTGCAGTAGCGCGCTTGAATCGCGGAGCCGCCGAGGTCGGTGAGCTGCGAGTTCCCCGGGACACCTTGCAGGCCCGTCATCTCCCCGAGCGACTTCGCCCCGACGGTCGCCACCTTTCGGCAAAGATCGCTGAACTTGTGCGCTTCGACGGGGAGCCCCTTGCGCGCGTCGTCCGGGAAGCGCGGACCGCTCGTCCCGAGCTGCACGAAGGTCCCGTGGATCGACGCGTCGTCCGGGCCGCCGCCGATCATCGACGGGCTGACGGCGAGCACGTTGAGCACGCGCGGCCGCGGCGAGAACCCGGAGTAGTCGGCCCCAATGAGGCGCGATTTGACGTACCCGAGCTGCGGGTACCCGTAAGCCGAGACGACCTCGGAGTAGTGCATGCTCGACGCGAGGGGCTTGAAGCTCGCGCCGTACGCCTTGTAGGCCTCTTTCCACGCGTTCGCGGCCTCGATCGAGCCGCCGTTCGAGGGGATCGCGAGGAGCAGCGCCACCGCCGTGAGCGCGTCGTTGATGAGCCCCATCATGACGTGGACGGCCACCATGCCGAGCATCATCAGGTTGCACGCCGCGATGAAGTTCATCCCCTTCGCGTGCAAGACCGCGGAGGTGAACGCCGCGTGGTCGGTGACCTCCTGCATGGTGTCTCGGAAGACGATGGCGTCGCCGATCCCGATGACGAACCACATCGCGCCGATGAGGAAGCACGCCATGCAGAGGCCGATGAGCATGACGGCGCCGCCCTCGTCGGCCGCGAGCGCGCGCGCGTCGGCGGCGGCACCGAAGGGACGACGGAGGCCGGCCTCACCGCGCGACCACGGGGCGTACGACACCGCTACGGACATTCTGTACCTCCCGAGTCCGCGTACCGCGCGCCCTGGTGCGGGAACGACATCGTCTGCTGGATCGGGTGGTTGCCGGATCCGCAGACGAGGCGGCTGCCGAACGGCACCGAGCAGCGGTACTGCGCGGTCACGGAGACCGACACCATGCCGTACGGGTCGTCGCAGCTCGATCGGTCGTCGATCTGGACGTCGACCTTCTCCATCGTGCGGATCCACGGGCCGAGGGCGTAGAGCACGGTCTGCTCCACGAGCTCGTGGTTGTCGCCCGTCACCTCCGGCGTGTTCTGGTTGCCGTTCGAATTGACGGCCGCGCCGCGCGCACCGACGACCGCGGCGTGCTTGACGACGAGGTTCGCCGCCGCGATCTGCGTCAGCTGCACGGACGACGAGAAGGTGATCATGAGTGGCATGAGCGCCACCAAGAACTCGACCATCACCGCACCACGTTCGTCCTTGCGGAGCGAAGGTGCGGGCCGGAGGAAGCGGTCGTCGTTCGCGCTACCCGACATCGCGAGATGCTCTATGCAAAGAACGATCTCACGGGAACGGAGCGAGCATGGCGTCCCTCGCCGTCCGGTAGTTTTGCAGCATCTTCACGCCGCCGTACGTCAGGCCGGCCATCGCGGGAATGCCGACCGCCACGAGCAAGAGGGCGTACTCGACCATGACGGCGCCTCGACGACGACTCCAACGACGAATCTTGCGCTTCATGGGGGACTCTCCGCGGCGATCGCACCGCTCTACGCGGCGTGAGTGGGTCTGTCTTTCACCCGTAAAAAACACTCACCAATGCAAGTAGACCGTCAGCGCGACTCCGACGAAGAGCGCCGGTCCCAAACGAAGCCACATGAGCGTGCTCTCGTCGATCGGGCGGCGTTTTTCCTTCGGCACGAACGCGTTCGTGAAGATGACGGCGGCGTTCTTGATCGTGGACAGCAGCTTCCCGCGGTACGCGAGCTGCGCGGGTCCGATGAGGGCGCCCGCGATGAAGCCGTACATCAAGGCTTCGACGCCGAGCATCGTTCCCAACATCGCGCCGATGGCCGCGCAGAGCTTCACGTCTCCGCCCAGCATGGCGCCCTGCCGGTAGAGCAGGAGCGGGACGATGGCGGCGACGATGGCGCCGACCACCGAGTAACCGGCCTGGAGGGCCGCGACGTTCATCGGCTGCTTGATGGCGAGAAAACGAACCGCGTGGAGGAGCGGTGCCAAAACGAGGACACCGAACGTCAACCAATTCGGAATCTTGCCGTGCCGCCAATCGAGAAACCCGGCGACGCCGACCACGACGAGCGTGACCAAGAAAACGATGTGCTCTCCGGGTTCTTGAGCATCCATAGAGACAGGAATCGTTCTCGAGGCCACGACGGCCCGACGCGAGAAGTTACGCGTCGGGCGTGGAGGGGGCGAGGGAAATCACTGGCCGCGCTTGTCGAGCTCGGTCGACGAAGCTTCGGCGTTCTTCTGAACGGAGGTGCCGAGCTTGCGGTAGGCGACCGCCGCGAGGAGCATGACCGCGATGATGAGGAGCGCGTACTCGACCATCGTCGCACCACGGGTCTTCTTGAGCATCTGGCTGGCCTTGGACATGACGGTTCTCCTTTGATGAAACAGGGGACGGAATCTTCGAGGCGCTTCGTTCGCGGCCTTCGTTTTTTCGTAAGTTACAATTGTCGTGCCACCCGGCGCGCCACCGCCGCCAACGGCTTCAACGGCGTTTCGCGGGTGGTGGCGAACACGAGAAACAAGCGTCTTTGCAGCGGTTTTTCGTCGACGAGCAGGCTTCCATACGTCGTCACCTCGAACGGCACGTTCGGTCTTCGGCTGGGTGCTCTGGATCATGTACGGAAGGAGATGGTGTGGGTGCGATCCCCCAACCATTGCCCAACGAAAAACGGACCGTCCACCGCGCTCCACGATGCCATCGAAACAAAGCCTCGTCTCGGAGGGAAGGGACGAAGGACGGTCGAGCGAGCAACGATGGATTTGGCGCGATCGATACCTAAAAAGGCGCGGCTTTTGGCTTCCATGGATCCCTCGGGAGCCGCCGCTTCCGGCCAAACGATCCAGTCCATGGACCGTCGCATTTCGCTCTAAGTACGCGTACATTTTACAGAAAATGACGACACTCACCCCCGTTGTAGGTCGGGGTGTGAGCTGGGAAATGTGCTAACGTCGGTCGCCCGCGGCGTGCGCCATCGTCGGGCGCGCGGGCGTCACGTGCCATGACCAAGGAAGACACGCTCGTCATCCACGAGATCTACGCGAGCGTCCAAGGTGAGTCGTCGTTCGCCGGGTGGCCGTGCACCTTCGTCCGCACGACCGGCTGCAACCTGCGCTGCACGTGGTGCGACACCCCGCAAGCCTTCTACGGCGGGACCCGCATGCCGCGGGCGGACGTGCTCGCGCGTGCGCTGGCGACGGGGACGCAGCTCGTCGAGCTCACGGGGGGCGAGCCGCTCCTTCAGCCAGGCGTGTTCCCGTTGATGACCGAGCTCTGCGACGCCGGGCGCACCGTGCTGGTCGAGACGAGCGGCGAGGCGGACGTCGCGAAGGTCGACGCGCGGGTGCACAAGATCATGGATCTGAAGGCGCCGGCGTCGGGGGAGTCGCACCGCATGCGCTGGTCGAACCTCGAGCACATCGGGCCGAACGACGAGATCAAGTTCGTGCTCGCCGATCGCGGCGACTACGTGTGGATGCGCGAGGTGATCGAAGCGCGGAGGCTCGCCGAGCGGACGCGGAACCTGCTCGCGAGCTCGGTGTTCGGCAAGCTCGCGACGAAAGATCTGGTCGCGTGGGTGCTCGAAGACAAGCTGCCCGTGCGCGTGCAGCTCCAGATGCACAAGTACGTCTGGAGCCCCGACACGCAGGGCGTTTGAGGGCGGGCGAACGCGCCGAGCAGCCGGGCGCGGAGGGCGCCGAGAGCACGACGACACGGAGAGCGCGCCCAGAGATTGTGCCTAGGTCGCGGCGGTCACGGCGAGCATCACCACCGGCGCGAGCTCGACGAGGAGCCGGCCGACGAGCGTGCCGCCTTGCGCGAACTCCATCACGCGTCCGTTCGTCGCCAGGAGGCCGAAGGCGAACACGACGACCTGCGCGACGACGACGAAGAGGCGGAGCTGCGCGGACCGGCCGAACGCGCGCGGGCGGAGCGCGGCCGCGACGATCATGCCGACGACGACGGCCCAGAGCGGCCCCCACGACAGGAGCTCGATGGCGTGGGCGAACGCCATGCGGCCGAGCGTCGGCAACCGCCCGTAGGCCAAGCCTCCGAGCGCGTGATCGGTGCGCACGATGCCGGCGCGCGCGAGCCTCTCGTGCCAGAGCGCGAACGGCACGAGGCCCGTGACGGCCGCGGCGAACGCGTTCCGGGCCGACGACGGTTTGCGGCGGAGCAGCGACAGGAAGACCACGGCGGACGTCACGGCGACGAGGTGGACGGTGCCCTCGTCCTTCATGCCGACGAGCACGATCGCGACGAGGGCCGCCGCCCGGCCGAGGCCGAGCTCGAGGAGGAGGAGGAGCGTGCCCGCGAGCAGGCCCGTCTCGAGATCGACGTACGCCGATCGGAGGTGGAGGAGGACGAGCGGCGCGGTGCCCAGGGCCATCCCGAGCGCGAGGGAGCGGCGCTCGTCGGGCCGCGTGCGATCGACGGCGAGCAGCACGAACGACGACGCGATGACGATCTGGAGAAGCACGGTGCCCGCGACGAGCGTCGTGCGATCGGAGCTCCAACCGGCGAGCGCGGCGACGGAGAGCGGCTCGAGCGGCGGATAGCCGACGGGGATCGCGGACGTGTTCGCGTGGAGGACCTCGCCGACGAGACCGAAGGGGTGGTCGGCTTCGATGCGCGCCTTCGCGAGCCATACGAACTCGTCCCAATAGAGGGGGAGCCACGTGCGCCACGACACGACGACGGCGATCGCCGCGACGATCGCGGCGGCGAGCCGAACCGCGCCGCGATCGATGCGCGGGGCGCGAGCGGCAGAAGGAGCGCCGGTGCGCGGAGGGCCGGGGAGATGCACTTGGGGACTGGCGCGTCGGTGCGCGTGGACGCGGAGGACCGCGCCGACGAGCGCGAGGCCGACGCCGAACCAAGGCAGCGCCGCGGCGACGTAGAGGGCGGCGAGGCCGAAGACGGCGCGCAGCGGCCACCGCGCGAGCAAACGACGCGGCAGCAGGCGGAAGACGACGTCGATCGAGCTTCCGGCGAGGAGGATCGCGAGAAGTCCGACGAGCGGCCGTCCGACGAGGCTCATGGAGCGCCGCACCTCAACGTCGAGCCGATCTCGGCGCACGTCCCGTCGAGCGCGGTTCGTCCGAGCTCGATCGACGCGCGCGACGTGCACGTGCCTGCGTGGGCGGTCGCGAAGCGGGCGATGGGCTCGCACGCGAGGCAGTCGTTCTTCGTGACGACGGCGCATCCGTGCGCGAGCGCGAAGGCGTGCATCGACGTCTCGAGCGAGGCGATGCGGCGCGAGGTCTCACGGCGCCGGCCGAAGCCGTCGGCGCGGAAGAAGAGGGCGGCGGCGAGACCGGGGAGCGAAACGACGAGCACGAAGGAGAGGAACCGGCGCCGGAGGTGACGAGCGCGCGGCGACGCGAACACGAACGCGCTCGCCATCGCCAGAAAGACCGAGATCGCCGCGTTCGTCCACCACCAGGGAGCGGGCGGCGGACCGCACACGGAGTTGGCGCCATGGATCACGAGCGATTCTCGCGATCCGCTACAGAGCTCGGCTTGGCTCATCGGGCGGGGCGGAGTATGAACCCTCCCGCGTGAACCGGGTAGTCATGTCGACGCGGTGGGGGCTCCTCCCCATCGGGCTGCCGCTCGCCTGGCTCGTCGTGGTGCGTGTCGGCTCCCTGGTCTTCCCGGGCGCGGCGCTCCACAAACGGGTGCTGACCGGCGGCGTCCTCACGCTCGCGCTCATCGCGGTGGGCGTGCAAGCGCTCGGCACCTTCGGGCTCCTCACGACGGGGTGGCTCTTGGGCGTGCTCGCGGCCGTCGCCGTCGGGTTCTCGGCCTTGTCCAAGGCACGCGAGGGGCACTTCTTCCCGGCCGCCTCCGGAAATTCGTTCCGCGCCTTCGCGAGCCGCGAGACGGCGCTGCCGCTCTTGGCGGTCGCCGCGGGCCTCGCGATCGTGACGGCGTCGGCGTACTACCTCCCCGTCTGGCAGTGGGACGCCATCGGCTACCACCTGCCGTTCGTCAATTTCGCCCTCCAGCGCGGGACGCTCGCGGACGTGCCGCCGGACGTGCCGTACCTCGCGACCTACCCGCACGTCATCGAGTACGCGTACGTCGCCTGGCGCGCGCTCTTGCCCGACGACCGCCTCGTCGACCTCGCGCAGCTCCCGTTCGGGCTCATGGGCGCCGTCGCGATCGCCGGGATCGCGCGTCGCTACGGCGCGCGCACGGATCACGCGATCGTGGGCGGGTTGCTCTGGCTGACCTTGCCGGGCGTCTTCCTCCAACTTCCGACGAACTACATCGACGTCGCGTCGGCGGCGCTGCTGCTCACCGCAGGCTATTTCCTGCTCGGCGAGCTCGGGCCGCGCGAAATCGTCGTCGTCGGCATCACGCTCGGCCTCTTCCTCGGCTCCAAACCGAACGCGCCGGTCGGCACCGTCTTGCTCTTCGGCGTGCTGATCTTGCGACTCTGGAAGGACACGGATCTCGATCGACGCCGCAAAATCGGCTGGATCGGCGCCGCGGCCGGGATCGCGTTCGTGCTCGGCGCCGAGTCGTACGTCGGCAACACGATCCACCACGGAAACCCCGTCTGGCCGGTGAAGCTGTCGCTCGGTCCCATCCACTTGCCCGGCACGCTGCCGATGTCGGCGCTGCTCGAGTCGGGCGCGGGGGCGCCGCGGGTGCACGGCAACGTCCTCGTGCGCATCGTGAAATCGTGGCCCGCCATCTTCAGTCCGCCGGCGTTCGACATGCGCATCGGCGGGCTCGGGGTGCTGTTCCTCGCCGCGCTCCCCTTCGCGATTCGAACGGCCATCCGTCGGCGCGGACTCGCCCTGGCCGGCATCGCGATCGCAGCCCTCGCGTCGCCCGATCCGGCGGTCGCGCGCTACATCTTGGCGTTCCCGGGGCTCGTGTTGGCGCTCGCCGTGCCGGCGCTCTCGGAGCTCGGGTCGCGCGCGCGCATGGCCGCGCTCACGTTCGCCGCGGCCGGTGCGGCGCTGAACCTCGTCGTCGCCACCCCTGGATTGGCCGGCGAAGGGCCGCCCATTTCGGCGTATCCTGCGCTCTCCGAGGCCGAACGGGCCCGCGCGGTGGGTGCGGACGGACCTCCTACGGGGTTCCTCGACGCGCTCGACCGACTCGGGCCGGGAGAGCTCACGGTGTTCGACGCGTCCTTCGATTTGCCCTATCTCGCGTGGCCGAGCGATCTTGCGCATCACGCACGGCGCATCCCGGACGGGACGAACGCGCCCGAAGCCGCCCGCATCCTCCAGGATCCTCGCGTCCGACTCCTCGTCCTCGGTGACGACCTCGTGACGGGAAGACTCGCCAAGCTCGCCCCAGAGACGTTCGTACCTCTCTTCCACTGCAAATCGGCGTCATGCACCGTCTACCTCCGAAACTGATCGCGTTCGCCCTCGCGCTGTCGATGCCCATGTCGATGGCGATGTCCGCGGCCGCAGCTCCGCCGACGGCTCCGGTGCAACCTCCGATCTCGTGCGCCCCCGTCGAGCACGAGCTCGAGAACACGAAGCGCGCGCTCGCCGACGCGCGGAAGAACGCGAGCGCGATCGAAGCCGAACGCCTCGAGTGCAACGCGGCGCTCGACAGCACGAACGAGAAGCTGGCCGAGAGCACGAACGCTCGCCAGTCCGTCCAAAAGGAGCGCGACCACATCTGCTCGGCGACGTCGGCGTTCGCCGAAGATCTCGTGCGCGGCCGCGGCGCCGCGGCGCGGGACACCGGCTGCGTGTCACCGGATCAACAGACGCGCCTCGAGGGCCTTCTTTCGAGCTGGACGGCGACGACGACGACGCTCACGCAGCTCGGCGCCTACGAGAGCGGCGAGGTCGACGTTCCTCCCAGCCCACGCAACGCGAACACGCCGCTCGACCGCCTCGTGCAGCGCGCGCTCGGCCCCGGCCGCGGATCGCCGCTCGCGCACCGAAGGCTCCTCGTCGAAGCGATGAAGCTCGTCGCGCCCGAGGCGTGGGAGCGCATCCGCGCGTCGGGTCCCGCGAACCTCGACGCGTGGTTCGTGGGGACGACGCCGCTCGATCCGGCCATCGTCGAAGAGGCGCAGCACGCGAGCGCACGCGCACCGGGTCCCGCAGGTCCGCCGCTCCCCGCCGCGCTCCGGCTCGTGCTCGCCTACCAAGTCGTCGGCCGGTGCAACGAAGCGCAGGGCACCGAGCGCGGGTGCGGCCGCGCGAAGCAGCTCGAACAGCTCCTCGAGACGACCGGGCCGCTCGTCGTGAGGCGCCGCGTCCAAGAGATCTGGGCGACGGAGTGCTCGAGCATCACGCCCAGCGGCGTCCTCGCGTGGGTCGACGATTTCCCGACGCCGTTCGTCGGCGGACAGACGGTCGATCCGGCCGAAATCACCGAGGCGGCGCACGCGAAGCTCTTCTCGTGCTTCCTCGGGGAAGACGTGCACGGCGTGACGTCGTACCGCTCGTGGCTCGCGTCGCGGCTGCCCGGGCCGACCAAGCTCGTCGCCAAACAGCTCCCGCGCATCGACGCCATCCGAGCGCAGTTCACCGACGGATCGGCCGAAGACACCTGCGCCCGCGCCGCGCGCGCGATCCAGTCGATGCCGGTCCCGACGCACTGCGAGCTCCCGTCGGCGGCGTTCCGCGAAGCGGTCGAAGCCTGGGCGAACCGACGGCGCGATCCGGCGGCCCTCTCGACCTCCACGGCGCAGGTCTGCGACCAGTACGTGCGCCTCCTCTGGGAAGGAAAGCCCGCGACGATCGCCGGCTCGTTCGCGAGGCCGCCGTCGCTCGACGACATGGTCGTGAGCGACGACAACCGGCCCGACGGACCGATGAGCCGCCTCCGCCAGCTCTGCGCCGATCGACGCGGCGATCCGGGGACCTTCGAGGCCGACGTGCGCGCGTTCGCGACGACGGCGAAGGCCCTCGGCGAGCCGACCGACGGACCGCCGTTCCGCGTCGACGCGAACGGGTTCCCGGTCGAAAAAGCCCGCTACGAAGCGCTCCGCAGCATCGGCCCGTGGCTCGAACACCTCACGGGCCGCATCACGGCATGCAACGCGCTCCACCTCGGCGCCGAGCGCTGCGCCAAATGCCTCGAGCTCTCGACCGAGAGCGCCTACGACTGCGCGCTCGCGACGCAGCTCGAGCAAGCCTGGACGCGGCGGTCGCGCATCCTCGGCGCCGTCCTCGCCGCGACCCTGCTCGCCATCGCCGCGGCGATCTGGGTGAACCGCCTGCGCAAGGCGCGCGCGGAGTTCGGGACGTGGGCGAAGGACACCGCCGAATACCTCGCCGGCATCGGCCTGACGGCGTCGCCCGATCGGCTGCGCACCCTGTTCCCTTCGCGCTACGACGTCCTCGAGGTCACGCTGCCGCACGAGCCGGCGTGGGAGCGCTGGGGCAACCGCGCGGTCATCGTCCGCGCGCCGAAGGGCACGCGCGTGCTCGAGCGCGACGTCAACCACGCCGCGGCCATCGCCATCCGCACGCAGTCGTCCGTCGTCATCCTCTCGCACGACAACGAGGCGTCGCCCGATCTCGGCGCCGTCCGCGCGATGCTCGAGTGGGCCGCGAAGGGCGGGACGCGCGCCGTGCAGATCCTGCCGCTCGCCATCTCGCGCCTCCGCTGGTCGAACAGCGCGCGTGATCTGCTCGATCTCGTCGAGGAGTCGTCGCTGCGCGGCAACCCGTTCGAGCTCCGCGGCCGCATCGCGGCGTCGAGCCAGTTCTTCAACCGCGAGCGCCTCGTCTCGGGCCTTCTCGCGGCGGCGCAGGCCGGGCACTGGTTCGTCATCACGGGGCTCCGTCGCTTCGGCAAGTCGTCGCTCGCGCTCGAGGTCGCGCGACGCCTGCCCGGTCCTTCGGCGTACGTCGATCTGTCCGGGTTCGACCACGAGATCGGTCATCTGCCCGATCCCGCGGCCGCGGTGAACTCGATCCTGCGCTACGTGTGCCTGCGCCTCGCCGAGTCCGCGCGCGCGCGCTGGCCGGACGCCGCGATCCCCGAGGCGCCCGCCGAAGGCGCCAACCTCGACGCGTCGGCGCTCATGATCTGGTTCCGCGATCTGTCGCGCGCGTGCCGCGACGCCGCCGGTGGACGCTCGCCGCCGATGCTCGTCATCCTCGACGAGATCGAGCAAGCGCTCGCCGTCGGCCCCGACAAACTCGGCGGCGCGCTCGACGTGCTCGCCATCCTCGTCGGCCGCTTGAAGAGCGCCGTCGGCGACTCGGCCCTGCCCGACGGCGGCTCCCCCATCGGCGTGTTCCTCGCGAGCGCGCTCCACCCGCTGCTCTGGGCGCCGCTCAAGACACTCGCGCACCAATCGATCATGGGGAGCTTCCAGCGCGTGTGCGTCCCGTGCCTCACAGGCGAATCGGCCAGCGCGATGATGCAGAGCCTCGGCGCGCGCCAGGGCATCCGCTTCAAGGAGGCCGCGCTCGAGTACATCGTCGCCGAATCGGGCGGCGTCCCGCTCCTCCTTCGCCGCATCGGCTCGTCGGTCCTCGAGCTCTACGACGCCGAGCGCGCGCGCCAAGGGAGCCTCGGCGCGGTCGAGATCGGCGTCGAAGGCTCGACGGAGGCCGTGGAGCGCGAGGAGCGCGAAGGCTCGCCGCTGCGCGTCTGGGTCGAGACCGAGATCTGCCAGCCGAACAGCCCCGCCGGCGCGATGCTCCGCCGCCTCGCGCGCGAGCCGAAGGTGTCCGCCCACGCGCTCCGCGAGGTCGCCAAGCGCATGATCGCGGCCGACTTCGTCCGCACCGGCATCGACCGCACGCTCGCGCCCGAAGAGACCGCGCGGCGCACGGAGGAGGCGGCGAGCGTCATGGTGCAGCTCCTCGCCGAGACGGGCCTGCTCGAGCCGCACGGCGATCTGACGGCCCCCGAGGCCTACTCGCTCCGCGGCGGCGCGATCCGCCGGGTGCTACGCGTCCAGCCGAGCGTCAGCGTCTACCCGAGCGCGCACCCGGTGTCCTGAACGACGAACACCGAAGCGCGCGTCCGCTCAGAGCGAGTAGTCGCACGTGAACGGGACGTCGTCGTCTCCGACCTCTTCGCCGTCGACGGGCGCGGCCGGCTCTTCGTCGCCCTCCGCCGCGTCGTCGCCTTCGACGACCTCCTCGGCCTTCGGCATTTCGCCCTCGACGCAATCGGCCGTCGGCGGCGGTGCGTGGTAGAGCTGCTCCCTGCACTTGCCGTACGCGCAGTCTTCATCCTCGCCGCAGCCCTCGACGCAGGCGGTGAAGTCGAAGCCGCCGTAGCAGTCCGCTTCCTTCTTGCACGTGTAGAATTTGTCCTTGTAACAGCACTTCTGGCCACGGGCCTTGCGTTGCCTCGTCCCGACGTCGCCCGTCGGTCGTTCCCACGTGTAGCCGGCGTCCGCGCCGTCATCCCCGTCCGACGGCGGTTGCGGGGGGCCGGGATCGTTGTCGGAGGCGGCGCAGGCGACGATGATCGTACCGACCACGGCGAGGCTTGCGAGCGCGAGGATTCGTCGAGTCATGGGTTGCTCCGGTGCGGTTCGAAAAGCTCAATGACCGTTGACGGGAGGCGTGCTTCCCGTGTTGCCGCCGCAGCGATTCAGGCCATTGACCATCGCGGTGAGCGCCGCCGAATTCCACAATATCGAGGTGTGATCGCCGCCGACCGATCGGTTTTCGTAGTTGATGCCATTCCCTTTTTTCTTGAATTGCCGACCGGCGATCCGGCTCACGAGGCTGTCTCCGGGGCTGGTGAGATTCGTGTAACATACACCCGTGGCCGCGTCGTCCGTCCGCGAATAGATGGTGGGCGACCCGTTTCCGAAGGTCGGGAGCACCACGGGATTGGCCGGATGATTCCCCTGGAGCCCTCGCCAATAGCCCTCGTTGAACAGGTCACTGACGAAGGGCGAGGTGGCGACGTCGTCGACCAGGCCGAGCAAGAACCGCGCAGCGTCGACGACGGGCATCACGGCGGAGAGGGCGGGAACGTAGATCTCCAAGTCGACGATGTTCGGGATACCGATGTACGCGTACGGGTGATGCAGACCGGCGAACGAGACGTTGGATTGAACCTTTTGACTACCTCCCAACTTCTGGAGGTAATAGTCGACCACGCCCTGGCCGGCCGAGTGGGAGACGATGCTCACCTTCTTGACCCCCGACGTCCTCAAGACGCTGTCGACCTTCGCCTTCAGGGCGTTCGCGCCGGGCGCGAGGTTGCCGTAGCCGTACTTGCCGTTCCACTTCCCCCACGTGAAGTTCCTGTAGACGCAATAGCCGCTCTTCTGGAGCCGGCTCACCACGCCGTTGAAGGCCTTTTGCTTCGCGGTCAACCCCCGACCGTGCACGATGATCACCGCATTCTTGCAGGGTGCCGCATGTGCCTCGGAGGCCGTGAACGTCAGCATTCCGAACGCCGCGGCCGCCGCGCCGAGAATGGGAAGAAGTCTCATGGTGCCTGTCATCCTTTTTTCGCTGTTCGTGACTACGCAGCCCATTCACGAGGTGTGGCGTCGGTCCTCGACGTCGCTCCACCGCACGGGCTCTCCATCCCTGGAAGAATTGAATTCCCGACTCTACCGCGCTCGGGATTTGCTTCGCCTTCGGAAGAGCTTTCTCCTGGCCGAGAATGACCACGCCCGCCGCCGTACTTGCAAGGCACGGGACGGGCACGGATTCCGATCGAGAATCGCAGCGCTCCGCGATTCAACGAGATCACCGATTCAGTACAAGCTGCAGGAGAAGCCTTCGGGCGCCTGGCTCTCCACGCAGTCCGACGTCGGCGCCGGCGCGTGGCGGAGCTGGTCCGTGCACGTGTTCGTGTAGCACTTCGTGTCTCCCGCACATTTCGCGATGCACGCGTCGAGATCCACGCCACCGAAGCACGCCGTCGGCGAGCCACACTTGTAGAACTTGTCTTTGTAACAGCAGTTCTGACCGTCCGACTTCCGGCGAGCCGTTCCGACGTCCCCCGTCGGCGCGTCCCACTTCGTGCGATCTTCGCTCGACGTCGTGGTGCTTCCCTCCGACGGCGCGTTCGGCTGACGGAGGTCTTCGTTTTGATCG
>JBGAHN010000085.1:0-23369 GCA_044226145.1 Labilithrix sp. | reverse complement strand
TCTTCGTCTTCGACGCGCGCGGCCCGCCCCGACGCGCACCTTCATCGCGAAATGACGTCTCTCCTTCCGGAGCTCCGCCGCCACGCCTGCCGGCTCGCGCGCTCGGAGACGCTGGCCGAGGATCTCGTGCAAGACACCGTCGAGCGCGCGATCCGGTTCGCAGACCACTACGAGCCCGGGACGAACCTCCGCGCGTGGATGCATCAAATCCTCTTCCGCGTCTTCATCACGCGCTGCCGTCGCCTGCGCCGCGAGCGCAACGCCATGCGCGTCCTGACGACGGATCCCTGCGCGTGGACCGTGCCCGACGTCGTGCGTTCGCCGGAGAAGGAAGCCCCGCTCCTCGCGCCCCTCCGCAGCAAGCTCGACGCGCTCCCGACCTCGTTCCGCGACGTGCTCGAGCTCGTCGATCTCGGCCACCACACCTACCGCGAAGCGTCGGTCGAGCTCGGCGTGCCGCTCGGCACCGTCATGAGCCGCCTCCATCGCGGCCGCAAGATGCTCGCCTCCCAGGTGAAAGAGGCCGCCTGACGCAACGCTCGTTCCTGCACGTGCAATTTCGTTGGCGCCGCGCAACCCTCGGGCGCTATCCGCGGGAAACCGTCGGTACGCGAAGATCGAGGGCAAGGCGAAGGCCCTCGTCCACCAAGCCCATGATCCGCCGTGGCAGACGCCCTGCGCATTCGCTCAACGAGGCTTTGTCCACGGTCATGATCTGACAGACGAGGACGACGGAGTCTCTCTTCAGCCCCGAAACGCTCGACTTCAGCAGCACGTTGCCGATGGCTTTGGCTCGGAGGAGATTGGTCGTCAGCGGTGCGACCATCACCGTAGGAAGGTGGCTCTCCGTGAGCAAATCATCCTGAACGATGACGACGGGACGTCGGCTCCCCGGCTCCGAGCCTCGAGGCTCCGCGAGATCGACCCACCAAATCTCACCGCGGATCATTCGTCGATCCACTCGACGGACGCGAGGGCTGCGCTCGTGGCGCGCCGACGGAAGCAGGTCTCGTCGGCATCGTCTTCGGCGAAGGCCTCGTCGTACGACGCCTTTATGCGCTCGTCCTCGAGATCTCCCAGGAGATGGACGACGGCCCGCGTGAAGAACTCGCTTCGCGTGAGCTTCCACGGCACGAAAAACGTCATCGGGGATCGAGATCGCCGTCTTCACCTTACGGTGAGTATAACCGTGGTTATACCTCGCGCAACCTCGACCTCGACGCGAGATGCGCGGCGAAATCTCGCTTCTACGCGGAGATTCTACCGCGCTTTGCGCGGCGCCCACGGGACGTCGTCGACCTTCGCTTCGACGTTCGCCCGGCGCGCGAGGGTGAACAAGAGGTCGCTCAGCCGATTCAAATACACGACGAGCTCTCGCCGCGGCTCCGCGTCGTCGTGGCCGATGTCGAGCACTTCGCGCTCGGCGCGACGGCACACCGTGCGCGCGAGGTGGAGCGCCGCGGCCTGCGCCGAGCCACCCGGTAGGACGAAGTTCTTGAGCGGCGGCAGGCTCTCGTTGGCCTCGTCGATCGCGCGCTCGAGCGCCTCGGCGTCGTGGGCGTCGAGCAGCGCCATCCCGAGCTTGTCTTCCTTGCCGGGCACGCACGCGAGCTCCGCCCCGAGCGTGAAGAGATCGACCTGCGCCTGCGCCAGCACGCCGTCGGTGAACGCGTCGAGCTTCGTCGCGCGCGCGACGCCGATGGTCGCGTTCAGCTCGTCGACGGTGCCGTACGCGCCGACGCGCGCCGATGTCTTCTGGACCCGCGCGCCCCCGAAGAGCCCCGTCGTGCCGTCGTCCCCCGTCTTCGTGTAGATCTTCACGACGCCTCCGAGTTTTTCCTCGCGCTGATAGCCTTTGGCGCGTTCCCCCGCGCCCGATGGCGCTCAGGCGCGGAACATGTCGTCGACCTGCGCCTGGAGATCGGCTTCGGTCATCTTCTTGGCGGCCGCGAGCTCCTTCATGAGCAGGCTCTTGGCTTGATCGAGCAAGCGTCGCTCCCCGAAGGAGAGATCCTTGTCGAACTTGAGGCGGTACATGTCGCGGAGCACCTTGGCGACCTCTTGCGGCTGGCCGCTCTTGATCATCTCGGTGTACGCGCGGAACCGCCGCGACCACGGCTGCAAGTCGACCGCGACCTCGCGCGCCCGCATCGTCTCGAGCACTTTGTCGGCGTCCTTCGCGCTCATGACCGGGCGGATGCCCGCCGCGGCCGCCGAGCTTCGCGGCACCATGACGCGCATGCCGTTGTCGAGGATGCGGAAGATGTAGAACTCGCCCTTCGCGCCGCCGATCTCGCGGTGCTCGATGGCGGTGACCTCGGCGAGGCCGTGCGAGGGGTGCACGGCCTTGTCGCCCGCGCTGAGTTGGAAATTGCTCGGCGGCGGCGGCGGCTTCGGGATGTCGACGAGGGGCACGTACCCACGCGCGATGATGGGCGCGGGCTTCGGCGGCTCGGGCGCGACCTTCGGGGGGGGCGGCGGCGCCTTCGGTGCCGGCGCTGCTTTGGCCGGTGCCGGCGCCGCTTTGAGGGGCGTCGCGGCTTTCGCCGGCGTGGCCTTCGGCGTCGGCGCGGCCTTCGCTGGCGCGGAGGCCGCGGGCGACGAGCCTTTCGCCCGTTTCTCGGGCGCCTTCTCGACCGTCCCGGACTTGGGGGCCACCTTCGCCGGTTTCTTCTCGGTTTTCGAGACCTTGGCGGGTTTCGTGCCCTTCGTGCCGGCCTTGGCGATGGCCTTCGGCGTAGCCTTCTTGGGCTTGGATTCCCCTTTTTCCGGCGCTTTCCGCGCCTTCGCAGCGGTGCGATCGAGTTTCGAGGAGCGGGCGTTTCGGGCGGAAGACGAAGCCATTGCCGATGGCGCGCGTAGCACTGCTAGGCTTTCGGCGTCAACGAACCCCTGTTTTTTCGAGCGAATAGGCCCTCTTCGAGAGCGCCTCGCGCCGGCCGCGCACCTTTCCGTCGTCCCCAAGGCCGTCGAAGGACGAGCGGCGCCGTCATCGTCCCCGCGTCATCGTCCCCGCGTCATCGGGCGAGCACGTCCCCGATGTCGGCCACGGTCGCGTCCCGAAGGCCCCTGGCGAGCCGCATGCCGTCGAGGACGACGTCGACGACGATGGCGTCCGCGGTGACTCGCGCGTCCGGACCTTCGAGGGCGTGGTCGAGCCCGACGAGCTTTCCCATGGCGCTCTCTTGGACCGCTCGAACGGTGGCGAGCGCCGCCTCTCGGGCCTCGTCCTCGCGCCCCGTCCAGGCGCCGACGAGGACCACGCGAACGGCGAGTCGTGCCGGCGCGCCGGCGAACCGTACCCCGACGCCCACGGCCTCGCTCTCGCGCCAAAGGGGGTTCGCCGATGGTTCGTGTGCGAAAGGTCCGCGTGCGAAGAATCGGGCGGGCACGTCGCCCAGCGCCTCCGACGCCCGCGCGACGGCGGGGACCTGGAGCGCAGGGGCCGCCCGTTTCAAGCGCCCGCGGGCGAAGGCGACCGACGCGCGAAGGGGATCCCCCGGCCCTCGTTCGAGGGCGACGAGCTCCCGCGCGAAGAGCCCGAGGCGCTCGCGGGTCCCTTGCATGTCGGCTTCGATCGCGACGACGGGTGGGTTTTCGACGACGCGCGATCGGGAGAGGAGGCGCGAGCTCCGATCGGCGAACGCACGCTCGACGCGGCCCGGATCGAACGGCGTCCGCGCGATCGACAAGAGGGTGCCGTCGTCGTAGCGCGCGACGCAGAGCTCCTGGACGTGGCGGAGATCGACGCCGCCGTACCGCTCGGCGAAGGCGGTCAGGCGCTCTTCGGGGAGCAAGACCGCGATGGCCGGCATCAAGTCGGCGGTGTTCGCGATGCGCTCGGGATCGACGTCGACGATCCAGTCGAGCCGGGCGGCCGGCGCGAGCCCACACGCGCTCTCCAAGCGCAGGACCTCGTGGGGCCGGGCCGGCATTTCGGGAGGCGGCGCACCGCAAGCCAGGAGGCCGAGCGCCGCCCCCAGGGCCGCCCGCGCGACGTTCACGGAGCGACCACGACGTACGCGAAGCGCCGGTTCTTCGAGCCGACGCGCAGGAGGTAGCGCTTGCCGCGCGCGAGCTGGAACTGGCCGTCGGTCACGCGCACGCGATCGATCTCGACGCCGCCCTGCTCCACGAGGCGCTTGCCTTCGCCCGTCGACTTCACGAGGCCCGCGCTCGACAGCGCCTTGGCGATCCAGAGCGTCTCGCCGTCCGTCGCGACCTCGACGGTGGGCACGTCGTCGGGGATCGCGTCGCCGCCGTAGACGCTCTTGAACTCGGCCTCCGCGGTCCGCGCGGCCTCCTCGCCGTGGAACCTCCCGACGATCTCGCGACCGAAGAGGGCCTTGATTTCCCGTGGATCGCGCCCCTCGGCGCGCTCTTTCTTCAGCTCGGCGAGCCGCTCGTTCGAGAGCGTCGAGAGGAGCTCGAAGTATCGGAAGATGACGTCGTCGTCGATCTGCATCACCTTGCGGAACATCGTGACCGGCGGCTCCGTCAGGCCGATGTAGTTGTCCGCGCTCTTCGACATCTTCGCGCCCGTGACGACGCCGTTCTGCATCTTCGCGTCGATGCCTTCGAGCAGCGGCGTCGTCAGCACGAGCTGCGGGCGCTTGCCGTATTTGCTCATCAAGTCGCGGCCGACCAGCAGGTTGAAGAGCTGATCGGTGCCGCCGAGCTCGATGTCGTTCTCGAGCGCGACCGAGTCGTAACCCTGGAGGAGCGGGTAGAGGAACTCGTGCTGGTAGATCGGGCGGCCGTCCTCGAAGCGCTGGGCGAAGTCCTTGCGCTCGAGCATGCGCGACACCGTCGTCTTCGCCATGAGCTCGACGACGTCGACCGGCGAGAGCGCGTCGAGCCACTCGGCGTTCGTGCGGATCTCGGTCCGCTCACGGTCGAGGATCTTGAAGGCCTGGTCGGTGTAGGACGTCGCGGCCTCGCGCACCGCTTCGCGCGAGAGGCGCGGGCGCGCGTCGTTCTTGCCTGTCGGATCGCCGACCATCGCCGTGAACTCGCCCACGAGCAGGATCGCCTGGTGCCCGAGGTCCTGGAACTGGCGCATCTTCGCGAGCAGGACCGCGTGCCCGAGGTGCAAATCGGGGCGCGTCGGGTCGAACCCGGCCTTCACGCGGAGCGGCCGTCCCGTGCGCCGGGACTCTTCGAGGCGCTCTTCGAGCTCGGAAACGACGTGGAGATCGACGGCGCCGCGCAGGAGCACGGCCATCTGCTCGGAGACGGGGGCGAACGTGGGCATGGGCGCCCCGCTTATAGCCGACCGACGCGGTTCGAGAGGCGTCCAAAACGCGCGCGCCGCCACACCTTCCGGGGGCGCGCGGGACGCGTCGTCGGACTCAGTCGTCCTTGTCGTCGCCGCCGGTGATCGTCGCGTGTGTGAGGCGGCTGTCGTTGACGAGCTCGCGGAGCTCCTTGCCGACCTTGAAGAACGGCAGGCGCTTCGGCGGCACGGGGACGGGCGCGCCGGTGCGTGGGTTGCGTCCCGAGTAGGCCTTGTACGGCCTCACGGTGAAGCTTCCGAATCCGCGGATCTCGATGCCCTCTCCTTGTTGGAGAGCCTCGGTCATCGCGTCGAAGACGCAGTTCACCACGAGCTCTGCGCGCGCCTTCGTGAGCTGACTGCGCGTCGCCATCGCGTCGATGAGTTCACTCTTCGTCATCTCGCTGACTCCCAATTGCCGTTTTGGGCACGGTTCTCGGTCGGTTCCGTGGCGACCGCCCTCGGGGAGAACGCTGTTACGACGATGTCCCCGCCGGCCTTCGTCACGAGAGGTCGAGGCGTTTTTCGACGCCTAGGGTCATGGAAGCGGCGTTTCGCCGGATCGTCAACAAGAACCCCGGAAAGAAATTCACGTTTTTCGATGGCCGGGCCGTGGGCCGTTCGCGCGCATGCGATGCGCATGCGATCCGCGAGGTTCGTTTTGCGTTCGTTTTGTGCCCGCGGGCGTCGCTTTCATGCGTCCGCGGGCGTCGCCTCAATCGAGCTTCGTCGTGGTGATTTCGTCGATCGCGACGGGGCCATTTTCCGCACGGACGGCGAACACGGCCTTGGGCGGAGTGAGAACCATCGTTCGCGGTTCGAGCGCGACGCAGCCGGAAGCGCCGCCGAACCACGTCCACCGTGGGCCTTCGGGGGCTCCTTCGATGGAGAGCTCGCCGTGGATGGCCTCGGCGGGCGCGGCTCCGAGCCCCTCGGTGAAGGGGAGGTGCGCGCCGGCGACGATGCGCGGCTCGATGCGGTAGGTGCCAGCGACGTCGACGGGGATTTCGAACGCCGCCGTGGCCGTCGTCGGGGGAAGCGTCGACGCTCCAGGCGGCGTTGGCGTTGGCGTCGAGGGGGCCGTCGGCGTTTGGGCCGGTGTCTCGGGCGTCGGCGTGAGGACGAGGGCGCGCGCGGCGGACGCGCAGGTGTCGACGAACGCGGGAGCCGCGAAACCGCCGGATTGAGCGCGGGCGGGCCACTCGGTTTCGGCTTCGAAATGGGCCGTGCGGTCGAGCGCCGGCGGCACCCACGGCACGACGTTCACGCGTGCCGTCGGAGGCGTCGATGCGGCGGTGGGGGCTCCCGGTCTTTGCGGGATCTCGAACTGGTAGATGTAGGTGGGAGGTTTCCCGAGATGCTCGTACAACATCCGATCGCGGGCATCGCCGCGCCGACGGGCCACGAAGATCCCGCGCGCCGGGGAGGCGAACGGATCGTGGCCGAGCGCGAACCCGTGATCGGTGTCGACGAACACGAGCCCGCGGTCGATCTTTGCGCGCGCGAGGCGATCGGGCTCGAACATCGGAAGGCCGCCGTCGCGCTCGGCGAGCTGCACGTGGTCGAACGACGCGTGGACGGCGAACCCGGCGAAGGCCAGGCCGAGCAGGAGCCACGCGCGCGCGGAGAAGAGCCGCGACCGTGCGGGCGACGGTGAGGACGGCGGCGAGGACGCGATCGGTGGGCGCGTCGATGCCGTCGCGGGGAGCCCGAGCGTGAGGGCGAGCGCCAGGAGCGCGTGCTCGACGGGCAGGACGTCGGCGAAGAAGCGCGCGCCTCCGCCCGGGTAATTGCCGTCGAAATAGAACGGCGCGTAGGCGGCGACGTGGAGGAGCACGAGCGCCACGGCGAAGCGCTCCGGTCGCGACGGGCCGCGCTGCGATGGGCCGCGCTGCGATGGGCCGCGGGGGGTCGAACGAGCCGTCGATCGCGCGAACGCGGGCAGGAGCGCGACGACGACGAGCGGCTCGAAGTTCGCGACGTCCATCGCGTGCATGCGGAGGCGACGGAGGGTCGTGCCGAGCATCGCGACGACGCCGTAGCCGTTCGACAGGCGCGCGCGGACGAACTCGCCGTGCTCGTACAGGCAGCCGACGTTGGCGCCCATGCCCCAGCGGAAGCAATCGGGTGGGCCGTCGCTCAATGCATAATACATGCGTTGGGTGGACGCGAGCCACGCACCCGTCGCGGCCTTTTGGGAGGCGAGGAGCAGCGCGACGCCGGGGAGCATGCCGACGGCGATCGCGAACGCATCACGGAGACGCCCGCGCCGGTCGTGGGCGTGGCCGGCTTGGGCATGGCCTCCGCGGAGAACGAGGACGGCCAGGCCAATGAGCGCGACGGGCATCGCGGAGACGGGGCGCGTGGCGATGGCAGCGCCGATCGCGAGGCCGAAGATCCATGCGCGGCCACGGAGGGCGGCGTCGAAGGCGAGCACGACGAAGAGCGCGGTCGCGCCGTGGGACATCGTGTCGGCCGTGTGGTAGCGGAGCGCCGCGCAGGCGAAGGAGAGGAGCGCGGCGGTGCGTCCGACGGGCTCGACGAGGTCGGTCTCGCCGCGGAGGCGCGCGAGGGTCGTCGCGAGCCGGTAGGTGGCGAAGACGAGCGCGGCGGCGATCAACGGGCCGACGATCATCGGCGCGTGGACGGAGAAGCCGAACGCCAAGAGCAGCGGGTAGCCGGGGGGAAAGATGCCGGCGAGCGTGCCGGGATCCGTCGCGGTGCCGGGGAGGTAGTCGAGGAATCGTCCGCGGAAGCTCGCGGTCGGCTCGAGGACGGGCCACGAGAGCGCGCCGTGCGAGAGCGCGCGTCCTTGGAGGAAATAGGTCGTCGCGTCGACGATGCGGGGGCCGCCGCGCAGGTAGTGGGCGATCCAGAGGAGCGAGACGAGGGCGCTGGCGAAGGCCGTCGCCCAGAGGAACGGGCGCGTCTCGACGAGGCCTCCTTCGCCGAGGAGCCAGCGGCCGTAGGTCGTCTTCGTCGTGACGAGCGCCACGAGCGCGAGGCCGAGCGCGCACGCCGCGACGCCGTCGGACGGCACGCCCCACGCGCCGGCGAGCGCCGCGAGCTTGCCGGCGAACGTCATTGCAGCACGTACGCGTGGTAGTCGAGAAAATCGCCGGGGCCTTCGTTCCGGAGCTCGACGCGCGCGCTGGGTCGAACGCGCTCTTTCGGGAGCGTGATCCTCTGCTCGACCCACCCGCCCGTGCGCTCGAACGGGATCGCGCCCGCGTCGTCGCCGTCGATGAGGACGCGCACGCTCGTGGCGGACTCCGGCGCGCTCCGCACGACGAGGTGGGCGTCCTGGTTCGCGTCGACGTCGCGCATCGTGAAGTGCTCGCCGCGGCCGACGGCGATGCGGCGTCCGGCGTCGAACAGATCGCGGGCGGGATCGCTCGGATCGGGCAAGATGCGCATGTCGGTCCACCCGTTCGCGGGGCGGTCGAACGCGTAGCCGCTCTCCTTTTCGCTGACGAGATCGGCGACGTCGATCTCCATCCGGAGCGTCGTGCCGTCGGGCGGCTCGAGGCGCATGCGCTCGCCCGTGCCGAGCAGGTGCCAATCGGCGCGGTAGACGTTCTGCTCGTAGCCGCCGCAGATGACGTTGCCTTCGACCGGGAAGCGGAGGAGCAGGCCGCTCGAGAACCACGTCGGCAAGACGCCCCACCACGTGGGGAAGATCGCCAGGACGTCCGGGCGGTCGGAGGGGCGTATGCGCTCGATGAGCTCGATGCTCGCGGGCAAGCCGTGCACGCCCGCGCGCGCGAAGGGCAGCTTGTGGTAGCCGCCGAGCCCGATGATGTCGAGGCCGGGGAGCTCGGACTCGTAGAGGATGGCGCCCGCGTCGCCGACGAGGACGCGCTTGGGCTCGAGCTCGCGGAGCGCGCGGCCGAGGGTCGTGTGCTGATCGCGGATGTTGCGCGACGCGCGGCCGAAGAACCAACGCTGGTCGCGCATCTTCGGGATCTGGTGATCGTAAGCGAAGAGCACCGCGAGCACGACGAGCGCGGCGCGCGTGGCGCGGAAGTGGAGGACCATCCCGAGGAGCCCACCGCCGACGATCCCGAAGAAGAGGAAGCGGAAGGTCTTGAACGCGCCGTGATCGTGCGCGAGCACGCCGATCGTCGAGACCACGACGGCGCCGATCGCGATCGTCACGGGCCACGACGCGCGGAGCGGCCCGCCGCGACCATGGGGACGCTGGTGCCGTCGGAGCGCGACGGCGACGCCGAGCGTGGCGAGCACGAGGAGCCACGCGACCGCCGGCATGACGTAGCGCTCGTTCTGCCAGCGGACCTGGCCGTTGAACGCGACGACCACGATCCACGCGACGATCTGCGCCCACAAGAGGACGCCGATGCGCCGCGTGCGCGCGAAGGCGAGGGGGAGGAGCGCGAGCAGCAGCGGCAAGACGCCGGCCCACCAGGCGTCGTGGGCGAGGTGCGCGAAGAGCCGGCCGAAAGCGCCCCCTTGCGCGGGCTCGATCCAGCGCGCGAGGTGCTCTCCTTCGGGCGAGGCGAAGTGGTAGTCGAGGTTGCGGACGGCGGCGTAGCGCAGGTTGAACGTGTAGTCTGCAAGCTTGTCGTCCGCCGTCATGTACGGGTTGTTGATCGCGAGCTTCACGATGGCGCCGTTCGCGCTCCATTCGCCCGTGAAGACCTTGTTCGCGATCGACTGCGCCGCGAGCGCGGCGACCCCGGGCACGCCCGCGCGCACGAGGAGACCGGCGGCGGCGCGGAGGCCGGCGCGGCGATGGTGGATGGCCGCGGCGAGCCCGAAGATGGCGACGGACATGGCGCCCTCGGGGCGCGTCAAGACGAGGAGCGCACCCGTCGCGCCGAAGAGCCACGCTTGCGTGCGGAGCCGGCGCGGCTCGGTGGTCCGTTCGAGCTTCCACCACGCGACGAGCGAGAGCGTCCACGTCGCGAGGAAGTAGGCGACCTCCATGCCGCTCCAGAGCGACCACGACAGCGCGCCGACGCCGAGGAACACGGGAGGCAAGAGGTACGACGCGAGCCGCCCCGCGTCGTCGCGCTCGTCTTCGATGAAGATCCGGCGCACGCCGAGCAAGAGCGCGAACGTCGAGACGGCGGCGACGATGCCGGCCCAGACGACGAGGCTCGACTCGCGGAAGCCGGCGAGCCACCCCGCGGCGAGCACGAACGGGTAGCTGAGGCTCGTGTTGCCCGACGAGTAGCCGTTGCCCACGGTCCACTCGAACGGGTGCCCGAGCGCGGTCGATCGCGCGTAGTCGAAATGGATGAAGACGTCGTCGAGCGGCGCGCTCCACTCGCCGCCCGTCTGCTTGAGCATGTAGCCGTAGAAGGAGCGCGCGGAGGCGATCGTTTGCACGGCGGCCCACGCCGCGTAGAGCGCGGGATCGAGGCGACGCAAGATCGAGACGAGGGGGCGGAACACGATGACTCGGCGTGGCGCCGTCCGATCGAGACGCCACGCGCGCCATCACCGGGTGACGGAGCGAGGGCGCGCGACGGAGCGGCCTTGGGTCGAACGAGAACGGCGCCGGCGCTGTATCTCGTCCGCGGCGTCGTGGAAAGTATGTTAGGTTGCGCCCCGCATCGCATGGGATCCGAGGTGCGTCGCTACGTGGACGAGAAGTTCGGCCGGAAACGACTCGGTGCCGTCGGGATCGCCGTGCTTTCGTTGTGGGCATCGCGCGCGAACGCGCAGACGTCCGGGACCGCCGTCGCCGCGCCGCCGCCGCCCGAAGAAGGCGGCGAGGAAGCTCGACCGTCGCCGCCCGCGGCGCCCGCGATCACACCGCCCGTCTTGAAGAAGGACGAGGGCGCGGCGTACCCGGAGCAGGCGATCAAAGACAAGGTGCGCGACGTCGTCACGGTCGTGCTCGTCCTCGAGATCGACGCGACGGGTGCGGTGCGAAAAGCGACGGTCGAGAGTACGAGTTCGCGCCGCCCGCGTCGCGGCTCGTCGGTCGCGTGACCTCGCAGCTCAAGGACGCGCCGCTCGGGGGCGTCCGCGTCTCGGTGTCCGCCGAAGGTGGCGCGAGCTTCGAGGCGATCTCCGCGGCGGATGGCACGTGGCACATCGAAGGGGTGCCCGCCGGGACGTACCGCGTGACGGTCGCATCGCCGGGGTACGTCGCGCAGAGCTACGATCAGCCGCTCGACCCGGGCGAGGAGGCGACGATCGACGTCCGCCTCTCGAAAGAGCAGGCGCCGCCCCCGCCGCCGATCGCCGGCGAGGAGATCGAAGAGGTCGAAGTGCGCGGCGTCCGCCCCCCGCGCGAGGTGACGAAGCGGACGCTCGAGCAGCGCGAGCTCTCCCGCATCCCGGGCACGAACGGCGACGCGCTCCGTGCGCTCCAGAACCTGCCGGGCGTCGCGCGTCCGCCGGGCATCCTCGGCGTGCTCATCGTCCGCGGCGCCGCGCCGAACGAAACCAACGTCTACGTCGACGGGACGCTCGTCCCGATCGTCTACCACTTCGGCGGCCTCTCGAGCGTCATCCCCACGGAGATGCTCGACAAGATCGACTTCTACCCGGGCAACTTCAGCGCGTACTACGGGCGCGTCACCGGCGCGATCGTCGACGTCGGCGTGCACGAGCCGGAGGTCCGCAAGGACAAGAAGATCCACGGCCTCGCGCAGGCGGATCTCATCGACGCGCGCGTGCTCGCGCAAGGCCCCATCGGCGACAGCGGCTGGAAGTTCGCCATCGCGGGCCGCCGCTCGTACGTCGACACGTGGCTCAAGCCGGCGCTCGAAGCGGCCGGCGCCGGCGTCTCGACCGCGCCCGTCTATTACGACTACCAGGCCATGCTCCAAAAGAGCTGGGACAAGGGGAAGCACAACCTCCGCTTCTTCTTCTTCGGCTCCGACGACCGCCTCGCGCTCCTCATCAAGAGCGTCAACGCGTCGAACCCCGGGCTCGGCGGCAACATCACACTCGGCACGGCGTTCTACCGGTTCCAGGCGCGCTACATCGGGAAGCTGAGCGACGACACCGAGCTTCGATTGACGGCGGCCGTCGGCAAAGACGCGCTCGATTTCTCCGTCGGCGACAACTACTTCGTCCTCTCGTCGTACCCGATCCAGCCGCGCGCCGAGCTCTCGCAGAAGATCGCGCGCGGGTTCCGCAACAACATCGGCTTCGACATCCAGTACGTGCCGTACACCGTCGACGTGCGGCTCCCCCCGCCGCCCCGCCCCGGCGAGCCTCCGTCGGGGCCGTTCGGCGCGCGTCCTCCGCTCCACGTCAGCGACGACGACACGGTCTACCGCCCCGCGATCTACGACGAAGTCGAGCTCACGCCTTTCTCCGGAACGCGCATCGTCCCGGGCGTCCGCCTCGACTACGCGAAGGACACGAAGAGCTGGGACCTGCAGCCGCGCGTCATGGCGCGCCAGGATCTGACGAAGGGCTTCCCGCGGACGACGCTCAAGGGCGGCATCGGTCGCTTCGCGCAGCCGCCGCAGCCGCAAGAGACGAACGCCGTGTTCGGCATGCCCGGGCTCCGCTCGAACATCGCCAACCACTACGGCCTCGGCGTCGAGCAAGAGTTCACGCGCCAGCTCGAGGCGTCCGTCGAAGGCTTCTACCGCCAGTACGACGGGCTCGTCGTCCAGGGGCTCGGCAACGTCGGGCAAGGCCGCGCGTACGGCCTCGAGACGCTGCTCCGCTACAAGCCGGCGGCGCGGTTCTTCGGGTTCGTGGCGTACACGCTCTCGCGGAGCGTCCGCCGCGACGCGCCCAACGAGCCGGAGCACCTGTTCGCGTACGACCAAACCCACATCCTCACGGCGGTGGGCAGCTACCGCCTGGGCCGCGGCTGGGAGATCGGCGGCCGCTTCCGGTACGTGTCGGGCAGCATGCAGACGCCGCAGATGTACGGCTTCTACGACGCGACCGCGGGGTCGTACATCCCCATCACGTCGTTCCCGCCGTTCAGCGAGCGCAACCCCGCGTTCCACCAGCTCGACGTCCGCGTCGACAAGACCTGGACGTACGGCTGGGGACGCATCAGCGCGTACCTCGACATCTACAACGTCTACAACCACGGCAACGTCGAGGGCGTGAGCTACAACTACAACTCGACGTTGCGCGCGAACGCGACCGGTATTCCCATCCTGCCGAGCCTCGGCCTGCGCGTGGAGCTCTGAGCATGCGGATCGCTTCCCTCGTCCTCGGCTCTTTCGTGACGGTCCTCGCCGGTGCGGCCACGCTCGCTGCGTGCGCGGGGGAGGGGTTCGATCCGGCGAGCCGCGTCGACAGCGTCCGCCTCTTCGCCGTGCGCGCCGACAAGCCGTACGCGAAGCCCGGCGAAGTCGTCACGCTCGAAGGCCTGACGACGGACGCGCGCAAGGATCGTCCGCGCCCGCTCAAGCTCTATTGGATCCCCGTCGCGTGCCTGAACCCGCGCGACGATCTCTACTACCTGTGCTTCGCCGCGCTGAGCGGCGGCGGCACGGCGCGTCTTTTCCCGGCCGGACCTGCGACCGTGGGCGCGACCGATGGATCCGACGCGGGGGCGCCGTCGGGGACGACCGGTGGCGACGGCGGAGGGCTCGGAGGGCTCCCGCCGGGGTTGGATCTGACCGCGCAGCTCGTCGAAGGGCCGACGTTCTCGTTCCGCATGCCGGACGACGCCGTCCAAGAGCGCTCGGGCGTCCCGCCGTACGGCGTGGTCTTCGTCTTCAACGTCGCGTGCGCGGGGCGCGTCGTCCTCGGCTCGCTCGACGCCGCGAAGGGACCGCAGCAGCTCCCGATCCTTTGCGCCGACGAGAACGGCAATCCACTGCCGGCGAGCGACTACGTCATCGGCATTTCGCGCGTCTATTCGTACGCCGATCGCGTCAACACGAACCCGGTCATCGACGCCGTCACGCTCGACGGTCAGCCGATCGATCCGGCCGTGGGCGTCACCCTCGACCGTTGCACGACGGGGAGGCTCGAAGAGTGCAAGGGCGTGAAGTTCGACGTCCGCGTCCCGGAGGCGAGCTGGGAAGACAACGCGACCCCCGGCAACGAGGGCGCCCGCGAACAAATCTGGGTGGACTATTATTCCGACCGCGGCGCTCTCCAGGACGAGGCGCGGCTCCTCTTCGACACGCGCTCGGGGCGCGTTTCGGGCAGCGAAGTCACGTTCCGGCCGTTCGAAGAGCCGGGCGAAGGCCACCTCTGGGCCGTCGTTCACGACAATCGTGGCGGCGTGTCGTGGAGTGTGGTGCCGGTTCGTGTAAAGTAATCCTCATGCGCGCGTGCCGTTTTCGGCGCGAAACCCCGAGGTTTCGGAGCCCGACGTCGGAACCCTCGACGCGTGCGGCGCGTGCGTGGCGTGGGGTGCGTGCGTGGGGCGTCGCGTCCCTCGTCGGGTCCGTGTTCGCGTCGGCGAGCTGCTCGGACGATCCGCCGTCGACCTTCTTGGACGCGAGCGATCTCGAGAGCGTGCGCGGCGCGACGTTCGATCCGAACGATCTCGTCGCGACGCAAGCCTTGACGGACTCCGAAGGAACCTCGCGCGAGGCCGTCGACCGTCTGTTTCGCGGCGATCCGACGCTCTACGGCCACGCAAGCTTCCTCGCGACGTACCGCTCGGGCGGCTTCTCGGCGACGGACGCGGTCGTCGCCGCCGCCGAGAAATACCGCCTTCATCCGCTCGTGTTCGCCGTGTTCGCGCAGGTGAGCCAAGGGCTCTTGAGCGCCGAGACCTATCCGTTCCCCCCCGAGCGCGTCGAGTACGTCTTCGGCTGCGGCTGCTACCAAGGCGGGCGCTGCGAGCCGGCGTTCGGCGGCTTCGACAAGCAGGTCGATTGCCTCGGGCTGGCGTTTCGGACGGCGCTCGACGCCATCGCCGCGGACGGGTGGACCGCCTCGAATTGGGGCCCCGGCCAGCCGAGCACGACGCTCGACGGCGTGACCGTGACGCCCCAGAACGAAGCGACGGCGGCCGTCTACGATCGCCTGCCGGTCGTGGCCCAAGGGAAGGGTGGCGGGAGCTGGCTGTTCTGGAACCTCTGGAATCGGTACGCGCGCGTGATCGGCTACGGCGCCACCGCGCGCGGCTTCGACGCTGCCCCGACGATCGCCGCGAGGACGTGGACCGCGTCGAGCCCGACTTGGCCGCTCGCGAGCACGTCTTCGACGGACGGATCGTTCTGGATCGCCTCGCGCACGCGCACGAACGCTTCGATGTAGATGCGCTCGCGCCCGAGGCCCGCGCCCGTTCCGGGGCTGCCTCGGTAGACCCGTTCGGCGATGCGCACGGCGTCGGCCACCCGCCACCCGTGGATTTTTTGGAGGGCGAGCACGGCCTCGGCGAACGTCGCCCCGTCATCCATCGCGGCGACGGTGACGTGCCGCGCGCCGAGCTCGCGTCGCCGTCGCGGTGAGAGGAACGCGTGCCGCTCCTCGAGCGCGAGCGCGAGCCCTTCTTGATCGTCGACGCCGCGGGCCGTGCCGGAGCGCAAGATCCCGAGCGTCGACGCCGCGGCGCGCACCCGGGGTCGCGCGTGTCCCTCGAGCTCGTGCAGCAGGGTCCGCTCGACGTCCTCCTTCGTCACGCGCCGCCCCGCCGCCACGAAGATCTGCCGATCGCCCGTCGCGGCGAGCGCGACCAACGACGGCGCCACGACGACCGCGAACGGCCAGCGGCGCGCCCCGACCTCTTCCCGCATGCGCGACACGAGCGACCCTTCGACCTCCGCGTCGCTCTCGAGCCACTCCGCCGGTGCCTGCTCTTCGCCTTCGGACACCCACGCCCGCGCGACCTCGCGTGCCACGTGCGCCGTTCGCGCGTCGACCGAACGAAAGCGCGCCGCCGCGAGCTCGCCGAGCATCGACGTCCCGGCGGCCTCCGCGACGCGGGCCTCGAGCTCGAGCTCCCGCGCGCGCGCCGCGAAGAGAGGGGCGAGCGGGTGGTCGTCGTCCGCGAGCTCGTCGGCCATCGCGTGGAGGGCCTGGCGCCACCGGCCGAGATCGACGCGCGCGTACGTCCACCGAGGGTTCGAGGGGACGCCGCGCTCGAAGGCGGCGACGAGGCGCCGTCGCTCGACCTCGGCGTTCGTCGGGGCGACCGCCGGCAAAATCCGGACGTTTCGCGTCGCTTCGGCGAGGGCATGCTCCCACCGCGCGAGGTCCCGCGCCCGCTCGTCCGCGCCGATCGACGACGACCTCCACCCCGACGGAGCGGAGGTCTCGATCTCGGTCCTCGGCGAGCCGGGAGGCGGCGTCGAACGCGGGCGCGTCGGAGGGGCCATGGCGCGCCGAACGATAGACGAAGGCGGGCGCTCGACCGCCGGTTTTGCGCCCCGCCTGTTTTCCTTGCCAGGCGGAGCGCGGAAGGGTACGGCAAGGTCCCTGGAAACCGCGCGCATGAAGAAGAACTACGTCCTCGACACGAACATCCTTCTGCACGATCCGCACGCGATTTTTCGGTTCGACGACAACAACGTCATCATTCCGATCTACGTCATCGAAGAGGTCGATCAGTTCAAGCGCGAAGGATCGGAGCGCGGCCGCAACGCCCGCCAGGTCGTGCGCCTGCTCGACGATCTCCGTGAGTCGGGTGGATCGCTCTCGCGCGGCGTCACGCTCGCGTCGGGCGGGTTCCTGAAGGTCCAGGTCCCCTCGAGCCGTCCGGAGCTCCCGAGCGCCATCGACAAGACGGCGATGGACGCGGCCATCCTGCAGACCGCCTTCGAGGTGCGCGAGCAAGACGGCGGGCGCCCCACGGTCTTCGTCACGATGGACACGAACCTCCGCATCCGGGCCGACGCGCTCGGGATGGTCGCGGAGACGTACGAAAACCAGCGCGTCGAGACGCAGGATCTCGACACCGGCATCGTCGAGCTCGAGGTCTCGGCGGACGAGATCGACGCCTTCTTCCAAGAGGGGCACTTCGCGCCGGCCGCGCACCTCATCCAGCCGGAGCGTGGTGAGAAGGTCGAACGCGCGAGCACGGCGTCGCTGTCGTCGCTCGCCGACGCACCGCCACGCCCCGTCCTCCGCGCGAACGTCTCCGTCCTGCTCCGCGATCGCTCGAACCCGTCGCACACCGCGCTCGGTCGCTTCGACGCCGCCAAGCGCGAGGTCGTGAGCCTCCGCACGCCGCGCGAAGGCGTCATGGGGGTGCGCCCGCGCAACAAGGAGCAGAGCCACGCGCTCGACCTGCTCCTCGACGAGAACATCCGCCTCGTCACGCTCGTCGGCAAGGCGGGCACGGGCAAGACGCTCCTCGCGCTCGCCGCGGGGCTCAAGCGCACCGTCGAAGACGGCCTCTACACGCGCATGCTCGTGTCGCGCCCCGTCATGCCGCTCGGTCGCGACATCGGCTTTCTGCCCGGCGACGTCGACGAGAAGCTGAACCCGTGGATGCAGCCCATCTTCGACAACCTCGAGTTCCTCTTCTCGAGCGGCACGAAGAAGGGCCCGCGCGCCTACGCCGAGCTCCTCGAGAGCGGCCAGCTCCAGGTCGAGCCGCTCACGTACATCCGCGGCCGCTCGCTCCCGCAGCAGTACATCATCGTCGACGAGGCGCAGAACCTCACGCCGCACGAGGTCAAGACGATCATCACGCGCTCCGGCGACGGGACGAAGATCGTGCTCACGGGCGATCCGGGGCAGATCGACAACCCGTACGTCGACAGCGCGTCCAACGGCCTCTCCGTCGCGGCCGATCGCTTCCGCGGCGAACGCGTCGCAGCTCACATCGTCCTCTCCCGTGGCGAACGGAGCGAGCTCGCCGAAATCGCCGCGAACCTGCTCTGACGTTCCGGTCTCGGCTCGGGTCCGGGGCTCGCGTCCTGGCTCGGCCGGGCCCGCTTTGTCGTTGCCAGCCGCGGCCTCCGAATCCATTCTTTCGTCGATGCCCACGGCGCTCGCCTCCGGCTCGGCTTTTGCTCGCGTCGTCCGCGCGGTTGGCGGACGTGTGCGCGTGCTCGTCGTGCGGGCATCCGTCGCGGCGCTGCCGATCGTCGCCGTCTCCGCCGTGGGCTGCTCGTCCGTCGGGGGGAGCGCCGTCCGCACGGGCCCGGTCCAGTTCCCGTCCTACGACGGACCCGTCGCGGTCTACGCGATGGGGCAGCCGCCGCCCGGCGCGATCGATCTCGGCGTCGTCGAAGTGCACGCGCTGCAGAGCGAAGGCACGGTCGACGTGCTCGTCCCGCAGTTCGTCCGGAAGGTCGCCGAAATCGGCGGCGACGTCGCGGTCATCGAGGGCATTCGCGCGCGCTTCGACTTGGTCGGCCGCCCGCGCCTCGAGACCTTCTATTACGCCTGCGGCATGGGGGCGACGTGCGCCGGCACGCGCATGTACAACACGACGGAAGAGCAAGTGCTGGTCTCCGTGTTCGGGCACGCCTACCGCGCGGCCTCTCCGAACGCTCCCCCGCCGCCGGCCCCCCTCACCGAGCCGGCACCACCCGCCGAACCCGCGCCGCCCGACGCCACGGACGAAGAGTCGTCGCCACCGGAGCCCGCACCGTCGTTGACACCTTCTTCCGCGTCCCGGATCTCTCCGCCCGCGCGCGCCGCGAAGGATTCTGCCGGATGAGCGCGCGCAAGCGGTGGCTCGCGGCCTTCACCGGCGCCCTCGTGCTCGCGGCCATCGGCTGCGGACACACCGACACGAACGTCTTCCTCCTCCGCGCGCCCGCGTCGTCCCGCCCCTCCGCGGTGATCTACCTGGCCGACCAACCCGGCCCGACGCGTCCCTACAGCGAGATCGCGATCGTCCAGGCGGTCGGCTTCGGCAGCGACGCGACGGCCGAGGACGTCACGCAGGCGCTCACCGACAAAGCCGCGCGCCTCGGCTGCGACGCCGTCGCGCGCGTGTTCATCGACATCGGCTATTCGCGCGCGCACGCGGCCGGCGTGTGCGTGAGGTACACCGATTCTCGCTGAGGTCTCCTGCCGGTTCGGGTCGTCATCGTGCATCGGAAGCGTTACGTTCGTGCTCTCGCCGTCGCCTCGATCTCCGGGGCTTGCGTCCTGCTCCTCGCGCCGTCCCCGCGCGGCTCCTTGGCGCACGCCGAACCGCGCACCGAGCCCGGTGAGGCGCCCGTCGACGCGTGGCCCTCGCCCGAGCACACCGATCAAGACGAAGACGACGAAGAGGCCACCACGCCCCCGTCGCCCGCCCTGCCTCCTCCGTCCCGCGCGAACGTCGTCGTCCGCGACGGCATGGTCCACGTCCCCGGCGCGCGCTTCACGATGGGCTCGTCCGACGAATCCGCGCCCGCGAACGAACGCCCGGCGCGCTCGGTGAACGTCGGCTCGTTCTGGATCGATCGCACGGAGGTCACCGTCGGCGACTACCGAACCTGCGTCGACCGCGGCGCCTGCCCGCGCCCCCCGAAGACGAGCCTGTCGTGCACCTACGACGCAGGCGATCCGCGCCTTCCGGTCTCGTGCGTCCCGTGGTCGTCCGCGGACGCCTACTGCGCCTTCGCCCACAAGCGCCTCCCGCGCGAGGTCGAGTGGGAGCTCGCGGCGCGCGGCACGTCCGGCGCCATCTACCCGTGGGGTGGCACGCGGACGAGCTGCCGCCTTTCCATCACGCTCGTCCGCGAGCACTCGCAACGAAGCTGCGCCGGCCGTGCCCCGAAGCGCGTCGGGTCGAGCCCCCTCGGCGCGAGCCCGTTCGGCGCCCTCGACATGAGCGGCAACGTCGAAGAGTGGGTCGCCGACTGGTACGCCGAGCGCGCGTCCGACGTCTCGCCGCGCGCCGGCGCGAGCCACGTCCTCCGTGGCGGAGGTTTCCTCTCGCCGCCCTCGCGCGCCCGCACGACGTCCCGCAACTGGGGATCGATGCGCGAAGCCGGACCGAACGTCGGGTTTCGCTGCGCCAAGGACGATCGACGGATGCGTTGACCGCCTCTGGCCTTTCGACTAATTCCCCGTCACGCGCGCCATTCTGCCTCCGCAGTTTCGCGCATTTGCTCGCAAAAGCACCGGAATCGCCGAAAGAACCATGTCCCTTTCCATGCTCCAAGAAGGCGTCGGACCCAAGGCCGGAACCCCCGGGACCGCCCAAGAATCCGCGCCGTCCCCGAACGGCCCCCCGCCGCAGGCACCGAACACCTTGATGATGTTCCTGCCGTTCCTCATCTTGGTGCCGTTTTTGTTCCTGAGCTTCCGGCGTCAGAAGAAAGAGCAAGAGCAGCGCTCGAAGCTCAAGAAGGGCGACCGCGTCGTCACGACGTCGGGCCTCATCGGCGAGCTCGTCGAGCTCGAAGAGCGCGTCGCGAAGGTGAAGATCGCGCCGGGCACGACGGTCCAGGTGCTCGCCAGCTCGGTCTCTCCTTTCGAGATCGTTTCCGACAAGTCGAAAACGGACAAGGAACTGAGCGACCTCAAATCGGCGTCCGAGAAAAAATGATCCGAGGCGCCCACCCCGCCCATCCGATGCCCTCGCGCGTCGTGCGCGGGGCGGGTCCGTCGTCGAAAGCCAGCCCCCGACATCCATGAGCTCGTCCCGTCGAACCTCGCTCCTCGTCGCCGTCGCCGCTGCGGTCGCGGCCTACCTGTTTTTCCACGCGGACAACTTCTGGGGCCTCGTCGTCTCGGCGCTCGTCGTGCCCTGGGCGCTCATCTCGGCCCTGCCGGTGATGGACGGCGCGTGGCGCCTGAAGGTCGGCTTCGTCGTCGCCGTCTTCTTCGGCTCCCTCATCGCGCTCTGGCCGACGTTCGAAGGCCTGAGCCACGGGCGCATCAAGTGCCCGACGTACGTGAAGGACCGCATCGACTTCGGCATCGTCAAGGGCCTCGACCTGCAAGGCGGCCTCCGCCTCGTCTACACGGTCGAAGTCGAAGAGGCGATCCGCGACAAGCGCGACAAGTTCGCCGACGACATGCGCCACGAGCTGGCCAACGCGTACGGGATCCACTCCGGCGAAGGCTTGCTCAAGCGCGAGGAGCTCACGAAGCTCGACGAGAAGGTCCGCATCTCGACGCCCGAGTCCGCCGTCCTCCGCGTGAAGTTCTCCGACCCCGGCGACACGAAGTACATCGACGAACGCTTCCTCAAGAAGTTCGGCGCCGAGCTCTCGCAGTCGAAGGGTGACAACGGCGAGGTCGTCTTCAAGATCCGCTCCGAGGTCGAGACCCAGCTCCGCGACAAGGCCGTCGCGCAGGCGAAGGAGACCGTCGGCCGCCGCGTCGACGAGCTCGGCCTCCGCGAGGCGAGCGTCACGACCCGCGACGAAGACATCATCGTCGAGGTCCCGGGCCAGGACGAGAGGACCTTCAACGAGATCAAGGAGATCATCCGTCGCACGGCCCGTCTCGAGTTCAAGATGGTCGACGACGGCACGCCGTTCTTCAACGTCCCGGCGAAGGACGTCCCCTCGGGCGAAGGCATCGCCATCCAGTGGGAGCAGGCGCCCGACGGCCCCGGCAAGAACGTCAAGACCTACTACGCGACGATCGACAAGCGCCCCGACGAGTCGATGAACGACACGCTCGACCGCTTCAAGAAGTGGACCTCCACGCTCCCCGTCCCCGACGACCACGTCATCGGCTACGAGAAGATCGAGACGCCCGACGAAGAGACCGGCGATTTCGTCGAGAAGGGCTGGCGCACGTTCTACCTGTTCGCGCGCGCCGAGGTCACCGGCGAGTACATCACGGACGCGCAGCGCGCCGTCAACAACCAGAGCGGCCGCCCCGAGGTCTACGTCGCGATCACCTTCAGCCCCGCGGGCGCCGATCGGTTCGAGGAGATCACCGGCGCGAACGTGCAGCGCCGCTTCGCGATCATCCTCGACGACGTCGTCAACTCCGCGCCCGTCATCAAGGCGAGGATCGGCGGCGGTCACGCGAGCATCACGATGGGCTCGGGCGATCCCGACACGCAGCTCAAGAACGCCGAGAAGCTCGAGATGGTCCTCCGCTCGGGCGCGCTCCCGGCGCCCATCACGCCGTCGAACGAGTCGCTCATCGGCCCGACGCTCGGCACCGACGCGATCACGAAGGGCGCCATCGGTGCGGCGGCCGGCGCGGGCCTCGTCCTCGTGTTCATGCTCTTCTACTACCGGAAGTCGGGCTTCGTCGCCGACGCGGCGGTGCTCTTCAACCTCCTCATCCAGCTCGCGATCCTCGCGTCGTTCAGCGGCACGCTCACGCTCCCGGGCATCGCCGGGCTCGCGCTGACGATCGGTATGGCCGTCGACGCGAACGTGCTCATCAACGAGCGCATCCGCGAGGAATTGCGCGCTGGACGCACCGTGCGCGCCGCGGTCGACGCCGGCTACGACAAGGCCTTCACGGCCATCCTCGACGGCCACGTGACGATCTTCATCTCCGGCCTGATCCTCGCGCAGTACGGCACGGGGCCCGTCAAGGGCTTCGCCATCACGCTCATCATCGGCATCATCGCCAGCCTCTTCACCGGCGTCTTCTGCACGCGCCTCGCCTTCGATTGGTGGGTGCGGGGAGCGAAGGTCAAGCGGCTCAGCGTCGGCGCAGAGTTCTAGAACGGGAAGACGACGATGGAGCTCTTCAAGCCAGGCAAAGTTTACGACTTCATGGCCGTCCGGAAATACTGGATCGGCTTCAGCCTCCTGCTCACGGTGGCGTCGCTCGTGTCGCTCTTCTGGCCCGGGCCGAACTACGGCACGGACTTCCGCGGCGGCACGGAGATCGAGGTCGCCTTCAAGCAGCGCATCGACGCCTCCCGGGTCCGCGAGGCCGTCGTCGCGAGCGGGCAGTTCTCCGAGCCCGACGTCGTCGAGGTCCAGGATCCCGATCCGGCGCACCACTCGCGCTACCTCGTCCGCGTCCAGGAGATCAGCACGGTCGACGAGACGACGAAGGAGTCGCTCAAGCACGCGCTCTGCTTCACGGCGGACACGGCGACGGTCGACACCGCGACGTGCCCGCCCGGCGCCCACGCGACGGAGGTCAAGTTCAGCGCCGGCGGCGACAAGATCTCCGCGCGCTACGACGTCGAGCCCGATCTCGCGCGCATCAAGGAGCAGGTCCTGAGCGTCGCGAACGTCAAGCTCCGCGCGAGCGAGAACAACCCGCAGGTCATCAACCCGCGCGACCACCGCGTCGAGATCCAGCTCCAGAGCAAGGGCGACCAGCTCATGGACGCGCTCCGCACGCAGCTCGG
>JBGAHN010000084.1:0-24198 GCA_044226145.1 Labilithrix sp. | reverse complement strand
GAAGCTGCCGAACGCGCACGTGTTCGGTTGCGATTCCTCCGAGCCGGCGATCGCGCTCGCCCGCGCGAAGGCGACCGCCGCGGGGCTACGGACAGCTGACTACCGCGTCGTCGACGGCGTCCCTTTGCCGTTTCCGCCGCGCGTCTTCTCTCACGCGCTCGTCACGAATCCACGCTTGCCGCCGCCGGCGTTCCCGCCTCTCTTCGACGAGCTCGCGCGCCTCCTCGCGCCGCGCGGGCAGGCCGTCGTCGCCGTCGCCCTCCGCGATTCGTTCGTCGAGCTCGCCGATCTGTTCCGCGAATCCGCGCTTCGGAGCGAGGCGCCGGAGCTGCTCGACGGCATCGACGCGGGCGCGCTCGCTCGGCCGAACGAAGAGCTCGTCGCGCGCCTGCTCGAAGCGGCGGGGTTCGAGCACGTGGAGGTCGACGTGCTCACGCGCACGCTGCCGTTCGTGAGCGGCCGCGACTGGCTCGACGATCCCGCGACGCGCCTGGCGATCTTGCCCGATCTCGCGGCGATGGAGCTCGCCGCGGTCCCCGACGTCGCCGATCGCCTCTC
The DNA here is from genome assembly GCA_044226145.1 of Labilithrix sp. Lineage (GTDB taxonomy): Bacteria > Myxococcota_A > Polyangia > Polyangiales > Polyangiaceae > Labilithrix. The sequence goes on along the minus strand of JBGAHN010000084.1, from coordinate 23,640 downwards.
TTACGTCCGCGACGCCATCGACACGTATTGGAGCGACGGCTCGTTCGAGCTCACGCTCCGCATCGGTATCGCGAGCGGCCGCCGCAAGGCCTGAGCGCCTCCGCGACGCTCGAAAGGCCGCGCGTCAGAACGTGCCGGCGAGCCCGGCGCCCATCGTGTTGCCCGTGACGACCGGCACGGGGCGCACCTGGACCTTGCCGAAGTCGTTTCGGACGAGCACCGTCTTCGGCGACGTCAGGCCGACGACCAACATCGTCAGCCCCGCGACCTGCGTGATGCCGTCGATCGCGAGGAACACACCGGCGACGGAGCTGTCGGTGTTCGTCATCTGGATGAACGGGCCGACCGCCGGGATCCAGAGGGCGGCGGCGGGATTCGACCCGTGCTCGTGCGCGTCCGCGTTGCCGGCCGCGACGAGCGCCGTGATCAGGTACATCGTCCCGAACGTCACGGAGCCGGCGACGATGAGTCCGGTCCGCGTGCGGCTCTCGGGGTGATAGCCGTTCGGGATCGGCGCGCCTTCTTCGTAGGACGAAATCTCGACGGGTCCCACGTAGCCCGTCGGTTGGGGCGCGTACACCACGGGGCCCGGCGTCGATCCCGGCGGACCGTACCCTTGTGCCGGCGCGGCTTGTTGCGGTGCGGCTTGCGCGGGATAGGTCCCGTAGGGCGTCGCGCTCGGAGGCGCGGCGCCGGGTGTGTACGGCGTCGGCGCGGTTTGCGCGGGGGCCGCGGTCGGCGTGGGATCGGCGTGCGCCGCGCGAACGGAGAGCGAGATCACGGTCGCCGTGGCGAGCGACGCAGCAAGCAGAGCCTTGCGGGAGGGCATGTTCACAAGCCTATGCAATGAAGGGTTGGATCGTCCACGTTGCGATGATTCGTCGACGACCCGAGTCCCGCGAACGAAAGATGTCGGTTCGGTCAGCGGCAGTAGCCGTCGATGCAGACGAGGGAATCCGCGCAGGTCTTGCCTTGGGCGGGGTCGCATTCGCTTCCGAGGGTCTTGTCGGAGCCGCACACGTGGTGCGTGCCGGAGCTCGTCGTGACCTCTTTGCAAACGTTGAAGGTGTCGGCGCTCTTGCAGACGTCGTCGCCCGCGTCGGCCCCCGCGTCCGTCTCGCACGCGATGTAGCAGCTATGGCGGAGGCAGATGCTCCCTTCGCGGCACTTGTCTTGCTGGCCGTCGACGTCGCAGTCCGTGACGGGGTTTTCGTCCGGCACGCAGCCGCCGTTCACGCAGATGAGGCCGCCTTGGCACGTGCCGCCGTCGCCGCACGGCGCGACGCAGTGGCTCTCGACGCAGACGTTGCCGTCGGTGCACGCCCCGGAGCTCCCGCAATCGCTCGGGTTGTTCGTGCAGACGCCGCGGGCGGTGTCGCACGCGTAGCCCGTCGGGCAAGGCTTGTCCGCCGAACACGAGGGGACGCACGCGCCGTCGACGCAGGTCGCGCCGCCCTTGCATTGGGTGCCGTCGCTGCACTGGTTCGAGGGGGCGACGCACGCGCCGTTCAGGCACTTCGAACCGGCGGGGGAGGTGCAGTCTTGGTCCTTCGAGCAGCCGGTCGGGGCCTTCGGAATCACGCACGTGGGGCCCGTGCTCGCGTTCGAGAGCTGGCAAACGTACGGCGTCGCGCATCCGACCGTCGTGCAGTCCGCGTTCTCGCAGGTGCGGCTGGCGCTGCAGGTCTGCCCGGCCGAGCAGTCGGCGGCCGACGTGCACGTGCGTCCGTTGCCGCCGCCGCGCGAATCGACGTCGTCGTCCGAATAGATGGGGCAGCCGGCGAGCGCGGTGATGCCGAGCCCGAGAGCAACGATGGGGACAAGTCGCGTGATCGTCATGGGCTCGTTCCTCTTGGAGAGGGGGCCGGAGGGCGGCCTCCGAAGCTCGTCTCGAAAAAGCTATAGCATCCGCTAGCAACGCACGTGCCGCCGGATTCGGCGTTCGTATTCGGCCAGTTTTCGCGGAATCCGTCGAAGGGCGCGCGGAGTGGCGTGCACGATGGTTCACGCCGCCTGTGGATGTCCAGTCATGAGCGGTCCGTCGAGCGAGGACGTGTGCTGCAAGGTGTGATGCGTCAAGTCGCTCCGACGGAGGAGAAGTGGGCACGAAGCCAACATCGCGTGATATCGTCGATTTCTCGGATGCGTTCGACGCATTCGGGCCGTCGTCATGGATGTCAGGTGCGAGCGCTGCAACACCGACTATGAGTTCGATGACGCGCTCGTCAGCGGACGCGGCACGCGGGTTCGCTGCACGAACTGCGGGCATAGCTTCAAGGTGGCCCGCGCCGACGAGCCGCCGGACGAAGAGTTCTGGCGCGTGCTGACCGGCGATGGCCGGACGTTCGTGTTCACGTCGCTCCGCGCGCTGCGGGAGGCCATCGAGACCGAGCAGCTCGAGCCGAGCGATCACCTCGCGCGGGGCACGGGCTCGCTGCGACCCATCGCGCAGATCCCGGAGCTCGCGGTGTACTTCGAACCGCGCGACCCGTCCGACGCGGAACCGCGGGAAGACGCGCGCGAGGCGGGCATGTCGGACATGCCGGTCGCGTTGGGAACGGCGGGGGCGTTGGGCAAGCCGCGGGAACGGATGCTCACGCAGCCGGAATTTCCGCCGCCGCCGCCGTCGCCGAAACATTTCGAGTGGACGAATTCGGAGCGGGAAGCGGCGGCTGCGTCGGTCGAGGCGCCGTCCGTGCCGCCCGAGCGCGCGCCGCGTTCGTCGCGCTCGTCGCGCTCGTCGCTTCCGGAGGTCGTCGTTCCGAGGCCGCGACGTCCCGTGGGCGGGCTCGCGATCGCGGGGCTCGTGCTCGGAGGAGCGGCCGTCGTGTTCGCGGTGCGGGCGCGGGAGCGAGGGCTTTCGGGGATGGCGCCGTCGGTGTCCGCGATCGCGGCGGCTTCCTCCACGGCTCCGGCGTCGTCCGCGGCCCCGTCGGCTTTGGACGAAGAGGTGGCGCGATCGGCAGGAGCGGCGCGGGCGCCCTTGGAGATGACCGCGGGGGAAGAAGGGGCGGCCGCGAACGACGCTGCGGCCACCGTGGACCAAGAGGCCGCGCCGAGCGCGAAGGCGGCGGACGGCGTCGAGCGAGGGGCTGCGGCGGACGACGAACCGGACGATGAACGGGCGGACGACGGACGCGCTGGCGCTAGGATCGCCGATGCGGGGATGTCGCCTTCGGCTGCGGCTCGGCGGGCCGTGGCGCGTCCGGCCGCGCGGGCCAAGGGGCGTGGGCTCGTCGCGGACGCCTACGCGGCGCAGCGGCGGGGCCAGTACGAAAAGGCGCGCGTCCTGTACGGTCGGGCGCTGGAGGAACATCCCGACGACTCCGAAGCGCTCACCGGCCTCGCGGAGATTTCCCACGTTCGGCGCGATCTGGCGGGCGCGCGGACGACGTACCAACGTGTACTCTCCATCAATCCCCGCTACTTGCCGGCGCTCGTCGGTTTGGCGGATCTCGATTGGGAGACGGGGGATCGGGACGCGGCGATGAAAGGCTACGAAGGGATCGTCGATCGATTTCCTCAAGGGACGTATCCTGCGCGCGTCAAGGAACGGCTGGCGACGCGCGCGCCTTCGGCCGAGCCGACGGGGGTGGCGGAGCCGCTGCCTTCGAAGCCCGCCGCATCGACGGAGAACGGAAACGGCGAATGAAGACGAAGCTCGGATGGGTGTCGAAGGCTGCCGTTCGATGGTCGTGCGTCGCCGGGATGTTCGTGGCGATGGGGTGCGACGGCCGGCCGCGGAGCGAAGAGGGAGCGCGGAGCGCCGCGCCGAAGGTCGGGCCCGCGATCGCGGTGGTCGACCTCGGGGGCGGCGTGCCCGAAGAGGACGCGACGAACCTGCTCGGGATCTCGGGGGGCAAGCGGAGCTTCGACGAGCTGCTCCGGACCCTCGACGAGCTCGGGGAGGACGGCAAGAGCCGCGACGACGTCGGCGTGCTCGTCAAGTTCGGCAGCGCGAACATCGGGCCGGCGCGGTCGCAGGAGATCGGCGAACGCCTCGAGAAGCTCCGCGAGAAGAAGAAGATCTTCTGCCAGGCGGACGGGTTCACGAACGCCACGATCATGGCGGCGGCGCGCGGCTGCTCGAAGATCTACGTGGCGCCGGCCGGGGAGGTCGCGACGGTCGGCATCGCCGCGCAGATCGTCTACATGCGGCGGCTGCTCGCCGACGAGCTGCACCTGTCGATCGATTTCCTCCAGGTCGGCAAATACAAGGGGGCCGAGGAGCCGATCACGCGGGACGGGCCGAGCCCGGAGGCGCGCGCGTCGCTCATGGACGTGCTCGCGGACATGCGGCTGTCGTGGCTCGAGACCGTGACGAAGGGACGGCCGGCGGCGGGGATCGCCGACGCGCTCGAGGACGGGCCGTACTCGCCGTCGCGGGCGAAGGAGCTGGGGCTCGTCGACGAGGTCGGCTACGTCGCCGATGCGCTGGCGGCCGTCGAGGCGGAGACGGGAGCGCGTCGCGAGCGGACGGTGTTCGGTAGCGGCGCGGACGCGTCGACGGGCGAGCTCGACGAGCTGGTCCGGCTCCTCGCGGGCGACGAAGGCGAGCTCGGTCCGATCACGCTGCTGCGCGCGACCGGGAGCATCGCGATGACGGCGAGCGGCAACGGGCTGTTCGGCGGGCGCGGCGGCATCATCGAAAAGGACTTCGACCGGATCGTCCGGCGCCTCGAGAACGACGAGGACGTGAAGGCCGTCGTGCTCCGCATCGATTCGCCTGGTGGGAGCGCGCTCGCGAGCGACTTGATGTGGCACCACCTGATGCGCCTCCGGAAGAAGAAGCCGCTCGTCGTGAGCGTGGGGGACATGGCCGCGAGCGGGGGCATGTACCTGGCTTCGACGGGGGATTTCATCTTCGCCGAGCCCATGAGCATCGTCGGATCGATCGGCGTCGTCGGCGGGAAGGTCGCGGCGGGCGACGCGCTCGAGCGGATCGGCGTGCACGCGGAGACGTTCGCGGCGAACCCGCAGAAGCCGGGGTCGGCGGCGCGCGCGGCGTACGAGTCTCCGCTCTTGAAATGGGACGATCCGACGCGTGAGCGCGTGCTCGAAGGGATGACGTCGGTCTACGAGCTCTTCTTGGCGCGTGTGTCGGAGGGGCGCAGCACGCGCGGGCGCGCGGTCACGCGCGAGCAAGTGGCGGCGAGCGCGGAGGGGAAGATCTTCAGCGGGCGACAGGGCAAGGAGCGGGGGCTCGTCGACGAAATCGGGGGGCTGTCCGCCGCGCTCGAGAAGGCGCGCGAGCTCGCGAACCTCCCCGCGGGGGCGCGCGTCACGGTCGTCGGGGCGAAGCCGACGCTGCTCGAAGCGCTCGGGCCGCAGAGCTCGGTCGAGGAGCGCTTGAGCGAGCGGGCGGGGCAGGTGAGCGCCGCGTTGCCGACGGCGGTGTCTCTGCTGGAGCGGACGCTGCCGGATCTCGTGCCGTTCGTCACGAGCCTGGCGCCGCTCGCCCAGGGCGAGCGCACGGTGCTGGCGATCCCCTATGCGCTGACGGTGAAATGATGGCGGGCGCGCGCGACGTCGAGGACCGAGGCGCCGACGGCGTGGATTCGTCCCGCCGGGCGGCGTCGCGTCCGCGTCGCCGTGGCGTGCCGCTCGTGGTGCCGGTCTTGCCGCGCAACGAAGAGGGGAACGCGCCGATCGCGCGCGCCAAAGGGCGGCTCGCGTCCGCGCGGGCTGGCGGGGATCGCGGCGAGGAGGCGAGGCTCTCGCGGGAGCTCGCCGAGCTCTTGGCGTCGCGCGGGACGGAGCTCGACGTCGCGATCGAGCTCGCCGAACGGAGCCTCGCGCTCGAAGACGATCCGGTCCTGCGTCTGCGTCTCGGAGAATGGCTCGAAGGGATGGGCGAGCACGCGCGCGCGGCGGCCGTGTTCGCGTGGCTCGCGCGGTCGAGCGCACCGGCCGACGCGGCGCAGTTCCTCGTCCGCGCCGGGGTGCTCCATGCCCGCGCGGGCGATGCGGCGTCCGCGCGCGAGGCGCTCGTCGAGGCGACGGGGCTCGACGAGCAAGACGCGCTCGCGTTCGAGCTGCTCGGGGTCGTCGGCCTCTCGACCGAGAGCGAGCTCGACGTCGCGATCGGGACGGAGCGCGCGGCGGCTCGTGGCGGCGCGGCGTACTTCGCCGCTGCTCGACGGCGTGCCGCGGCGGGGGATTCGCAGGGCGAGCTCGAAGACTTGCTCCGCGCGTTCGAGCTCGATCCGGCGAACGCGAGGATCGAAGACGCGCTGGTGGCTGCGCTCGTGGCACGTGGGCGCCCGGCGGCCGCCGACGAAATTCGACGCGCGCACGCGCGGGCATGCTCGGACCCGGAGGCCACGCGCGTCGTGCACGCGAGGCGCGCCGCCGAGGCCGTCGCGCGAGGCGACTTGGCGCGCGCCTTGAGCGCGGCGCTCGACGGCCGACTCGACGTGGATCCGACGGCGGAGCACGCGGCGACGTTTGACGGATGGCTCCTTCGCGCGGGGCTGCTCGACGTGCTCGCCGCTCGGCTCGGGGTGCGCGCGGAGACCCTGGCGCCTTCGGAGGCCGCGGCGACGTGGGCCGAGCTCGGTCGGCTCCTGGATGGTGCGCTGGCTTCGCCGGCGCGGGCCGTCGAGGCTTACGCGAAGAGCGTCGCGGCCGACGCGACGGACGCGGATGCGTTCCGCGCGTTGGAGGTCCTCGCCTCGCGCGCGGGAATGCATGCGTGGGTCGTCGAGGCCCTCGTGCGCGGGACGCTCGGCGCTGCGTCGCGCGGCGCCTCCGACGACACGGTCAAGCGCTTGGCGGCGGCCCGCGCGCTCGCGAAGATCGCGGCCGACGACGGCGACGACGCCCTCGCCGGGTTCGCGCGCCAGGAGATCGCGCGCCTCGATCCCACCGACGAACGCGCGCGGGAGTTCGCGGCGCGGAGCGAAGACCTCGTGCGTAGCCACCGCGCCGACGCGGATCGCGCGCTGCGCGAGCTCGAAGAAGCGAGCGAAAGAGGCGATCGGACGACGCGGCTCGAAGAGGTCGCGCGGCGTCTCGCTTCGTTGCCGGACGCGTCGCGCGAGCTCGCCGGTGTGCTCGAGGAGCTCGCCGCGAATGACCCCGCGGACGACGATCGGTTCTCCGCGGCGCTCCGCGTGGCCGAGCGGATCTCCGACTTCGCGCGGATGGCGCGGATTTGCCGAGCGCGGCTCTCCGTCGACGGAGAATCTTGGCGCGCGCGCGTGGAGCTCGCGTCGGCGCTCGCTCGTCTCGGCGACGGACCGAACGCCGCGATCGAGGCCGACCCGCTGGCGGCTTCGTCGTCGCCGTGGGCGATCGCGACGGCATGGACGATCGGGGCCATGGCCGGTGACCGCCGGCTGCGCGCGCGTGCGATTGCCGCGGCGTCGTCGTCGTGCGGCGCGCCCGTCGCAGCGGCGTTGGCCGTCGTCGCGGCCGACGAGTTCTCCGCGCTCGGCGACGCCCGGCTGCGCGCGCGCGTCCGCGGAGGCCGCGCACCGCGCCGATCCGGACGACGCCCGCGTGCTCGCGACGCTCGCGGCCTGCTCCTCGGACGCGGAGGCGAAGCTCGTGGTCTCGCTCCTCGAGCGCGCGGTCTCCGCGTCGCTCCCGACGTCGGCGGCGTGCGAGCGGCTGGCGCGGGCGTACGAACGACTCGAGAATCCGGTCAAGGCCTTCACGTGGACGCGTCGGCTCGTCGCCCTTCGCCCCGGGGACATGGGGGTCCTCCATCGGCTCGTCGAGCGAGGGGCCCGCGGAGGTGATACACCGGCGTTGCTCGAGGTCCTCGCGTGGCTCGTTCCTCAGCCGCAGTCGGCCGAGAGGCTGGCGCCCGTCGTGGCCGAGGCGCTCGACACGCTCGGCGCGGGCCTCGCGGAGGCGATCCCATGGCCCGCCGCGCGCTCGACGCGCTGGGCCTCGCGACGAGCGGCTTCCGTCGCGGCGATCGCGTCCGTCGCGACGGCGTCGAACGATCCTACACGCTCGCGGTGAAGATCGAAGAACGACGCCTCGCGTCCGTCGTGTCGCCGGAAGAACGCGGGGCGCGGTGCATGTCCCCTCGCGCGTCGCTACGATGCGCTTCGGCGACGTGGCGTGCGAGCTCGACGCGCTCGCCCGTGCCGCACGCGCCGGCGCCGATCTCGAGCCGGCGTCCGAGCGCCTCCGAGCGCTCGCGCGTGCGGAGACGTCGAAGGACGGCGAGATCGCGCGTCTCGAAGCCTGCGTGGCGCTCGCGCGTTCCGAAGGGCGTCCGGATCTCGCCACGTCGTATGCGCGCGAGCTCGGGGCGGCGCTCTGGAGCTGGGCCGGGGACCGGGCGAAGGCGCTCGACGTGTGGCTCTCCGCCGTTCGCGCGAACGGCTCGTCGGGGCCGCGCGTGCTCCGCGTCGATCTCACGACGTTCGGCGGCGCGCGCGAAGCCGAGGTGCAGCTCGCCGAGCTCGTCGAACGCGAAGGAGATCCGGAGCGCGCCGGCCTCTTTGCCGTCGAAGCGGCGCGCGCGGCGATGGAATCGGGAGCGTTCCCGCGCGCGCTGAATCACGCGCGCGTGGCGATCTCGAAATGCTCGGGGCACGCCGAGGCGCTCGAGGTGGCGGAGAGCGCGTCGGTGCGCGCGGGCCGTCCCCGCGAGATGGAGACGCTCTACGACCTCGTGGCGCAAGGGGCGCGTGGACGCTTCGGCCGCCGCGCCGCCCACCATCGCGCCGCGCGGTTCTTCGAGGCGCAGGGCTTGCCGATGTTCGCGTTGAAGCACGCGGCGCAGGCGTTCATCGCCGTGCCTTCGGAGGGCACGACGCTCGCGCTCCTCGAGCGGACGGCGGAAAAAGCGAACCGCCGTGCCGTGGCGGCGCGCACGGTCGAGCACGTGGCGGATCTGGCGCGCAGCCCCGAGCTGCGCGCGGCTTGGCTCGAGCGCGCCGTCGAGCTCGCGGCCGCCGACGCCGACGGCCTCCGTCAGCGCTTCGAGTTGCTCCTCAAGGCTGCCGTCCTGAGGCCGTCGCCCGGCCTCGTCGATCGGCTCGCCGCGGCCACCCGCGCGCTGCTCACCGCGGTCCCCGACGACGTCGAGACGATGGCCCTTCGCCTCGAGCACGCGAGCGACGAGCTCTCCAAGAAGCTCGAGGGACCGGACGGAGCGCGCATCGGGATCGCGTTCGCCGAGCTCGCGCTCGATCCGTTCACCCACGGGCGCTGGGCGTGGCAGTCCCTGCATCGAGCGTTCGATGCCGACGCCGACGTCGACGAGTACGCGCGACTCCTGCCCCAGGCGGATCGACTCGCGGCCGATCCGTCGGCGCGCGAGGAGACGTCGCGATGGCTCGCCGCGGCCGAGCGACCGTACGCGAACGTCGGCTCCGCGCTCTTCCGCTTGGCGGCTTCGATCGCGCGCCGCCTCGACGACGCACCGATGATCGCGCGGGCCTTGGTCGCCGCCGTGGAGAAGGAGCCCGACGACGACCAGCTCGTCGCGGACGCCGACGAAGCCGTCGCGTCGGTGGGGAGCGAAGAGCTCGCGGCTCGGCTCGCGAAGAAGGTCGGCCCGCGGCGGACGTCGTTGCCGGCCGCCGAACCGAAGCCCGCATCCGTCGCGCCGGTCGCGGCGACGTCCGTCGAACCGGCCCCCGTGACACCGGTGGCCGAGCCTGCGCCGGTGACCCCCGTCACGCCGGCGGCCGAGCTCGCGCCGGCGACCTTGGAGGAGCTCCGTCGGGCCGCGGCGGCCCAACCGACGTTCGAACGTTGGCTTCGCGTCGAACGAGCCGCCGACGCGGCCGACGACGACGCGGTGCGCGTCGAAGCCTTGCAGAACCTCTCGCTGCTCGCGCCCGCCGACGAGAAGCTCGAGGTGCTCAAGCGCCTCGCGAGGGCCGAGGGTGCCCGTGGTGAGCTCGCGTCCGCCGAGCTGCATTGGCGCGAGGTCGTCGAGCGCCGTCCCTTCGACCCGGACGCGGACGTCGCGCTCGAGGCTTTGTTCGTCGCGCGGAGCTCCTTCACCGAGCTCAGTGAGCACCTCGGTCGTCGACTCGAGCGCCTCGGCGAGGACGACGAGACGAGCGCGACCCGTCGCGCGCTCCGGTTGCGTCGCGCGGCCATCTACGAGCAGCGGCTCTTGAAGCTCGAGGAGGCGGCCGCCGAGCTCGAGCGGCTCCTCATCGAATTTCCCGGCAACGAGAGCGCGCTCCGCTGGCTCGCCGATTTGAACGAGCGCCTCGGGTGGCACCGCGACACGTTGCGGGTGCTCGACGAGCTCTTGCGACGACCGATGGATCCGCAAGAGCGCGAGGCGCTCCAGATCCGCCGGACGAAGGCGATGCTCGCGCTCGGCGACGGGGACGGGGCGCGCACCACCGTGGCGCAGATCGCGCGCCATCCGTTCGATCCCACGGCCGTTCTCGAGCTGCGGGTCGAGGTGGGGCGCGTGCTCGACGATCCGGAAGATCTCGGCGCCGCGCTCGTCGAGCTCGGGCGCATCTCGTCGAAGGACGCGTCGGCGCGGAGCGAAATGTTCATCGAGGCCGCCCAGGTCGCCGCGCGCCTCGGCGACGATCGGGTGGCGCGCGAGCGGGCGGCGGAGGGCGCCCGGCTGGCCCCGCATGCGGCGTCGGTCCAGCTGTTCGCGTGCGGCCTCGAGTACCGCGCGCGCAGGGCCGGGACCGTCGACGAGGCCCGCGCGACGATCGACGTGCTCTCGAGGTTCCAGCGCGAAGGCACCATCGCCGCCGAAGACGTCCCGCTCGCGGCGTTCCTCTTGGCCGAAGCCGAAGACGTCGTCACGCCGGGGCGAGGCGAACGCACGCTGCGCGAGTGCCTCGTTCGCACCGGACCGCACCCGCTGCTCGCGCTCGGTCTCGCGGAGCGCGCGGCCGCCGCCGGACGACCGCGCGAAGCCCTCGTGGGCTACGCCGAAGCGCTGTCGGGGAACCTCCTCGGGCTGCGAAGCGAAGGCGCGATCGCCCTCTCGGCCGCGGAGCTCGCCGATCCCGCGCACGACGCCGATCTGATCGAACGCCTGCTCGAGCGCGCCGAGGCCGATCCCGCGACGGCCGGCGCCGCCCAGGCACGCCGATCGTCGCTGCGGCCGCCCGCGCAGACCGCGAAGCCGCCGATCGTGACCCCCGTTCGAACCGTGGCGGTCGCTTCGCCGAAGGCGACCCTTCCGACCGGCCCGATCGTTCCAGAGAGCGCGATCGTCTTGCCGGCCGTCGCTTCGCCGCCGCCCGACCGCTCGACGCCTCGGGCGATGGTGGAGGCGGGGCCGCCCGAAGAGCTCAACGCCGAGACCCCCATCGCGTTCACGCCGGTCGGTGAGCTCCGCGAGGCCTACGCCAGCCTCTACCGAGGTGATTCCGTCACCGCCGAGCAGCTCCTGTTCGATGCGCTCCGTGGGGGATCGCTCGAGGCCGCCGACGCGCTCGACGCGCTCCTGTCGAAGGACCGGACGCGCGGCGCCGAGCTCCTCGCCGTGCGTCGACGCGCGGTGGAGATCCAACCCGGCAACATGAAGCGCCTCGCGCGGCTCCGCGAAGCGGCGCGCCTCGATCAGAACGCGCAGCTCTTCCGCGCGATCGATCACGTCATGGCGCCGTTCGAACCGGGGAGGGAGCCCGTGCCGCCCCCGCCGCTGACCGCTCAGAGCGCGCAGCCGGGGATGCTCATGCTCCTCTCGCGGCACTCCCTCGAGCCGACGGGCGAGGCGCTCGGCATCGTCTGGGAGCACGCCCAGGGGCTGTTCGTCCGCTCGCTGTCGGCCACCGGGACGACGGGGCTCGAGCGCGTCGTCCCGGGCCCGATGTCGCCGCTCTCCCGCCTCTACGAAGTGACGCTGCGTCTGCTCGACACGCCGAAGTTCGCGTTGTTCCATCGGCGCTCGAGCGAATCCGAAGGGGTCTCGGTGCTCCTCCTCACGCCGCCCAGCGCCGTGCTCACGAGCGACGCGCGGGAGGACACGCCTCTCGTCCGATGGCACATGGGCGAGGCGCTCTCCGGCGCGTTGCCCGAGAACGCGCTGCTGTTCGGCTCGGGAGAAGCCGAGGCACGATCGCTCCTGGAGGTGCTGTCCGTGGCCTTCGGCTCCGCGGGCCTGTCGCTCGATCGCGCGCAGGCGCAGCTCGCCGAGTCTTTGTGGCAAACGCTCCCCGCGCGCGCGCAGCGGCGTCTGCGCGAGCTGTTCGCGACGGAGACGCCGTACGAGCTCGCGATGGAGCGCGCGAAGCAGAGCGGCCGGCGCATCGGGATGTTCCTGTCGGGCGACTTTTCGTTCTCCGCGCGGCGTGTTCTCGACGAGTTCCCGTCGATCGACGCGCGTGCGTGGGACGCGGACGGCGGGCTCGAGCAGCTCTGCGCCGAGGTCCCGGCGCTCTCCGATCTCTTCCGATTGGCCGTCACCCCCGAATACGCCGACGCGCGGTGGCGAAAACCCGCGCCGACGCCGCACCCCTCGGGTCGAACGTCGCTCGTGTGACATGAAGGTGCGCACCTCTTCTCCCCGGCGAACGAAGTGGGTGGCGATCGCGGTCGTGATCGCGCTCGCGGGCGCGTTTCCGGCCGCGATGGGCGGGTGCATCCTCGCGGAGCCGTCGGCCGATCTCCCGGAGACGCCGTCGCTCCCTCCGAGGATCCTGCACGGATCGGTCGTGCCGTCGACGAGCTCGGTGCTCGGCGTTTTCCCGGACAAGCTCATCGTCCCGGTCGAGTTGAGCGATCCCACCCAATCGTTCCAGTGGGCCGTGTTCATGGACTACAACGCGGTGACGGGAACGCGCGTCGTCGTCCCTCCGAGGACGAGCTCGTTCGAACCGGGCACGACCGAAGGGCGGGTGCGGGACGTTCAAATCGCCCTGACGCCGCCGCCGGACGTCGACCAATGCCACGTCCTCCAGGTCGTCGTCGCGCTGAGGCTCACGTCGAGCCTCGAACCTCGCAGCGCGCACACGCCGCAGGAGCCCGGGGGCGACATCGCCACCTGGTTCTACAGCCCCGGCGGCGACTTCCGCGGGTGCCCGCCGCTCGACGCCGGCATCGACGCGTCGATCCTCCCGCCGGACGCGGAGGCGGGGGCCCCGTGAAGGGCACGTCGGTCGGAGGCGCGGTGGCGCTCGTGCTCGCGCCGTTCGTCGTCGCCGCGTCGTGCAAGCCGATCGAAGGCGCGGTGGTCGAGCACGCTCCGCGCAACGACTGTCCGGCGAACGCCTGCGACAACTACGCCCCCGGGAAGACCGCGCCTCGGTGCAGCGACGTCGTCGGGCGATGCGAGCTGCAGAGCGAGCGCCCGCTCGACTATCGCTTCGTCGTGGTCGTGCACGTCCCGGACACGTCCTTCTACGCGCCTGGGCAGACGTTCGTCGTCGACGGCAGCGCGCTCGACCCGCTGGTGCAAGACGGATCGATCCCCGCGTCTTCGACGTGCGTGGCGCCGACCTGCTTGTCGCTGCCAAACTTGTACAATGCACGGGGTGTGTACCGCGCCTCGAGCGCCGCGGCCGCCACGCTGGGCATCCAAGCGCCCGATCCGACGGCGTTTCCCGCCACGGTCCGCTTCGTCCCGCTCCTGCCGGCGATCGAAGGGACGCCGGATCAGACGATGACGGCGCACGGTCTGCCGGTCGGTCCGCTCTTCGCGTCGCCGATGCTGTCGCAGTTCGATCCGAACGCCGTGTCGGCGAAGACGGAAGCCATCTACGTCCGCCCCGTCCCCGCGGGCCGCTACCTGCGCGTCATGTACCCGGAGTCGCCGTTCGACGAGTACCTCCCTCCGACGATCGCGACGTTGCAGGCCGAGCCCAACGCCGCGTTGACGATCTTCGACAACGTCCAGCTCATCTTGCCCGCCGAGAGCGCGCCCGGCGCCGTGACGCTCGACGATCCGTCGGGGCTGCTTCGCACGGCGGGCATCGAAAGAGAAGACGGGCTCGACGGGTTCTCCGCGTGGTTGTCGGACGCGATCACGGGCCTCCGCATCTCGTCGCTCCGGCACCTCGGCGGGAGGAAGACACGTGTCCGCCTCGACACCGTGGGGCAGAGCCAGACCGGCGGCGCCGTGCGTGACAACGTCGACGTCGTCGTCGCGCCGCCCGAAGGATCGATCGCGATGCCGACGCTCCGAAGCCCGTTGTTCAGCGGCGCCGGGCTCGATCCGATCGTCTATCCGCAGCTCCCTCCTCCGGCGTCCCTGTCGGGAGTCGTCGCTACGCCGACCGACGGCGGCTACCTCGGCATCGCCGCGGAGCTCTCGTTCGACAGCGCGCTCTTGCGCACGAAGGACGGGCGGCTCCAGCCGACCCTCCACTACGCGACGAACGTCGCGACGGACGACTCCGGCAGCTTCTTCACCGTGCTCCCGCCGGGATCGTACGACGTGACGATCGCGCCGCTCGAAGGCACGGGGTTCGCGAAGACCAAGGTCCTCGTGGACGTCGCCTCGAACGTCTCGAACGTGGCGTTGACGCTCGAGCCGCTGCCGACGACGACCGTGACGGGCCGCGTGCGTTTGAGCGACGGCCGGATCCTCTCGAACGCGACCGTGAGCGCGACGCCTCACGACGTGGATTTCCCCCCGCGGCCCGCCACGACGCGAACGGACGGCGACGGTCGGTTCGCGCTCGCCCTCGATCGCGGGGCCTACGACCTGACGATCCAGCCGGAAGACGGCACGGGGTTTCCATGGATCGTCGTCACGCGCGCCGTGGGTGGAGCGGCGCTCGACGTCGGCGAGCTGACGGTGCCGGTCCCGGTGCCGCTCGCGTTCTCGATTCGCGATCCGAGCCAGAGCAGCAACCCTATCGTGCGCGCGGTCGTGCGCATTTTCGCCAAGCCGGCGGACGGCGGCATGTACGTCGAAGTCGGTCGCGGCATGACCGATCCGGACGGCAAGTGCGAGGTGCTTCTGGCGCAGCCGGCGTCTCTTTGAACGCACCTCACGACGTCGGGCGTCGCGGGATGACGAGCATGGGGAGCTCGAAATCGCGGATCCAGCGCTCCGCCTCGGAGCGGAAGAAACGCGTGTGCACGTCGGCGGTGACGACCACCATGCTCGCGCCCCACGTTCGTGCTTCCCGCTCCACGAGGCGGGGGACGTTGATGTCGACGCTCGCGCGCAGCTCGACGGGCAGGGGATAGCCCGGCACGAGATTGACGAAGAAGCGGCGCAACCGCTCCTCGGACGCCGCCAGCCAATCGCCCATGGTCGCGGGGCTGCCGATGCCTCCCAGGTAGTCGTTCGTGGCGTCCGGCTCTGCGACGTAGAAAAGGCACACCGCGGCGTGGAGGAACCGCTGGAGCGCGAGCGCGACGCCGACCGCGCGATGGGATTCCATCGAGAGATCGACCGGAACGAACACGCGTTCGAGGATGCTTCGAGCGCGACCGACGGACGGCTCGGGGACTTGGGGTGTTTGCATGGCGTCGATGTCGCGACCTGCAAAGACCGGTCCGCGTCACTTGCCGATCCGCGGTCACCCCGCCGAGATCCGCGGTCAACTCGCCGATTCGCGCGCCAGCTTGAAGAGCTCGGCTTCTTCGACGCGGCCTTCGTCGCGCGCGTGCCGCTCGAGCGTCTCGAGCACCTCGCGATGCCGCGGCAGGAGGGCCGCGCGTCGTTCGGCGGGAGCTTCTTCGAGCCTCGCGGAGAGGAGCGCGAAGAGCTCCATGCTCCGCCCGAGGTGGGTCAGGAGCGACACGAGCTCGTCGACGGCGTCGTCGTTCGTCGGATCGGCTTGGACGGCGCGCGTGAGCGATTCGACGCGCTGCTCGGCGGCGGCTTCGTCGAGCTCCGCGGCGGCGAGCGCGGGCGCCGGCTTCTCCGGTGTGAGGAGGATGGGCTCGGCATGGAGAGGGGCCGGAGCCAGCGTCTTGGCGTCGTCGTCCGTTGGTGTCGTTGGTGTCTGCGGAGCGAGCCCCGATCGATCGGCGATCTTCGGAGCGTGCATGCCCGAGGCCTCCGCCACCTTTTCACCGAGCGTCCGATAGAGCGAGAGGAGCTCCGGATTCTTCGGATCGGCCGAGAGCGCGGCTTCGGCGTGGCGATGGGCGGCGAAGGGATCGCCTCGGCTCGCCTCGAAGCGTGCGGCCTCGACGAGCCACCCGACCGCTGCCGTTTCCCCTGCGCCGCGTGTGCGCAGGCGCGCGAACGCGAGCGACGCGCCGGCGACGTCGCCGAGCTCGGCGCGCCACCGACCTTCGAAGCCGCGCGCTTCGATGGCTTCGGGCGCCGCGTCGGGGATGCCGCGGACGCGGGCGATGGCCGCCGGAAGATCCCCGAGCTGGACGGCCAAAATGCGCGCGAGCTCGAGGTCCATCGCGAAGGTGACGTCGAGCCGTTGCGACGCGAGCTCGATGGCGCGGGCGACGAGCGCCGCGCCGCGCGCCGCACGTCCCTCCTTTGCGAGCGCGGCCCCGAGGCCGAAGAGGGCCGCCGGATCGTCGGGCGCGTACCGAAGCGCCCGTTCGTAGAGCGTGGCGGCGGCGTCGCCGAGGCCGACCGAGCGGTAGAGCTCGGCGCCGCGCCGAACGACCTCGAGGCGCTCGCGCGATCCGGAGGCGGCCGCTTCGAGCTCCTGCAGATCGGCGCGCGCGCCGTCGAGCCGGCCTTCCTCGAGCCGGAGCTTCGCCCGGTCCCAACGGAGTTCGGCGAGCAGCGGAGCGCGCGCTACGGCGCGGTCGAGCCACACGAGCGCGTCCCGCCGATCGCTCGTGACGGAGGCGGCCGCGGCGTAAGCGAGGGCTCCGAGGACGTTCGAGGTCTCGCGTTCGCCCTCACGCACGAACTCCGCGACGGCCGCCGCGGGCTCGTTGGCCTCGAGCTCCAGCATTCCGGCGAGCAGCCCCGTTCGGACCGCGCCCTTGGCCTCGCGGAGGGTCGCGAGCGCCGCTTCCGCGCGCCCCGTCGCGAGGGCGTCCGTCTCCACGATGCGCCGGACGATCTCCGGATGCCTCGGGGCGCGCTCGAGCGCCTCGAGATCGCGTGCGCGCGCCCGATCGGGGGCTTCCGTCATGCGCGCGTCGTCGGCCGTGCGGAGCAGGAGCGCGGCCTCGAGCGCGCGCGTGGTCGCGTCGGCGATCTCGACTGGCGTGCCGCCCCGCGCGAACGCCAAGAGCCACACGCCGTCGGAGAACCCGGCGCCGGTGAGCCGGACGTCGTCGCCGGAGGGGGCTCGAACGCCGGCCTCGGGCAGCAGGTGACGGACCAAGCGCGCGGCCGGCTGGTTCAGGACGAAGCGCGCCCCTTCGCGCCGCGCCACGCCGCGCAAGAGCTCGGTCATCGCGTCGAGCGCGAGCTTCGTCGGTGCGGCGTGCAAATTCGCGCCACGTGCCCCATGGACGACCACGACGAGATCATCGCCCGTCGGCGCGAGCTCGACGTCGAACACGAGCGCGGCGACGCCGACCCTCCGCGCGCCGACCCTCCGCGCGCCGTGGACGACGTGTGCGGCGTGCCGATCCGATGCTGCCTCGGGCGCGCGGCCGGTGGCGTCCATGCGCGCATCGACGGTGATCGTCGCGCCGAGGCGGCGCCCCTCGATGGCGACGTGGCAGGTGCCGATCCCGACGAGGCCACGGAGCCGCGGCTCGGCCCACGCCGAGAAGCGGCGCGCGTCGACCTCGATGGCCAGGCGCTCGAGCTCGCCGCGCTTGTGTCGGAATTTCGCGACGCCCCCGCTGACGTCGAACGGAAACCGGACGCGCGGGAGCCGCACGACGAGCTCGGTGAGCGTCAGGCAAGCGACGTGGGCGCTCTCGGAGAGCTCGAGCCCGAGCCCGTCGCGCCCGATGGCGAGGCGGAGCGCGACGAGGCTCCCCTCGCGATCGATGCTCGGCCGGTTCGCCCCGTCCGCGTCGGCGCGCGCGACGTCGTTCGCCGACGTTCCGGCGGGCGGCGACGGTTCTTGGCCGAAGGCGGGACCCACGGCAGGATCGTAACAAGATCGTCGCCCGTTCCGCTCCTTTTGCGACGGTTCGGCGGGTTTTTGCGCCTTTCGCGCGTCCCGCTTCCGGTCCGAACGCCCCCGTGCCCCTGCGTCCGTGCCCGCCCGAAACGGCTACGAATCGGCCCTCTTCGGTACTAAGGAAGGGTCATGTCTTGGGAGGTGGCCGCCGCGGTCGACGACGTGCTCGGACCGAGCTCCCCGCTCGCCCGACGCCTCGCCGGCTACGAGCGCCGCGACGGCCAGCTCGCCATGGCCCGCGCCGTCCGCGACGCGCTCGCCGGCTCCAAGCACCTGTTCGTCGAAGCCGGCACCGGCACCGGCAAGACGCTCGCCTACCTCGTCCCCGCCGTGCTCAGCGGGCAGAAGGTCATCGTCTCGACGGCGACGCACGCGCTCCAAGAGCAGATCTTCGAAAAAGACCTCCCGCTCGTGCGCGAGGTCCTCGCCGAGCACGGCGTGACGTTCCGCGCCGCCTTGATGAAGGGCCTGTCGAACTACCTTTGCAAGCGCCGGTTCGAGGAGCGCCTCCGCAGCGGTGAGCCGGTGTCGGCCGAGCTCGCGGCGGTCGAGCGATGGGCGCGCGCGACCGAGACGGGCGACCGGGCCGAGCTCGTCACGCTCGAGGAAGGCGCCTCGGCGTGGCGGGACGTCGCGTCGTCGACCGAGGCGCGCATCGGTGCAGGATGCACGTATTACGACGAGTGCTTCGTCACGCGCATGCGCCGCGAGGCCGAGGACGCGAACGTCGTCGTCGTCAATCACCACCTGTTCTTCGCCGATCTCGCGCTCCGCACGGCCAAGAACGCGGGCTACGGCGGCGCCCTCCCGCCCTACGACGCCGTCATCTTCGACGAAGCCCACCAAATGGAGGCGGTCGCGACGGATTTTTTCGGCGTGCGCGTCTCCACCTCGAAGCTCGACGCCCTCGTCCGCGATGCGCGACGCGCGTTCGCCGGCGTGAAGATCCTCGACTCCGCATCGATGAAGCGCGTCGACGACGTCGAGGAAGCCGCGTCCCTTTTCTTCCGGGCCTGGCGGGACGAGGGCATGCCCCGCGGTCCGCGCCGGTCCGCGAAGGACGAGCTCCGTCGCACGCTCGCCACGACGGATTGGACGCCCGAACGCCGCCGGCTCCTCGCGTCGCTGGACGCCAACCTCGAAGCCTTGGCGGTCTTCGCGGAGCTCCGCGAGCGCGACGACGCGCTGTCGATCCTCGCCCGCCGCGCGCGTGACGTGCGTACGGATCTCGCGCGCATCGGTCGAACGGAGCCTGCCCGCGCCGCGCCCCTCGTCGCTCATGACGTCGACGCCCACGACGTGTTCCCCGACGCCTCCGATGCCGCCGCGCCCTCCGCGTTCGCCGACGCCCGCCCATCCTCGCTCGCGGACGACGGCTTCTCCGGCGGCGTCGCCTGGCTCGACGTGCTCGATCGCTCCGTCGCGCTCGGAAAAAGCCCGGTGGATCTCGGCCCCGTCTTGCGCGAGCGCCTGTTCGATCGCATCCCGAGCGTCGTCTGCACGAGCGCGACGCTCGCCACCGCGACCCACGAGGGCCCGAGCTTCCATTTCGCCAAAGGACGCCTCGGCGCGCCCGAAGGCACGACCGAGCTCGTCGTCGCTTCGCCCTTCGACTTCGAGGCCGCCTCCGCGCTCTACGTCGCCGAGGATCTCCCGGAGCCGACGTCGCCGGACTTCGAGGCCGCGTGCGCCGATCGCGTCGCCGAGCTCGCCGCGATCACCGGCGGCGGCGCCTTCGTGCTCTGCACGAGCACGCGCGCGATGCGGCGCATCCACGAGCGCCTGCGCGGCCGTGTCCCCGGTCCGCTCCTCGTCCAAGGCGAGGCGCCCAAGCACGCGCTCCTCGAGCGGTTCCGCACGTCCGGTCGCGCGGTCCTCGTCGCGACGATGAGCTTCTGGGAGGGCGTCGACGTCCCCGGCCACGCGCTCCGCCTCGTGGTGCTCGACAAGATCCCGTTCGCGGTCCCGACCGATCCCGTCGTCGCCGCCCGCTCCGCCCGCATCGAAGCCGAGGGCGGCAACCCCTTCATGCAATACGCCGTGCCGAGCGCCGCGATCACGCTCAAGCAAGGGTTCGGTCGGCTCATTCGGACGCGCCGCGACGTCGGTGTCGTCGCCTTGCTCGACCGCCGCGCGACCCGCCGCGGCTATGGGAAGATGCTCCTCGCGAGCTTGCCCCCGGCGCGCCGCCTTCGATCCCTCGACGACGTGGGCGAGTTCTGTCGAGCGATCGGCGTCGGCTCCTCCGAACCGTCGGACCGCGCCCATGCCGACGTGTAGGCTCTCTCGACTATCGTTATATGTTAATGAAATGATTCAATAATAATCCTTGAGGGGCGGCGGGCCGAAAACGAAACGCCGCGACGTTCGCGCCGAAATAGATCGCCCGTCCCCGACGTTCGTAAACGAGCGCCGAAGGCATGGATCCGGGACGCGATCGGGAGATCGCCACGAGGAGAGGAAGGTCGTCGCGATGAAGAAGTGGCTCTTTCCACGTGCCGACGCCTTGGACTCCGCCGAGCGTCGTTCGGCCCTCCGCTCGGCTTGGAAGAACGGCGCTGCGTCCATGGCCTGCTTGGCCTTCGGCCTCGGCGCGCTCGCGCTCTTCTCCTCGCGTGAGCGCGTGTTCGGCTACGAGCAGATGTACGTCGACCGCTACCCGTGGACGCGTCCGGTGTTCCTCGTCGCCGTCGCGTTCTCGCTGGCGTGCGTCAGCCTCGGCTTCGCCGCGCGCGCGGTCGTGTCCGCGTCGCGCGCGGCCAACGGCGTCGCCTGGGGCGCGGGTGTCGTGCTCGTCCTCGCGAACTGGGCGATGATGCACTTCGGCGTCTTGATGGCGGTCGTGTCGACGATGAGCTTCACGCGCGGCCGGCAGCTCCGGCGGTTCGGCCGCGTGCTCCTCCCGAAGGTCGCCCCCGGGGACGGCTGGTCCGAAGGCACGAAGGTCGGCGGTGCGGTCCCGGCGTTCGCGGTCCCGACGTTCGACGGCTCGCTCGTCGGCTCGCTCGACGCCTCCACGAAGGAGGCGCTCGCGCACCAATGGCGTGAAAATGGCCGCACGGAGCACGCGTCGGTCGCCGCCTTCGCGCGGCTCACGCTCGATCTGATGGCGCTCGGCGCGCCCTCGACCTTGATCGAAGACGCGAACCGCGACGCGCTCGACGAGATCCGCCACACGACGATGTGCTTCTCCTTCGCGCGCGCGATCGACGGCCGGAGCGAGAGCCCCTCCGCGTTCCCCGAAGCGTCACGTGCGCGCACCTTGCCACGCGTCCGATCGCTCGCCCTCGCGACGCTCGCCGTCGATTCGCTCGTCGACGGCGCGCTCCACGAAGGCGTGTCGGCGCGCATCATCGCCAAGCTCGCGCGACGAACCGACGACGCGGCCACGCGCGCTTTGCTCAAGGCCATCGCGGCGGACGAAGGGCGTCACGCGCGCCATGGCTGGGACGTCGTTCGATGGTGCCTGGACGAAGGCGGCGCGCCGGTCGCATCGGCCCTTCGCGGTGCGCTCGGTCGTCTCCCTCGGTCGATGCGCTCGGAGTTGCCCGAGGCGGCGCGTTCGGGCGCGTGGGAGCGCTACGGCATCATGGGCGAGGCGCTCGAGTCGGAGGAGTTCCTCGCCGCCCGCGACGAGCTGGTCGCAAGGCTCTCGAGTTTGCTCGCGGCGCACGCCGTCGCCGACGAAATCCACGCGTCTGCGGCATGACGGTCGCTGCGCACATGAGCGCAGAATGTGCTAGTCACCGGTCTCGCCCCGAAGGGCCCACCCGCGGGGAAGAAGGGACCTGTGCCATGAGCGAGATCACCGCCGTCATTGCCCGAGAAATCCTCGATTCCCGCGGGAACCCGACCGTCGAGGTCGAGGTCCAGACCGAGAGCGGACACGGTCGCGCGGCCGTGCCGAGCGGAGCGTCGACGGGCGAGCACGAAGCCATCGAGCTGCGCGACGGTGACAAGAAGCGCTTCGGAGGCAAGGGCGTCCGAAAGGCCGTCGACAACGTCGAAAAGACCCTCGGCCCGAGCGTCGTCGGTCTCGACGCCCTCGATCAGGCCGAAATCGACCGCGTCTTGCGCGAAGCCGACGGCACGCCGAACAAGTCGAAGCTCGGCGCGAACGCCATCCTCGGCGTGTCGCTGGCCGTGGCGCGCGCGGCGGCCGACGCCCTCGCGATCCCCCTCTGGCGCTACCTCGGCGGCGCCAACGCGCGCGTCCTGCCGACGCCGCTGATGAACGTCCTCAACGGCGGCGCGCACGCCGACAATGGGCTCGAGATCCAAGAGTTCATGATCGTCCCGGCCGGCGCTCCTTCGTTCGCCGAGGCCCTCCGCGCGGGCGCCGAGATCTTCGCGACGCTGAAGAAGAACCTGAAGGCCGCCGGGCTCACCGTTGCGGTCGGCGACGAAGGTGGGTTCGCGCCGCGCCTTTCGTCGAACGAAGAGGCCATCGTCTCGCTCGTCAAGGCGATCGAGGAGGCCGGCTACGCGCCCGGCAAGGACGTGTTCGTCGCGCTCGACTGCGCCGCGAGCGAGTTCTTCGACAAGAAGAGCGGCGCGTACACCTTCGACAAGAAGCCCGTGAGCGGCGCCGAGCTCGTCGGCATCTACGAGAAGCTCGCGGCGAAGTACCCGATCGTGTCGATCGAAGACGGCGCCTCCGAGGACGACTGGGACACGTGGAAGCTGCTCACGCAGAAGCTCGGCAAGAACGTCCAGCTCGTCGGCGACGATCTCTTCGTCACGAACGTCGAGCGCCTGCGCCGCGGCATCGAAGGCGGCTACGCGAACGCGATCCTCGTGAAGCTCAACCAGATCGGCACGCTCACCGAGACGTTCGACGCGATCCGCGAAGCGGGCGAGGCCGGCTACCGGAGCATCATCAGCCACCGCTCGGGGGAGACCGAGGACGCCTTCATCGCCGACTTGGCGGTCGCGACGAACGCCGGCCAGATCAAGACGGGCAGCCTCTCGCGCTCGGACCGAGTTGCAAAATACAACCAACTCCTCCGCATCGGCTTCGAGCTCGGCGCCGGCGCGGTGTACGCCGGCAAGCGCCCGTTCACGCGCCCGGCGGTTTGACGCCCAGGCGGTCCTTCGAGTCGATCTCGCGGAAGCGCGTCGCGAGCGACTTGAGGAGCGTCGCCATCCACGGCTTCAGCGCGGCCATCTCTTGCTCGAGGGCCTCGGACGTGACGACGAGCACCGTGGTCGCTTCGACCGCGCGCACCGTCGCCGTCCGCGGTCCCTCGGTCATGATCGCCATCTCGCCGAACACGTCGCCGGGGCCGATCGTCCGGAGGACCGCGCTCCCGGCCGCCGACGCGCGCGTGATCTCGCACCGCCCGGCCACGATGATGTAGGCCGCGTCGCCCGGATCGCCTTCTTGGACGATGATCTCGCCCGCGGCGAACGTCTTTCGAGGGAACTCCGCGCCGCCGCGCATGAAGCGCACCAAGTCGTCCCGGAACGCGGCCACGCTCGGGTACCGGTCGGTCGGCTCGAACGCCATCGCGCGGAGGACGATGCGCTCGAGCTCGGACGCGACGCTCCCTTCGCCGGCGATCGCGCGGGGCGGCGGGAATTCTCCGCGCGCGGCGAGGCGGAGCGTCGACGACCGATCGGCGTTCGCGTACGGGGCCTTTCGCGTCAGCGCCTCGTAGACGAGCGCTCCGATGAGGAAGACGTCCGTGCGCTCGTCGAGCGCGGCTTGGTCGCC
>JBGAHN010000083.1:0-23507 GCA_044226145.1 Labilithrix sp. | reverse complement strand
TAGAGGCAGAACACGCTCCGCGACGTGTCGATGTCGACGGATCCGACGACGGCCCGGTGGTCCGCGGAGACGCGTTCGAGCGCCGCGGCGAAATCGAGCGCGGGCGTGACGCGGGTGTCGAGGAAGAGGATGTCGTCGCTCGTCGCCGCGCGCGCGCCTTCGAGCCGGGCGAAGAAGCGGCCCACGTTCTTGCCGAGGACGAGCGGCCGGAAATGCGCGCGCAAATTCGCCGGGAGGCCCTCGCCGAGGGACGCGAGCACCTGGGCCGTGTCGTCCGTGGAGCCGTCGTCGACGAGGATCACCTCGCGCGCGGCCGCGAGCAGGCCCGAGCGTTCGAGGCTCGCCACGAGGCCGGGGAGGTGCTCGGCCATGTTGCACGTGGGAATGACGACGGAAAAGCTCATGGTCTCTCGGACGCGATGGGGGAAACGGGGGACCGCCGGAGCCGGGCGGGCGGGGAAGCCCCCCTCCCGACGCTCCCGGCGCGTTCTCCTGCAAAATAGACGCGGATCTTACCCTTCATCTAGCCTACCTTTCCTCCGCGCGCGATCATGCACGAGTCCGGTCCGACAAGACGACGAGGGAAACGCCCTTCGCAGGCGCGCGTCTCCGTCGTGGTGCCCGTCTACAACGAGGCGAGCAGCCTTTCGCCGCTCTACGACCGGTGCCACGCGGCCTTGGCGGGCACGGAAGGCGTCTCCCTCGAGCTCGTCTACGTGAACGACGGGAGCACGGACGCCTCGATCCTCGAGCTCGAGCGGTTGGCGGACGAGAAGCCGGACGTGCGCGTCGTCGATCTCGCGCGCAATTTCGGCAAAGAGCTTGCGCTCAGCGCGGGGCTCGACCACGCGCGCGGCGACGCGGTGGTCTTCATGGACTCCGATCTCCAGCACCCGCCCGAGATCTTGCCGAAGTTCGTCGCGAAGTGGCGCGAGGGCGTCGACGTCGTCATCGGCGTCCGCGAGGCGACCGAGAAGAAATCGCTCGTGCGGCGCTTCACGTCGTTCGTCTACCACCGCATCATGCGCGCCGTCGGTGACTACACCGCCATCCCCGGCGAGACGGACTATCGCCTCATCGACCGCGCGGTCGCCGACGCGGTCCGGCGGGTGCGCGAGCGGCAGCGGCTCTTCCGCGGGCTCATCAACTGGGTCGGCTTCCGGCGCGAGGTGGTGACGTTCAAGGCCGGCGCGCGCGAGGCCGGCGCCCCCCGCTACACGATCTCGAAGCTCTGGGAGCTCGCCATCCACAGCTTCGTCTCGCACTCGCAGGCGCCGCTGCGCTGGGTGCTCTACGTCGGCATCTTCGCCGTCCTCGCGAGCGCGCTCGGCCTCCTCTGGATGACGTTCGCCGAGTTCCTCGTCTCGCCGATCTGGCACTACACGCCGCTCGCGAAGGTGGCGGTCGGGACCATCGGCCTCGTCGGCTTGCTCCAAGTCTCCGTGGGGATCGTCGGCCTCTACGTCGCGAAGATCCACCACGAGGTGGTCACGCGACCGCTTTACGTCGTCGGGGCGGTCTTCGGCGCCGGGGTCGACGATGCGTCGTCATCGACATCCGCGGCGCCCACGTCCACGGCCTCTCTCTCTTCCTCCTCCTCGTCTTCTTCTTCGGTTTCCTGAGCTCGAGCGGTGCGCATGTCGCGACAATCACGACCGGTCCACATCTGGGTTTCGTGCGGCACGGCCGCCGAGCTCATCAAGCTTTTCCCCGTCCTTTTGCGCTTCGAAAAGCGCGGATGGCCCTGGACGCTCGCCTTCACCGGCCAGAGCCCCGTGAGCTGCCTCGCGCAGTTCCGCGACTTCCGCTTCGACGAGGCCAAGTGGAAGCCCATCGTCGTGCGCCACAAGGATCTCGAGCGCGCGAAGGACGCGGCGGCCTGGCTCCTCTCCGCCGTGCCGCGCAGCAACGGTCAGCTTCGTCGCGCCTTGCGGACCGACGGCGGCGTCGTTCCCGAGCGCGGCGATCTCTGGATCGTGCACGGCGACACGCTCTCGACGCTCCTCGGCGCGACGATGGGGCTCCGCCTCGGCTGCCGCGTCGTGCACGTCGAAGCGGGCATGCGATCGGGCACGATCCGCGAGCCGTTCCCCGAGGAGATCGTGCGGCGGACCGTCGGGCAGCTCGCGACCGTGCACTTCGCCCCGCACCACGCTGCGTACACGGCGCTCCTCCGCGAGCGCGCGCGCGGCCCCGTGGTCGAGACCGACGGCAACACCCAGATCGACGCCATCATCGCGGCCCTCGAGCTCCCGCCGCCGGACGATCTCCCGACGGGGGCGTACGGTCTGGTGAACGTGCATCGCTACGAGACGCTCGTGTCGGCGGAGCGTCTCGCCGAGGTGAAGGCGACGCTCCTCGCGGCGTCGACGAAGCACAAGCTCGTGGTCGTCGCGCACGAGACGGCGAACGCCGCGTTCAAGCCGGATCGCGCGTTCATCGAGGCGCTCGAGAAGAACGGCGCCGTGTGGCTCCCCCGCCAGCCCTTCACGAAGTTCGCCCACTGGCTCGACCGCGCGAGCTTCGTCATCGCCGACAGCGGCGGCAACCAGCAGGAGTGCAGCTTCATGGGCATCCCGTGCCTGCTCCTCCGCCAAGTCACGGAGACGCCGCTCGACGAGACGCGCAAGTGCGTGGTGCTGAGCCGCTTCGACAAGCCCACGATCGATCGCTTCCTCGCCGATCCCGCGAGCTACCGCGAGCCGCGCAAGGTGCTCCCCGAGGCGCCCTCCGACCAGATCTTGCGGACGCTCGCGGGGTACGTCGATGGCGCGCGAGGATGAGCGTTCTGAGCTCGTGACCGGCCAGGCCCGATGGTAGGTTTCCCGCCGAAAAGGTTGCTTCGGAATGAATAAGCTTTCTTTGCGGGCCGTGGCCGCTCGCGCGTGGGGAATCGTTCGCGGGCTGCCGTGGGGTCGCATCGGCTCGGGCGCGCTGATCTTCGGCGTCATCGCGCTGGCGGGGCTCCTCTACTTGCACCCCGCGTCGACGGATCTCCTCGCGGGCAAGACCAGCACGTACCTGGGTGATGGCGGCGGCGATCCGCAGACCCTGGCGTTCTACGACAGCCAGCTCATCGAGACGTTTCGCAAGCGCCCGAGCTACCTCCTCTACGGCTCCGTCTATTCTCCGCAACAGTTCGCGCCGACCGGCGTTCCCATGTGGGTGCCGTGGATCGAGCGCATCGTCGTGCCGCTCGTCGGGCTCTTCACGACGAACCCGTCGCGCCTCATCACGATCGTCGCGTGGGTGCTCATGTCGCTCTCGGCGGTGGCCTTCTACGGCTACGCGCGGTCGATGGCGTGGGGACGCCTCCTCAGCCTCTCGCTGGCGCTCTGTTGGGCGTTCAACCCGTTCACCCGTGCGCGCATCGACGCGCACGTGGCCCTCGCCGCGACGTACTACCTGCCGCTCGTGTTCTGGGGGCTCGAGCTCACCAAGCGCGGCGCCGCCGAGGAGGGGAAGGAGCAGCGCCGCACGATCGCCCTCGCGGCGTTCGCCATCGTCGGCGCGACGATGGCCGCCCACTACTTCGTGGTCTCGCTCCTCTTCCTCTCGCCGTTCTGCGCCCTCTACTATTTCCTCACGCGCGACCGCGCCGTCTCGTGGAAGCGCAACACGGTCACCCTGCTCGTCGCCGCGCTGCCGGCGGTGCTGTTCCTCGCGTGGAACATCTTGAAGCCAGTCCCCTCGGGCGTGCTGCCGGAGGGCGAGAGCGCGGTGCCGGTGAACGACCAGACGCAGATCCTCTACGATCTCGCGGCGCGTCCCCAGGACTACCTCGGCGGCGACGTCCGTTTCGGCACCGACGACTGGAATCCTTTGCGGACGATGATGAACGTCTTCATCACCCGCGGTGGCCGGACGAACTCCGCCGAGCCGGCCAACGGCATTCGCTGGGCGGTCCTCCTGGTCGTCTTGGTGGGGGTCGTCTCGCTGATCGTCCCGCGCGTGCGCCGACGCATCGACCGCGTCGTGAGGTGGAAGCTCCTCGCGCTCTTCCTCTTCGGCACGATGGCGTTCCTCTATTCGATGCCGCCGGACATCATCAAAATCGGCGGCGTCGAGCTCGGTCCTTCGCGCCTCGCGTTCGCGATCATCCGTAATTTCCGCTGCCCGTGCCGCGTGGGGCCGTCCGTGCACTTCGCGGCGCTCGTCATGGCCGGCACGTTCCTGCACGAGTGGTCGAAGGGCAACTGGTTCGACGTCGACGTGCTCCCGCGGACGCTCGCCCTCGGCGTCGCGATGCCGCTCTTGGTGCTCGACTATCCGCCGACGAAGCCGCTCATCGTCGCGCCGCTCCGCCGCGCGCGCGTGGAGCTCGAGCGCCCGCACGGCCAAGGCTGCGGCATGGGCGTGTACATCCCCGCGGGGAACGGCTGGGAGTGGGACACGCGGACCCAGGAGTTCTACGGCACGTCGTGCGAGATCATGGATCCGCCGAAGGGCCTCCTGCTTCGCAAGGAAGACGTCACGTCGCTGGCCCGCTGCGCGCGCCTGAGCTGGCTCGTGTACACCGGAGCGCCGCCGCTGCTCGATGAGGTGTGCCGAGATCTCGGGTGGGAGCGGGCGAGCAAGGATTCCTGCCGCGCGCCGGCGCCGATCGCGCCCGCGAAGGACGTCAAGGCATGCGAGCCCACGCGCTGAACCGGAGCCGACCATGAGCGAGACCACGTCGATCGAGGACTACGCGCGACAGCGACCCCAGTATTTCTCGCGCGACGTGTCTCCGTTGCTCACGCGCATCCTGCCGTCGCTCCCGAGCGGTACGATCCTCGATTGCGGTTGCGGCGACGGAGACTTCCTCTTCGCGCTGCGCGAACGCGGCTTGCTCGACGGCCGCGACGTGCGCGCGATCGACCTCTCCGAAGAGCGCGTGTCCGTCGCTCGCTCGCTCGACCCGCGCATCGACGCCCGCAAGGACAGCGCCGAGGATCTCGACACCGTTCCGGACGCGAGCGTCGACTTCTTCCACTCGAGCCAGGTCATCGAGCACGTCGACGACGCCAAGATGGCGCGTGCCATCGCGCGCGTCACCAAGCCCGGCGCCCGGATCTACGTCTCGACGGTGAAGAAGAAGAGCTTCGCCTGGTACTACTTGAAGAACGCCAAGGGCGAGCGCGTGCTCGACCCCACGCATCTGCGGGAGTACCGCTCGGACGCCGAGCTCCTCGACAAATTCGATCCGCGCGCGTTCCGCCTGCTCGCGAACGAGAGCACCCCCGTCGCCTATCCGCTGCTCGATTTCGTGGCGCACCGATTGAAATTCGCCGATCGCACGGTGCTCGCGCTGCCGCTCGTGGAACGCCTTCGTCGCCTTCGCGTCCCCATTCCGAGGTATTTCACGTGGGAGCTCTTGTTCGAGCGCCTCGCGTGAGGACCGTGCGACCGCGCTGGTCCTAGCGCGCCGGTCCTAGCGCGCGGCCGATGTCGGGGCGGAGCGCTTGAGCGCGAGGTACGGCACAATCCCGAACAAGTTCGGCACGATCTGCCCGATGAGGTAGACGTTGAAGATCGTCGCGCCGCTCGCGCCGCCCGTCAGTCCGATGGCCGAAAAGAGCCGGTCGAACGCCACGTGCCCGACGCCGAGGCCCGACGGCGAGATGGGGAGCACGATGGTCAAGAGCCCCAGAGGGAAGATCGTCGCGATGGCCTGGTAGCCGACGTCGTACGGTCCGATGACGCGCGTGAGCACCGTGAAGTAGCCCATCGTCGTCGCGTGCAAGGCCATCGACATGCCGAACGCGATCGCGAGCTTCTTCGGCCCCGACGCGAGCAGTCGCATCGCCGAGACGAGCTGCCCGAGCAGCTTGGCGAGCTTCGTGGTCCCGGTCGTCCAGCTCTCGATGCGCTCGCCGGCGCTCCGCATGACGAGGACGAACACGATGGGACCGAGCACCGTCGCCACGCCGAGCAGGCCGACGGCGATGGCGGTCGGCCGGAGCAACGCGTCCGACCAGAGCGCCGGCCCGCGCGCGAGCACGACGAGGTTGGCCATCGCGACGAGGCCCGCGAGCCCCATGAGCCGCTCGATGAAGACGATGAGCAGGATCGTCGGGCGCTTGTCGGGGGCGGCGTCGCGCGCGACGTACAGCGATTTGACGACGTCGCCGCCGACGCTCCCCGGGATCACGACGTTGAAGAAGACGGCGACGAACTGCAGCGAGAGGAGACGTCCGACCGGTACACGGATCCCCGCCAATGAGAGGAGCACGCCCCAACGGAGCCCGCACACGACGATCCCCAGGAAGGCGACCCCGAGGTTCATCGCGAGGAGCTCCGGTTTGCGCCCCAGGACGGCGAGCGCGCCGAAATCGAGCGCGCCCGAACGGACGAGCCAGCCGATGAGCACGGACGCGACCGCCGCTTTGAGCGCGAAGACGGCGAGGCCCTTCGCGGGGTTTCCCTTGGATTCCGTCGTCAATTCACCTCGCAGGGGGCTGCTCCGCCGCTGGAAAGCGGTGGCCGTTGGGACTATAAGCCGAGACCTCATGCCCGTCCCGTTCATCGATCTGCAACGTCTCGTGAGCCGCGTTCGAGCCGACGTCCTCCCCGCCTGGCAAGAGTGCCTCGAAAAATGCGAATTCGTTGGCGGTCCGCGCGTCGCGGCGCTCGAAAAGAAGCTCGCGAGCGCCTTGTCGGTGCCGCACGTCGTGTCGTGCGCGAACGGGACCGACGCGCTCATGGTCGGCCTCCAGGCCCTCGGCGTGAAACCGGGGATGAAGGTGGCGCTGCCGAACCTCACGTTCTGGGCGACGTTCGAGGCCGTCGTGCAGCTCGGCGCCACCCCCGTGCTCGTCGACATCGACCCCGACGATCTCCAAATGAGCTTCGACGAGCTGAAGGCCGCGCACGAAGCGCACCGCTTCGACGCCGCCATGCTCGTGCATCTCTACGGCTGGGCGTCCGGCCGCATCGCGGAGATTCGTGCATTCTGCAAGGAACGGAACATCGGGCTGCTCGAGGACGGCGCGCAGTGCTTCGGCGTCGAGGCCTTCGGTGTCCCCGTGCTCGAAGGCGCCACGGTGGCGACGCTGTCGTTCTACCCGGCGAAGGTCATCGGCGGCGCGATGGACGGCGGCGCGATCACGATGCAGACGAAGGAGCACGAAGCCCTCGTCCGCTCGCTCTGCAACCACGGTCGCTCGGACCACTACTCGTACGCGCACGTCGGGTGGAACTCCCGCATGGGCGGCGTCCAGGCTGCGTTCCTGCTCCGCGTGCTCGACGAGCTCCCGGCGGTCCTCGAATCGCGCCGGAGCGCCGCCGCCTACTACCGCCAGCGCCTCTCCTCGGAGAAGAACGTGCGCGTGTACGGGCCGCCGCCGGGCATCGTGGAGAACGGGTACCTGAACGTCCTCACCGTCGAGGGCAAGGGTGGACAGGAGATCGTCGACGCGCTCAAGACCCACGGGATCGGCGCGGCGCGGACGTACCCCGAGCCCATGGACGCGCAGCCTCCGGCGAAGCGGTCCGGCGCGATCGCCCACGGCTCGCTCCGCCACTCCCGCGCGATTTGCGAGAAGGTCGTCAACCTTCCGCTGTTCTTCGGGATCCGGGAGGACGAGTGCGAGTCCGCGGTGAACGCGCTGCTCGCGTCGATCGGCTGACGGGACGGACTTCTCGACGTCTCCGCGCGCCAGAGAGCCGGGAGGACGTCGAGCGGTCGGAAGACGGCGCTCCCGGCGCTACTCCTTCTTGGGGCCCTCGTTGTAGCCGCGCGGGCGGTACTTCGGCTCGACGCCGCCGTACTCCTCGCCGTGCTCGAGGATGTTTCGCCCGAGGTACTCGACCCATTTGTGCGGGTACTGCGGGACGAGCGCTTCGAGCTCGGACCAGATCGGGGAGCCCTTCGCGAGCGCCTTTTCGTCCCATAGGCATTGGAGCGCGAGCGCGATGAGCGACGAGTCGTTCGGCGCCAGGCGGAACCCGTCCACGTAGTGAGGCCACGCCTCCGCGGTCCTGTGGAGCCGGCAGAGCGTGTCGCCCAAGTAGACGTTGGCCATCGGCCATTTCGGGGCGAGCTCGAGGGCCGTCCGGTTCGCCGCGAGGCGCGCTTCGAGATCGCCGCGCGCCCCCTTCATGACCGAGTAGTTCAAATGCGCCTTGGCGCTCCGGGGCACGGCCTTGCGCGTCGCGTCCCAGAAGGTCAGATCGTTCGTGTAGTCGTTCGCGTGGGCGCGCGCGGCGATGCCTTGCACGACGAAGAACGCCACCACGATGGACACCACCGCGGCGTGCGCGCGCGCCTTCGGGAACCGATCGAGGAGCGCCGAGAACGCCATCGCGAGGAGCAGGCCCGAGCCGATCGCCGGGAAGTACCAGAAGCGCTCGGCGCGGATCGTCGGTAGCAAGACGGGGATGTTGGAGACGGGGAAATAGGAGAGCACGATCGTCACGAGGCACGCGGCGACGAGCGGCCGGCGATCGACGACGCCGTCGGGGGTCGGCGTTCGTCGCGCGCGGAGGCCGAGCCACAGCGCGACGGGGAACGGGAGGACGAACGCGAGCGCGCCCAGCACGACGCCCGGCTCGAACAGGCTCTCTGGCGGGAGCTCGGACGGCGCGGAATAGTCCCCGGAAAGCGGGTGCGGGAAGACGAGCTGCACGAGCCCCTCGAGGTAGACGCGGAGCGCGCCACCGATTCGATGCAGCGAATCGACGCCCACGAGCGGGTTGTTCAGTGGATCCTTCGGGAGCGTCGGCTGCGCGTACCACCGCAAGATCGCGGCGAACGTCCGCGGCGCCCACGGCTTCGATGCGTTCACCTCGATGGAGAGATCGGTGGGGATCGGCGCCGGGAACATGCGCCGCCGCACCTCGACGTAGAAGACGAAGGCCGAGAGCGTGGCGACGAACGCCACGACACCGCGCGCCCACGTCCGAGGTTTGGACGGATGGAGCGTGCGCGCGGACGCGAGCGCGAACAGCGGGACGATGGGCACGGCCGCGAGCGCGCTCTCCTTCGAGTAGAGCCCGAAGAGCGTCGCCACGAAGACGGCGATCGCCATCCAGGGCATGCGGAACCGGAGCGCGAGGAGCGCGGCGAGCAGTCCTGTCGCGCCGAGGACGTCGGCGATCCCGACGACGCCGCTCACGGCCTCGGTGAGCACGGCGCAGGCCGTGAAGCACGCGCCGGCGAGCCACGCCGTCCTCGTGTGCTTCGTCAGCGCGAACGCGAGCACCGCCACGAGCGCGCCGTTGACGCCGTGGAGCAGGACGTTCACCCAGTGATGCAGAAAAGGGGTCTGCTCACGCGCGCCGAGCGCCCAGAGCACGCGCCACACGAGATCCGGCACGGGCCGGTAAGAGCCGATGCTGTGACTGGGCGGAAGCCCCCAAAAATCCCGTCGAAAAGCGTCGATCCAGCCGAGCCCCGACGTCGGATCCGCGACGCTGCGCACGTACGCGTTCGCGAGCAGCGCTTCCTGTTCGTCGAAGATGAAATTCGTGCGCGGATGCCTCGTGAAGAGGAGCATCGACAAGAAGCAGAACGGGACGAGCGCGACCCCGAACGACGGCTCCTCGCCGAAAAAATAATCCATGAGCCACTCGCGGACCTTCGTCGCGAGGGTTCGCGCCTTGCTCGTCTCTCCGGAAACCGGCGTCGCCCCCTCCGCCTCGCGCACGTCCCCCGCGCGCACGTCTGCCTCACGCGCCTCCGCCTCGCGCACGTCCCCCGCGTGCGCATCTCCCTCGCACCGTTCGGCTCGCGCGCGCGCGCTGTCGGAGACCTGTGCGCTTGCGTCCTCGGCCGAGCTTCGCGGTTCGGGCGATGCTTCCGAGTCCACGCGGTCACTCCTCTTCGAGCGAGGCGATGATCGGCGGTACGGTCGGCGGCGTGTCGTTCCCGAGGACCCAGTTGTCGCCCCAGATGTGCGCGCCGCCGTCGATGTACCACGTCACGCCGGTGACGAAGGACGCGGCGTCGCTCGCCAGGTAAACGATGAGCTGCGCGACCTCGGCCGCGGTGCCGAGCCGCTTCATCGGCGTGTTCACGCGGCTCGTTTCGAGCAGCTCCGGCGGGTACTGGTTCGTCCCCGACGTGCGGATGACGCCGGGCGCGACGGCGTTCACTTGGACGTTGTACGCCGCCCACTCGACCGCCAGCGTCTTGGTCATGTTCTCGACGCCCGCGCGCGCCGCGCCCGTGTGGATCATGCCCGGGAAGCCTCGCGCGACGTTCGCGATGACGTTCACCACGCGCCCGCGCTTCGCCGGGATCATGTGCTGGACGGCGAACTCACGCGTCATGAAGAACGTGCCGTTCAGGTTGTTGCGGATGACCGCTTCCCACCCGCGCGGCGACACGCTCTCCGCCGTCGTCGGGAACTGCCCGCCGGCGTTGTTGACGAGGACGTTCGCGACGCCGAGGTTCTCGCGCACGTGGGCCGCGAACGCCGCGATCTGCTCCGGCTCGCGGATGTCGCACGTCTCCGCGAACGCGACGATGCCCTTGGCCGCGAGCTTCTCCTTCGCGGCGTCGAGCTTGTCCTGCTTGCGCCCGCAGATCGCCACCTTCGCGCCGAGCTCACCGAGGGCGAGCGCGGTCGAAAGGCCGATGCCGCTGCCACCGCCGGTGACGACGGCGATGCACTGATCGAAGAGTCCGCTACGGAAGATGGTGGTCATTCGACGCCTCGAGGCCGACGGCCAAGTTCGAGAAAAGACACGCCCGCGCGCACGTTCACCGCGCCGTGCGTTCGACGACGCGCACGTCGTCGCCGTTCTTCGTGAGCTCCTGCCCGCACGCGCACGCGCCGCGGCCGGCCTCGTCGAAATCGACGCGCTGCCCGCACGCGCACACCCAGCCGACGATCCGCGCCGGGTTCCCCCGCACGAGCGCGTGGGCCGGCACGTCCCGCGAGACGACGGACCCCGCGGCGACCATCGACCACCGGCCGACGGTCACGCCGCACACGATCGTCGCGTTCGCCCCGATCGCGGCGCCGGCCTTCACGAGCGTCGGCGTCACCTTCCAGTCGTGCGCGCTCTTGAGGCTCATGTCGGGGTTCACCGCGCGCGGGAGCTTGTCGTTCGTGAAGCACACGTGCGGACCGACGAACACGCCGTCTTCGATCGTCACGCCGACGAACACCGAGACGTTGTTCTGGATCTTGACGTTGCTCCCGATGCACACGTCGTTGTCGACGTACACGCCTTTGCCGAGGATGCAGTTCTTGCCGAGCTGCGCGTTGTCTCGGATCTGGCAAAAGAGCCAGATTTGCGTGCCATCGCCGATCGTGGCTTTGTCGGAGACGTTCGAAGACGGATGGATGCGGACGGCCATGGGGAGCCGCAGCATAGCGCACGACGCGTCCGGTTCACATCGGCGTCGCGCGCGGGAATTTCGGGGTGTCGGCCGCGATCAGGTCGTCGTCGGGAGGCGCGAGCTCCGCGTGCGAACGGCCTGGCGCGCGAGCTCGTCGGCGCGTTCGTTCAGCGGCACGCCGGCGTGCCCAGGCACGTAGACGAGCTTCCAGTTCTTGCGACCCGAGAGCGCACGTTTGACGTTCGCGACGAGCTCCTGGTTGGCCTTGGCCTTCCAGCCCTTCGAGAGCACCCCGATCGAATACTGGCTGTCGGTATGGACGTACGCGAGCGCAGGAGAGGGGACGAGCTCGGCGGCCCGCAAGATGGCGGTGAGCTCGGCGATGTTGTTCGTCGCCGTGCCGAGGTACTCGAAGCCTTCGACGCTCTTGCCGTCGGGCGCGACGAGGACGATGCCGAGCCCCGCCGGTCCCGGGTTCCCCGAGCACGCGCCGTCCGCGTAGACCGTCCACGCGCCGTCGGGCACCGGACCGGGAGACGGCTCCGCGCTCTTCGTTTTCGCACCGCTTTTCGCGCCGCTTTTTCCCGCGCCCTTTCGCGCCGCGCCTTGGTCGCTCTTTGGCGCGGGCTCCTGCCCGGGAACGCAAGCGTCGTCCGGGAGGACGGGCTCGCCGGCGATCCGTTCGAGGTTGCGCTCGCCGGCGCGGTAGGCGCGCGCGTCGTTCGGCTTGTAGCGGATCTCGACCCGCCCGTTCTCCGCGTCGAACGAGCCGTCTTCACGGATGCGTGCGAGCACCTTTTGCCCGCGCAACGTCGCAGAAACCCAAGGCACGTCCGTGACTTATCCGATCGCACGGGCGACCTCAAGGAGCGCCGCGCGCACAAAAAAAACCTACGCGAAGGGGCCGGGGGGGCAGCCGCACTTCGCGCAGGCACTTATGCACCTAGCGAATCGATCGCGGCGGCGCAAGGTCCATGCGATCGGGAGGTCGCTTTGTCGCACGCCGCGGTTCGAGCCGCCGTTCGAGCGTGCACGTCGGTTCGAAAAGGTCGTGCAAATTTGAAAGGTTTCACGCCGCGGTGCGGCGTTCTCGCGAGCCTTCGGACGAGCCTTCGGAGGCGTGTTTCAAGGCGCTGGCGCGCTCCGCTCGTGAGGATCGATCGAGCATCGGAGCTCGTAGCGGCCATCCCCGACGACGGCGGCGACCGTCACGCCTTTGGGGAGCTCTTTGGCCCGCGGGACCGAGCGTCCTCGTGCGAGGCTCGATGCCCCACGGCCGGTGTACCGACCGAGCACGCCCTCGAGGCATTCGTGGCCGGCGTTTCGCCGGGTTCGGACGGTGATCGGACTCAACCGCTCGCGCGTCGCGCCTGCCAGCGCGATCGTCATCGTGCTCGTCGCGCCGCGGGACGAAGGCGCCCCCTCGAAGATCCATCCTTCCATCTCGGTGGAGCACGCCTCCAGGTCCGACGACGGCAGCGGATCGAACCGCTCGACGTCGCGCAAGCGGCCGGTTTCGGGGTCGATGGGGAGGACCCAGCGGGTCGTGGTGTCGTCGATCATGAGCCCGAGCGACCGGCCGTCGGAGTGACGGACGAGCGTTCCGGTGGCCGCCGCCGTGGAGGGACCGACGCGCGGGATGCGGGCGATCTCGCGCGCATAGCCTGCCTCGACGCGGTAGAGGACGTTCGTGAGCGGGGTGTTCGCGGCGTTCGGTTGGGTGCGCACGAACCAGAGGCCACCGACGCGAACGGCGTCTTGAACACCGGTGAACGACGTGCCGTCGGCGTTGCGAACGGGGAGGGGAGCGCGGTCCTTTTCGAGCTCGAAGAGCGCCTGCGCGGAGAACCTCTCGCGGCGATGGCCGATGAGCGCGTGCCCGTCGTCGTCGACGGCGAGCATGTCCCATCCCCACCCGTAGCGCGGTCCGAGCTTCAAGAGATCGACGGCGGACGCGGGGGGGAGCGCCGGCGCGGTGCGAACGACGGTCGACCAGCCGGCGAACGGCGGCAGCCATTGCACTTCCCACTTGCCCTGCGTCTCCCAGCCGCCCGCCTCGGGGCCCCAGGCGTAGACGCGCGCGTACGTGCCGGCCTTGAAGTCCTGACCTCGCTCGGAGTCGGCGAGCGTCGGCGCCGGGTGCGAGAAGAACGGTGAGAGCTTCGTCGAACCTCCGTCGTCGCTCTGGAAGACGGAGATGGCCGAGCCGTGCAGGCCTCCTCGCGGTGTGGTGACGATCGTGCGCGGACGCGCGCGCGCGGGAGCGGTCACCTCGAGCGGCGGCGGCAGGGCTTCGAGCGGCTCGCACGTGAGCGCGATGGGGGTCGGCGTCGACGTCTTCGCGATCGGCGCCGCGGAAATCGTGCGCTCGATGGCCGGAGGCTCTCCCCATCCGACGCGGATCCAGCCCGCCGCGATGCAGCCGACGGGACCGCAGGCCCGCTCGTCGACCTGCGACGCGGGGACGAGCGGATCGGGCAGACGCACGCGCTGCCACGTCATGCCGCCGTCGGTGGTCTCGTAGCTCTCGCGCGCCTTCGACCATCCGAGACCGAAGCGCCCCGACACGAACGTGAGCCCCGTGTCGCGCACGAACTCGCCGGTCTTGGCCTTGCCTTCGCGATCGATCTCGACGCCGAGCATCGAGCCGCCGGCTTCGATCCACGCGCCGAGCACCCCGGGTCGTCGCTCCTCGACGCCGTCGAGCCAC
This sequence comes from Labilithrix sp., assembly GCA_044226145.1. Taxonomy (GTDB): domain Bacteria; phylum Myxococcota_A; class Polyangia; order Polyangiales; family Polyangiaceae; genus Labilithrix. The sequence continues at coordinate 9,525 of JBGAHN010000083.1, read as the reverse complement.
ACGCCGTGTTTCAGGGCGAACGCGACGTCCTTCGACCCGCCCTCGAAGACGACGGGGCGTGTGACGGTGCCTCCGGTCGTCACGAGGGTCAGGCGCGAGGGCTCGTCGTCCGACGTCGACGGCGAGAGCACCGCGATGTCGCCGTTCGCGAGGGCGACGACGCGCTCCGGCCCTCCGCTCGCGTGGACGCGGATCTCGCGCCACCGGTCGTCGCGCCCGAACACGCAATGGGCGTGGGCCGCTTCTTCGGCGCACCCGCCGCGCACGGCGAGCGTGCCGCTGCCGGACGCGGTCACGATCCGCGGGCGCGCGAACCGTTTGAGCTCCACGACAGCGTTCGCCTTCGCGTCGTAGGCGTAGATGACCGTCGGTCCCCCGGGCGCGCCGCACACGAAGCCGAACGCGCGCTCGTCCGTCGCCCGCGCGAGCGACATGGGATGGCAGCGCGCGGAAGGCATCGCGAACGCCCGCGGGTTCAGCGCGACGACGGCGCCGTCGGAGAGTCGGACCTTGCCGAGCGCTCCGTCGCGCGCGACGATCGCCACCCCGCCGTCGACGGGCCATCCGTCCTCGATCGCGGCAGCGAGCGGCGAGCGACCGAACGCCTTCGTGCCAGCCTCGGTCTTGGCTTCGTTTTCCTGTGTATTTGCGCGCACTTCGTTCGGAGGCGAGCGTCTCCGCTCGTCGTTCTCGAAGGCTTCGGCCGGCGGCTTCGCGAGCGGCGCGACGCTGCCGTCGTCCCGGAGCGCGAACCACGTCGACGACGGAGAATCGCCGACGACGATGCCCGAGCGGGTCGCGAGCGCGCGCGTGACGCGGCCCGGGACGTCGACCGAGCGCCACGTCGCACCCGCGTCGAACGTCGCGACGACGCCTCGGAGATCTTCGACCGCGACGGCGCGCCACGCGTCGGCCGTGGCGACGTCCGCGACGAAGGGGCTCGGCGGCAACGGCCCGCGATCGAGCTCTCTGCCGGTCGCGGCGTCGATCGCCGCGAGCACCCCCGAAGACCGGACGTAGACGCGGTCGAGCCCGATCATCAGCCGCTCGACGTTGGTGGGCGACGTGCGGATCTCGCGCGCCGGTTCGAGCCAGTCGTCCGCGCGCAGCAACGATTCGCCGCGTCCGGTCGCCGCGGGCAGGACGAACAAGAACCCACCGCCGAGTCGCTCCGGGAGCGCGAGCACCTCGCGTGGCGCCGACGAAAAGCGCTCCGTGCTCGTGAGCGCCGAGCCGTCGGCCCCGACGATCAGACGGAGCCCCGCCGTCATCGCCCGCACACCGCGCCGTTCGACGCCATACGTGCGCCGCGTGTCGACGCGCGCCGGGGCGAGGCGCGCCGGACGAACGATCGGCGCGAAGAACGCCTCGGCCACGTCCGTCGGCGCCGCGGCCTCTGCCTTCGGAGGCGTCGGCGTCGCACCCTCACGGGTCGCCCCATGCGCGCACGCCACGGCGACGAGCGCGAGCGCCGACGAGCCGATCCGTAGCAGGCGCATGGGTTCATCGTACCAAAGCCGGTCGCCGCGTTCGAATTCGTGCCGAGAAAATCCCGCGCGCCGCACCCCGCGGACTTGATCGACCCGCGCTCGAGTTCTAAAGAGCGTCACACCCGATGGAATCTCCAACGACGCCACTTCCCGTCGCACCGTCGATGGGCCCCACGCTCGCTCAGGTCCACGCGCCGAAGCGGAGCCCCGTCGTCGAGCCGCGCGTCTTGTTCGTGTCCGCGCTGGCCGTCGCCATCGCCGTCGCCGCCGCGTTCATCGCGCGCATCCTCACGGCGCTCATCGCGCTGGTCACGAACCTCGCCTATTTCGGCCGAATTTCGACCACGGTGGTCGCCCCTGGAGACAACCACCTCGGGTTCGCCGCGCTCCTCGTCCCGGTCCTCGGCGGCGTCGTCGTCGGCGTCATGGCCCGCTACGGCGCGAGCGCGATTCGCGGCCACGGCATCCCCGAGGCGATGGAGCGCGTCCTCTTCCACGACAGCCGGATCCCGCCCCGCATCACGTTCCTCAAGCCGCTCTCCGCCGCCGTCGCCATCGGAACCGGCGGCCCGTTCGGCGCCGAAGGCCCCATCATCGCGACGGGCGGCGCGCTCGGCTCGCTCGTCGGTCAGGTCCTCCGCATCAGCGCCGACGAACGCAAAGCCCTGCTGGCCGCCGGCGCCGCCGCGGGCATGGCCGGGACGTTCGGCAGCCCCATCTCCGCGGTCCTCCTCGCCGTCGAGCTCCTCCTCTTCGAGTACCGCGCGCGCTCCCTCGTGCCGGTGGCGATCGCGGCCGCGACGGCCACCGCGATCCGCCAGGCCTTCCTCGGCGACGCGGTGGCGTTCGCCATGCCGACGATCGCCACGCCTCCGCCCGTGTCGATGATCGCCTACGTCGCCATCGGCGTCGTCATGGGCGTCTTCGCGCTCGGCGTCACGAAGATCGTCTACGCCGTGGAAGACGCCTTCGAGCGCCTGCCCGTCCACTGGATGTGGTGGCCGGCCATCGGCGGCGTCGCCGTCGGCCTCGTCGGCCTGATCGCGCCCGACACGCTCGGCGTCGGCTACACGAACATCGAGCACCTCGTCGGCGGCGACCTCACGATCCGCGCGGCGCTCGTCCTCTGCACGTGGAAGTTCGTGTCGTGGGCCATCGCCCTCGGCAGCGGCACGTCGGGCGGCACGCTCGCCCCGCTCTTCACGATCGGCGGCGGCTTCGGCGCGGCCTTCGGGGCCGCCTTCGCCTTCGTCGCGCCCTCGCTCGGCGTCGACGTCCGCATCGCCGCCCTCGTCGGCATGGCCTCGCTCTTCGCCGGCGCCTCGCGCGCCCTGCTCGCCTCCGTCGTGTTTGCGTTCGAGACGACGCACCAGATCGGCGCGCTCGTCCCGCTGCTCGGCGCGTGCGGCGCGTCGTACATCGTCTCGGCGCTCCTCATGAAGCACTCGATCATGACGGAGAAGCTCGCGCGTCGCGGCGTCCACATCCGCTCCGAGTACGCCGTCGACCACCTGGCCCATGAGCTGGTGCGCGATCACGGCCTCCGCCCCGTCGTCACGCTCCGGGCGTCCCAACCGCTCGCCGAGGTGCAGGCGTGGTTCGAGACGCACGCGCCCGGCTCCGACCACCGCGGCTTCCCGATCGTCGACGACGACGGCACCCTCGTGGGCCTCCTCACGCGCGACGAGCTGCTCGCGCCCACCGCGCAGCGCACAGATCTCGTCGGTTCGCTCGTCCACCGCGCGGCCCTCGTCGCGTTCGACGACAGCTCCCTCCGCGAAGCCGCCGATCACATGATCGCCGAAGGCGTCGACCGCCTGCCGATCGTCACGCGCGCCCGCCCCCTCACCGTCATCGGCATCCTCACGCGCGGCGATCTCGTCGACGCCCACAAGGGTCGGCTCGCCCGAACGCGCCCCGGCGAAACCCTCCTCGGAAGGCGCGTCCGAACCTCGTCGGGTTGAGCTGCCGTCGCCGTTCCCCCTGAAAAAACGACGCGTCCGTCATGTCCTGCGCTCGCCGCGCGCCCATGACCGCGCTACAAGTTCCCGCCATGTCGAACGGAAAATCCTTCGTCGTCGCGGTCGTGGGTGCAACGGGAGCGGTGGGCCGAGAGATGCTCCGCACGCTCCACGAGCGGCGGTTCCCCGCCTCTCGGATCGTCGCCCTCGCGAGCAAGCGCAGCGCCGGCCAGGTCTTGCCGTTCGGGAAGGACGAAGTCGTCGTCCGCGAGCTCGAGCCCTCGTCCTTCGACGGCGTCGATCTCGCGCTCTTCAGCGCCGGCTCGAGCGTCGCGCGCGAATACGGCCCCATCGCGGCGAAGGCCGGCGCGCTCGTCGTCGACAACTCGAGCGCGTGGCGCATGGACCCCGAGGTCCCGCTCGTCGTCCCCGAGGTCAACCTCGACGCCGCGCGCGTCCGCCCCAAGGGGATCATCGCGAACCCCAACTGCTCGACCATCCAGATGGTCGTCGCGCTCAAGCCACTGCACGACGCCGCGCGCATCAAGCACATCGTCGTGTCGACCTACCAAGCGACGAGCGGCAAAGGCCACGCGGCCGTCGAGGACTTGCTCGAGCAGTCGCGCGCCGTGCTCGGCGGCAAGCCCGCGGCGCCGAGCGTCTTCCCGGACCAAATGGCGTTCAACGTGCTCTGCGATTGGAAGGCCGGCGAGCAGGACTACTCCGAAGAGGAGTGGAAGATGGTCCACGAGACGCGCAAGATCATGGGCGACGCGTCGATCGGCATCTCCCCCACGACGGTGCGTGTCCCCGTGGTGAGCGGCCACTCCGAGGCCGTGCACGTGCAATTCCACCGCGCGATGACGGCCGAAGAAGCCAAGCGTCTCCTCAAGGGCGCCGACGGCGTCGTCCTCATGGACGAGGCCTACGCCCCCGGACGCCACCCGCAGCCCGCGAAGGCCGCCGGCACCGATCCGGTCTACGTCGGCCGCGTGCGTGACGACCTCGCCGTCCCCGGCGCCATCAACCTGTTCGTCGTCGCCGACAACTTGAAGAAGGGCGCCGCGCTCAACGCCGTCCAGATCGCCGAACGCCTACTCGTCGCCGACGCCGCTCGCTGATTCGCGCGCGTCGCACTCCGATTCACGCCATATCGCACTTGGTTTTTCGCACGCGTTCGCGCGCCACCCCGCGCGCGCATTCACGTGCGCGCCGCCATCACGTGCCCACGTGATCCGATGTCTTGCCGGGTACGACCCCGTCGCCGTGGACGATGTGGGTGACGCGCTCTCGCAACACTCGTCGTGCCGTAGCGCCGTCCGTGCGTGAATCGTATTTGGATTTTCGAGCCGCCGCGCGCATCATCTTCTCTTGGCGACGTTTGCTCGACGGAGGCCGTCCGTAAAGGAGAGCGCGAGCCATCCACGTCGTGGAGGACGAGTCATGGCCAAGCAATGGATCTACGGAGTCGCTCTCGGTTCGATCGTCGCGCTCGCGTTCGCGCAAGGTTGCGGCGGAGTGGATTCGAAATCGGGCTTCGACGACCTCGATCCTTCGGGCACGGGCAAAGGCGGTGACGACGATCTCACGGGGACCGACGACGGCGACAATCCGTTCCTCGGCGACGACGGCGGCACGACGGATTCGTCGACGTCCCTTCCGACCGACCAGTGCGCGACGGCGTCGGCCGAGACGAAGGCGCAGCCCGTCTACATGCTCTTCATCATCGACGGCTCGGGGAGCATGGACGGCGCTTCCGGCAACATCTTCTTCCCGTGGATCTCCGGCGCCCGCGAGAGCGATCCCATGCAACCGAGCCGGCAGACCGGCAAGAAGTGGATCGCCGTCCGCGGCGCGCTCGACGCCTTCTTCGACGATCTCGCCGCCAAGAACGATCCGCAGTTCGCCGTCGGCCTCTACTTGTTCTCGAGCACGGCGGAGAAGTCGGCCACGTCCGTCGACGTCCCCATCTCCTTCGTCGACGCGGCCCAGGCGACGAAGCTCCGCGCGCGTCTCGATCCCCCGGTCTTCGCGAAGGGCGGCACACCGCTCGCGGAGTCGATCCAGGGGCAGCTCCCGATCCTCACGTCGTACGTCCCGCAGGCTCCCGTCGCCGCCGGCGGCAAGTTCGTGCTCGTCCTCGTGACCGACGGCGTCCCCTCCGACAGCGCGACCAACGCGATCAAATACGTGACCGACGCGACGAAGGGCACGCCACCCGTCGCGACCTTCGCCGTCGGCGTGGGCGACATCGACGAATCGTCGAGCGTCTACGACGAGCTCTTCATGTCGAAGCTCGCGACCGCGGGCGGGACGGCCACTCCGGGCTGCAACGCGAACTGGAGCGACAAGGACAAGAGCGGCGTCCCTTGCCACTTCCAGATCACCCCGGGCACCAAGAGCGCCGCCGACATCCAGAAGGACTTCGTCGCCGCCATCGAACAGATCCGCGACACGGTGGCGAGCTGCGAGTTCCCGCTCGTCAAACCCGACGGCGCCGCCACCATCGATCCGACGAAGGTGAACGTGGTGTTCTCGTCCGGCGGCAAGGACACGACGATCCCGCAAGGTGACAAAGACGGCTGGACGTACGACGATCCCGCGAACCCGACGAAGGTCACGCTCAACGGCACCGCGTGCGAGCAGGTGAAGAACGATCCGAACGGTCAGGTTCGCATCGTCGTGGGATGCAAAACGGTGACGAACGGACCCAACTGAATGCCTTCCGCGAACGCCTTCCGCGAACGTCGACCTCACCGCGCCATCGATGCGCGCGGACTCGGCGCGGCGCCTGGTGGTCGGATTGTCCATCCGTCGAAGCGCAAATTCGCCTGTATTTTCCGAGATAGAGACGAGGTCGAGACGACCTCTCAGCCAAGTTTAAAGTACCACTAAACACTGTAAACGTTGCGTGATCGCTGGCAACGTTCCGCAAGGAGGAGCTTCGATGGGTCTACGGTTTTCGTTTGTGGCCTCGGCAGTCGTCGGAGTGCTCGCCCTTGCGTCGGAAGCGAAGGCCGCGGGTTTGAACGACTGGGGTTGCAAGCCGGCCCCCGGCAAGTTCCCCGTCGTCCTGGCCCACGGACGTGGCGGCACCTTCGACAGCATGCCCGCGGTGGCCGATGCGCTGAGCAAAGGCGGCTGGTGCGTGTACGCGCTGAACTACGGCCAGATGAACGGCAAGGGCAGCTTCGGCATGGCCCACCTCGATCAGTCCGGCGGAGAGTTCGCGGCCTTCACGAACAAGGTCCTCCAGGCCACCGGCGCCAAGCAGATCGACGCCATCGGTTACTCCGAAGGCGGCATGGTCATCGACAACTACATCTTGGTGAAGGGCGGCGCCAACAAGGTCCACCGCTACGTCGGCATCGCGGGCGCGCACTACCCGTACGCGTCGTACGGCGTCGGCATCGGCGGGACCGGCTCCCTTTACTGTCCGACCTTCATTTCCCAGGTCCAAAAATCGTTTCCGCCTTTCACGACGAACCTGACGTCGAAAGACATCATGAAGATGGCCGTCGCCATGGCGCCGGGCGCGTTCAACGGTGGCGACGCGGAAGTGGTCCAGTCGGACTTCGTCGTCGACCTCTTCGACGAGCAGTACTGGCGGCGGACGCACGGCAAGCTGTCCGAGGGCACGAGCACCGCGCTCCAAGCGAAGGCCGGATCGCGCTACCGTTCGTTCAACACCCCCGGCGCGACGTCGCCGAACATTTGCTACCACAACATCACGGTCATCGCCGACGGGTTCGTCGGCCCGTCGACCGCGTTCGGTGACAAGAACTACAACGTCGTGAACGTCCCGCTCGTCACGACCACCGTGGGCCACGGCGACGTCCCGAAGGACTCGCAAGTGATCGCGGCGATGATGGCCGCCATGGTCACGCCCATCCTCCCGGGCAGCCCCGTCAACTGCGGCGGTTCGGCGCCGGAACCGGACGACGCCGACGACGCAAACGGCAGCGGCGAGAACTCGGGCGGAAGCAACGGCGGCAGCAACAGCGGCGATCCTTCGTCGCCGGGCGACGGCACGGGCAACGGTGACGGAACCGGCAACGGAAATGGCAACGGCAACGGCAATGGTTCCGGCACGGGCAACGGCGATGGTTCCGGCACCGGCAACGGAAATGGCAACAACGGTGACGGCACCGGTTCGAACGGCAACAACGACGACGGTTCGAACTCGTTCTCCGACGACGACCAGGGCACCGAGAGCAGCGGCTGCAACGTCGCTTCGGCGCCTTCGCCCGCGTCGATCGGTGGGTTCGCGGGCCTCGGCCTCGTCGGCCTCGCGCTCCTTCGCCGCCGCCGCTCGAACGCGTAACGCTCCCGCCCGGGCGACCGGCGCGTCGTGAGCATCCCCCTTCGTTCCTTCCCTCGCTCGATGGGTCGGAACGAAGGGCTCATTTTGTGCCGAAAGAAATCGCGCCCGCCGCTCGTCGCGGCCCCACGCAGAGGGTGCCGCGTGACCTGACTCGATGTGTGCATGAAACGCCGCCGAGGAAGCCCGAGCGCCACGGCCCTCGAGCGCGGCTGCTCGCACATCACCGACGGCGTCCACGCGATGGCTTCCGTGCGACGGCGTCCGCGCGCCCCGATTCCGCGGGCGACAGGCCGCTGGATACGTTCTAGGCTTTCGGCCAACGTGTCCTGGGATATCGATTCGTGGAAAGCGCGGCCGCTCGCGCAGGAAATCGCCTACGAAGACGCCGGCAGCGTCGAGTCGGTCGTCCGAAAGCTCAAAACACTCCCCCCGCTCGTCACGTCGTGGGAGGTGGAGCGCCTCAAGCGCCTCGTCGTCGATGCCCAGGAAGGGCGCCGGTTCCTCCTCCAAGGTGGGGACTGCGCCGAAACGCTCGCCGATTGCCAGCCGGACATCATCACGAACAAGCTGAAGATCCTCCTTCAGATGTCGCTCGTCCTCGTGCACGCCTCGAAGCGGCCGGTCGTGCGCGTCGGGCGGCTCGCCGGCCAGTACGCCAAGCCCCGGAGCAAGCCGACCGAGGAACGCGACGGCCTCACGCTCCCGAGCTATTTCGGCGATCTCGTCAACCGACCGGAGTTCACCGCCGAGGCCCGCCGCGCCGATCCGCGCGCGATGCTCGACGCCTACGGGCACGCGGCGCTCACGCTGAATTTCATCCGCTCGCTGTCCGCCGGCGGGTTCGCGGATCTGCACCACCCCGAGTACTGGGACCTCGCGTTCCTCTCGCGCGCGGACCTTCCCGTCGAGTTGCGTGAAGAATACACGCAAACGTCCAACCGCCTCGCCGAGGCCCTACGCTTCATGGAGGCCCTGGGCGAAACCTCCGTCGACGAGCTCACGCGCGTCGAGTTCTACACGAGCCACGAAGGCCTCAACCTCCACTACGAGGCCGCCCAGACACGTACGGTCCCGCGCCGCGACGGGCACTACCTCCTGACGACGCACCTGCCCTGGATCGGCGAACGCACGCGCGCCCTCGACGGCGCCCACGTCGAGTTTTTCCGCGGGATCTCGAACGTCGTCGGCGTGAAGCTCGGTCCCAGCGTCGATCCGGGCGACGCCGTGCTCCTCCTCCGGCGGCTCAACCCGAACAACGAACCCGGCAAGCTCGTCGCGATCACGCGGATGGGCGCGGCGAACGTCGAGCGCGCGTTGCCGTCGCTCGTGGCCGCCGTGCGCGACGCCGGCGTGCGCGTCCTCTGGATCTGCGATCCGATGCACGGCAACACGCGGCCTCTCTCGAACGGCCTGAAAACCCGCAATTTCGACGATATTTTGTCCGAGATCGAGCGGTCGTTCGCCGTCCACCACGACGCGCGCACGATCCTCGGCGGCGTCCACTTCGAGCTCACCGGCGAAGACGTCACGGAGTGCATCGGCGGAGGCCTCACCGAAGAGGATCTCGACAAGAACTACGCGAGCGTCTGCGATCCTCGGCTCAACTACCGCCAGGCCTTGGAAATGGCCTTCCGCGTCGGCGCCTGGATGAGCGGGCCCCGGGCCCGAAGCGTTCGCCCGTAGAGCACTCCGAGTCCCGCGGGGTCGAGCGCCCCGCGCCGATGTTTCACGAATGTGCCGCGGACGTGTC
>JBGAHN010000082.1:0-23854 GCA_044226145.1 Labilithrix sp. | reverse complement strand
GGATCGTTCGACATGCGCGCTCGTTTCCAGGCCGAGGACGGCGTCGTCCGCGGACACGCCGCCGCAAAGGCGCGCTCGATGGGCTTCCGCGGAGAGGCGATCTCGTTCCGCGGCGACACCGACGTCGATGTCGCGGTCACGCGTTGGGACGTCGCACGAAAGACGCTCGATCTCGGTCCGTCGCGCGTCGTCGTCCAGAACGCCCGCGGACGTATCGGCGACCGACGGGACGTGGGCGGCGCGCTCACGGCGAAGCGCATCGAGGTCCAAGTCGCCGCGACCGGCGTCGCGCTCGCCGCGCCGACCCTCCGCGGGGTCGATGCAAAGCTCCGTTTCGAGGACGTCGTCCTGCCCGACGCCCGATCGCTCCAGTTCTTCGTGCCCGCCCGCGATGGCCTCCGCTTCGTATCGGGCAGCGCCCGCGCGTCCGGAGCGGTCGCGCTGTCGTCGTCGTCGAGGACGGCCGCAGGCGCGCTCGGGATCGACGTCGACGACGGATCGTTCGCCATCAACGAGACCGAGCTCGCCGGCGACTTCGCCTTGCGCGCGCGATTTCGCGGCTTCGATCCCGACACGAGCACGATCGATCTGTCCGGATCCACGGTCACGATGCGCCACGTCCGGGTGCGCGGCGCATCTGCCGAGACGGCGCAATGGGCCGGTGAGATCACACTCGACGAAACGGCGCTCCAGTTCGAGGGAGCCGCGAGCGAAGCCCCGCGCCTCGACGGCGTCCTGCACATGGACGCCGACGATGCCCGTCCGCTGCTCGGCGTCCTGCTGCGCCGCTCGGTCCCCAAGCTGATCGTCGGGCTCGTGACGATGCCGCGCCTCCGAGCTCGTGCGCGAATGCACGTCTCACCGAACCTCGTCTTGCTGTCCGACGTCTCGGCGAGCGGCGGAGACGTCGCCGTTCGCGGAACCTACGGGCTCTATGGCAACGAGCGGCGCGGCGCGTTCATCGTCGAGAAAGGTCCGCTGTCGGTGGGCATCGCTCTCGAGAAAAAAAGAGTGAGTGCGCACTTCTTCAACCTCGGCGCGTGGCTCGGCGCACACGAGCGCACGTCCCGCGCGAAGGCCGCTGCGGTGCTCGACGGCGACGTCGGCAGCCGTCGAAGCAAGTGCGAAGGCCCTGCGTCGGGGCGGGAGGCACGCTGAGCCGCGCGACACTGCGTATGCCACGACGTCGCTGTGCTGGGGCAAACTGCGGCGAAGGCGACGCTCTTTGCCCCACGATGGTGCCTGGGGTGGGTGAAGAGGACGCGTCGTGTGCGGTGTCCGTGCTCCATTTGCTCGGCGATGCCGCGTCGATGGTGCGTGCACCACGTGCGGCATGGCGCTTGCTGAAGAGCGCGACCATGTTCATTCGCAAAACGTCCCTCACGCTTGGCGCTCTTGCTTGTTCGGTCCTCTTCTCCACGGCCTGCAACGACGACGCGAGCGACGACACCATCGTCGAACCGTCGCGCGAATCGCGCATCGACAACCTGGCCGACGAGGCGTGCGACCGTTACGCGGACACGGGCGCGGGGTGCCCCGGATACGGCACCGGCTCCGATCAGAAGTACGCGACCGAAGCGGACTGCGAGAACGACTTTCGCAGCAAGGCGTCGGACATGTGGCCCGCCGATCGTTGCGACAACGGCCGCATCGACAACTCGCGCTACCAGACGTGCATCGATCGCGTGAAGAACTTCGCTTGCAGCTCGGGCGGTCAGAGCATCCTCGACGCGGTGTCGGCGCTGTCCGAGTGCAACGCCGATCAGGTCTGCACGGATCCTTCGCAGTGAACCCGCGGTAAGCCCTCCCCACTATCGACGATCGCCGATGCGCGCGAGCACGGCGCGGGCGGTCGTCGATAGACCCTCGGGATCGAGCGCGGCTTCGAGCGTGCGGAGCGAGCGGGCGAGCGCGGCGGCGCGGCGGCGTCCTTCGTCGCCGAGGTCGTGCCACGCCGGATGGTAGCGGAGCTCGTCGCGACCGCGCGGGCGGTAGGCCGAAGCGACCTGTTCGATGAGGAGCGCTTCCTCGTCCGGCGTATTTCCTCGGGGGTCGCTCATGCGCTGATCTCCGGTTCGATCGCGACGCCGGCCTTCTTCAGGCACTCCGCGAGCATCTTTCGCGCGCGGCCGAAGTTCTGGAGGAAGGTGTTGAGGCGCATGTTCAACGCCGCGGCCAGCGACGCGTCGCTCTGACCGCCTTCCGCGTGCACTCGAACGTCGAGGACGCGTCGTGGTTGCTCGGGCAGCCGCTCGCGGCACCGGACGATGACGTCGCGAAGCAGCGGATCGGGTTCGTCGACCGGCGCGGTTTCGTCGAACGCGACCTCGCGCGCGAGCTCTGCCTCGGGGAGGGCTCGTGCGCGGGTCTTTCGCACCTCGCTGATCGCGAGGTTTCGCGCGATGCGGAGGCCGAGGCGGAGGAGGCCGTTGGGCCTCCCGTCGGGGACGAACCTCGGCGCGACGCGCCAGACGCGGACCAAGGCTTCTTGCAAGACGGACTCGACGTCGACCACCGTGACGAACGAGCGAAGTCCGTCGCGGAGAGGCCCTTCGGCGCGCGCCATCCACGCGCCGAAGGCGTGCGTGTCGCCGAAGGCGATGGCGGGGAGGAAGACGTCGAGATCCATCGTGCTCTTCGGGGGCTCAGCGGGTGACGAACCACGCCACGATAGCGGCGGCGGCGATCGCGAGGAGTAGCAGCGCGACGAGGAGAAGCCATCGGCGCCGCGTGCCAGCCAAGGTGATCGTCGGCCGTTGCTCGTCGAGGGGCGCCTCCGCGTGTTCGGCGAGGGGGCGATCGATCGGCATCATCGCCGGTCCGGGCAGCATGGGCTCTTCGGGCGACACGAGCATCGCGGGCGCTACGGGCGTCACAGGCTCGGGTGCTACGGGCGTCACGCGCGTCGCGCGCGCCGCGGGCTCCTCGGGCGACATGGATGCCTCGGACGACGTGATCGCCCCGAGCGTCCTCTCCGTGTCGGGCGCGCCTTCGTCGCGGCTCGGGGGAGGCGCGCTCATCGTTTCGCGCGAGGCCCGCGGCGCCATCGGGAGGCTCGCCGGTGGCGGCGGCGCGGCCATCCCCCGAGGAGCCGGCGCCCGACGAGCCATGAACGGCAACCCTCTGCCCGCGGAGGCCTTGCGTGTGCGCTCCGCTCCGGATCCCGCGGAAGCCGGCGCCCCGAGCGACATCGGCATCGCCGCGAGCGACTCGAAGCTGGGCGCGCGCGCCGGACCGAAGCTGTCGATGGTCGTCCCGTAGGGGAGCTCTTGTGGGATCTCTTCTTCCCGGGAGCCGCGCCGCGGATCGACGCTGCGGTCGTCGTCGATGGCGAGCCAAGACGTTCGACGGGTCGCGATTTGGAAGACGAGCCCGAGGCTCTCGATCTCCCGGTCGATGCGCTCGACGTCGCGGCCGATGCTCCAGCGCATCTCCAGATCGGCGACGCGTTCTCGCGCGTAGAGCTTCGTCACGCTCTCGTCGCCGTGCCCCGCCTCGATCGGCGGCACGCTCGTTCGCTGCTCCCATTCGCCGTCGGCGAGCTTGCCGCGCACCACGATCTCTCCGCCGGTCGGGCGAATCTGGAGCGCGGCGAGCAGCGGCGCCCCCGCGAAGACGTCGGGCAAATGCATCGGGGCGTGCTCGATCACGGCGTCGCCGCCGATGACCACGTCGGTCAGCACGGGCGCCTTCGTCCGATCGAGCAGGTGTTTGGCGGACCGCTCGGCGTCTTCGTCGAGACCGACGAGCACCTCCGCCCCGCGCCCCGCGCGCGCAAGCGACGCCGCGAGGTTCCGGTTGACCGCGGAGCCGACCCCGACGACGTGCATCCGGCACGACGCGGGCAGGCTCTCGTGGAGCAGCGTGGCGATCTGTTCTTCACCGCCGACGTACCCGTCCGTGACGAGCACGACTTGCCGCTGCGCGCCCGCGCGGAGTCCGCGGAGCGCGTCGACGATGGCGGAGTGCATTTCGGTCCCGCCGCTCGCCGTTCGGCCCATGACCCACGCGATGGCGCGCCGTTTCTCCAGGGCCGTCGCGGGCAGCGGATGGTTCGCGTAGGCGTTCGAACGGTAAGAAAATTCGAGAATTTCGAGCCGATCCCGCTCGTCGAGCGAGTCGATGATCGAGGCCACGACGCGCTTGGCTTGCTCGAGCGGAGGCCCGCTCATCGAGCCGCTCGTGTCGAGCAGGACGACGAGATCCCGCGGGACGACGGCGGAGCGGGCATCGGCGGCGGGCGGCACGAGCGAGAGGAGCGCGTAGGCGTCGTGGGCGTTCGGCGAGCCCGCGGCGGGGCGCGCGGCGCGAACCGAAAGACCGATCGCCGGCGTGGCCACGGGCCAGCGGACGACGAGATCGCGATCGAGCTTTTCGCCCTCCCGCGCCGCGAGCTCGATCGCGCCGTCGGGGCGGACGAGGACGCGGTGCGACGGCGACTCGGGCGCTCGTCCCGCGGGAACGGTGTCGTCGATCCGGAGCTCGAGGTGCAGCCGCCCTCGGACGCCGCCTTGGGCGAGCTCGACGTGCGACGCGCGCGCATCTTCGGAAGGAACGTGCGCGGCGACGTAGCGCGGACCGATGACGGTCGGAAAACGGAGCTCCCACGCGCCCTCGGGCGTCCAGGCGAGGCGCAGATCGATCGCGATCTCGGCGACGATGCTCGCTCGCGGCGGGACGTTGCCGATCTGCTGGGTGAAGATGTCCGCCTTGTCTTGCTCGAGCAGCGCCGCCGTGTGCCCCGTGGCGATCGCCTCTTCGAAGCGGGCGAGCGCGCTCTCCTTTCGATCGACCTTTCCCGTGATCGTCCGCGCGCCGATCCGGAACGCATAGCCGCTCACCGCGCCCGTGACGGGCAACGGCATCTTGTATTTCACGCGGAGCGTGTCGTCGTACGGGTTCTCGAACGTCTGCTCGAGCACGATCCGCGCGAGCCCACCGCCCGCCCGCACGCGAAGCGTCGCCGCGACGAGGGGCAGGGAGCGGCCATCGACGGCCGTGAGCTCGGCGCCTTCGCGGGGCGCGGACGAAGCGTTCGGGGTGGGCATGTGGGAACGGGCGGATGCGGACGAAGGGCAGGGCGAGGTTAGCGTCATCGGGAGCGACCTTTCTCGGGGTTCGCCTCCTCAACGCGGCCCGGCGCCGGCTGGTGACAGAAAAAAATCGTCGCCCGTCTTCGCCCGGCGAATCCTTGGGCGCAGGTGTGTCGATGTGTGTTGCACGCTCCAAGCCGCGCCGAAGGCTCCTCGGCCGCGCCGGGCCGCTCCGGTAGGAATCGGTAGGAAGTCGGTACGGCTTGCCGGTCGCGGTGTCTGGCGAAGACATGGCTGTCGAAAAAATCGAGCGTCACCAAATCTGAGACTTCATCGGGAGCGGCGGCATGGGAAACTAAACCCCTCCCATGCTCTCCAAACGCTCGCTTCTCCTCGCTCCCTGCTTGGTCGTCGTGATGGTCGCCTGCTCTTCGAGCGGCTCGTCCGACGATCCTTCGACGACCACCGGTGAAGACGCCGG
Source organism: Labilithrix sp. (assembly GCA_044226145.1). Taxonomy (GTDB): domain Bacteria; phylum Myxococcota_A; class Polyangia; order Polyangiales; family Polyangiaceae; genus Labilithrix. Next base: position 18,340 of record JBGAHN010000082.1, on the reverse strand, counting down.
CACGTCGAACGACGACGGGCATTCCGACGGCGGTGGTGGCGGCACGAGCGACGGCGGCGCGGTTCGTTGCGCGACGCCGCCTTGCTCGAACGGCGAGCAGTGCATCTCGAACGGCGATTGCCAGTCGGACGTCTGCAAGGGAGGGACGTGCATCGCCACGTCCGGGAACGACGGCACCAAAAACGGCGACGAGACCGACATCGACTGCGGCGGCGATCCCGCGGGGGCCGCGCGCTGCGCCGACGGCAAGACGTGCCTCGCCGACGGCGACTGCGAGCATACGTTCTGCAAAGCGGGGATTTGCGCGACGCCGACGCACGACGACGGCGTGAAGAACGCCGGCGAAACCGACGTCGATTGCGGCGGCACGACCGGCGCCCCCGCGTGCAACGATCTCCTCGCGTGCGGCGTCGCGGCGGACTGCAAGAGCCAGGTCTGCACGGGCGCGGTCTGTCAGGTGCCGACGCACGACGACAAGGTGAAGAACGGCGACGAGACGGGCGTCGACTGCGGCGGCCCGACGGCCAACAAGTGCGACGTCGGCGGCGGTTGCGACGACGCGAACGGCGCGCGGGACTGCACGAGCCTCGTGTGCAAGGGCTCGGTCTGCCAAGCTCCTTCGCACGACGACAAGGTGAAGAACGGCGACGAGACGGGCGTCGACTGCGGCGGCCCCACGTCGGGCAAGCGCTGCGCGGACGGTGACGGCTGCGACGTCGCGAACGCCGCGCGCGATTGCGAGAGCCTGGTGTGCAAGAACTCCGTCTGCCAAGCTCCGTCGGATTCGGACGGCGTGAAGAACGGCAAAGAGACGGATCTCGACTGCGGCGGTCCGAACGCCAAGGCGTGCAAGCCGACCGACGACTGCCTCGTCGACACCGACTGTTCGACGAAGGCATGCGGTCCCAGCAAGACCTGCGCGTGGGGTCGGAGCTGCGGCATGCACCACGGCGGCGACACGTGCGGCGTCGGCGACGAGACCTACACCCAGGACACGAACGCGACGTTCACCAGTGGAACGAAGGACCACCACGACTGCTGCGAGAGCGCCGTCGTCGATCCGAACGGCGTGCCGAACAGCGGCGACGAGTTCCGGCTCGACAAATACCAAATTACCGCGGGCCGCATGCGCCGCTTCATCGAGAGCGTCAACGGCAACGTTCGCAAATGGGTGCAGGATGCACGCAACAAGCAGAACGGTGAGTCCTTCGCCGACCCGGGGGCCGCGGCCCAGCTCCCCGCCGGGAACGACATCTACCTGCCGATGGGCATGCTCACGAACGAGACCGTCACCACGCCCGCGCCGCCCGACGGCAGCTTCGCCGTCATGCAGGCCACGAGCAGCGTGAACGCCGTCGCGCACCTCGGCGGCTACCGCTACACGACGGAGCCTGGCGGCGGCGGCGGCTACGGCTGCACGATCGACGACGGCGACTACGGCGCGCGCACCTACCGGCTCGAAGACGGTGCGCAGGTGTCGTTCTACGGCGAAAAGCAGCACTCCGTGAGCAAGGACCGGCTCGATCAAAAGGTGCTCACCTGCGTCGACTACTACATGCTCGCGGCGTTCTGCGCGTGGGACGGCGGGCGCCTCGAGACCGTGGTCGAGCACGACAAGGCGTGGGGCAACGGCACGTTCCCGTGGGGAAACACCGGCGCGACGCAGGGCTTCCAGTACGCGATCGGTGATCTGCGCTACGGCGGCAACGCGGGCAACGCCGCGGACCTCATCTACAACGCGACGCCGGGCGCCCCGGGCAACTTCATCAAGGCGAACCTCGAGCGCACGAACGCGGCGTGGAACTACGCGAACTACTTCATCCGCGATACGCGTCGTTACCTCGAGGGACGCGGCGTCCCGCGCGAATACCCGGGAGAGATGGGAGCGCTCCTCGGGACGACCTCCGACCAGTCGTACGCGGTGGCCCCGCCCGGTCGTTACCCGAGCGGCGCCGGTCCGTGGGGACACCAAGATCTCCTCGGCAACGCGATGGAGATCACGGCGACGATCCAGACCGTCAACGGCAAGACCGCGTACCGTTGGTCGAAGAACGGGAGCTTCGAGAGCTACACGCACTGGTCGGGAGTCATCGGCTACGACGGCTTCCGCTTCGGTGGCCTCACGAAATACGGTCGCGCGACGGGTCGCTGCGCGCGTCCTGTTTCCATCCCCTGAGCGAAGACCTTTGCTCGGCCTGCATGCGCTGCTAAGTGCGGGCTCATGCGGATCTCGCTCGCGCTCGTCGCCCTCCCGTTTCTGACGCTTGCCTGCTCGAGCCCCGAATCCTCGTCGCCGGTCGTGGTGGCGTCGGAGGACGGCGGCGTCGACGCGTCGGACGAGGTCGACGCCTCGGAAGACTTGGACGCGGGCGCCGACACCTCCACCCCGGAACCCGCGGCGCCCGTGTCGATCGTCCTCGAGACGGACATGGGCGACATCGAGATCGAGCTCGACCCCGCACGTGCGCCCGTGACCGTCGCGAACTTCCTCACGTACGTCGACGAAAAGCACTACGACGGCACGGTCTTCCACCGCGTGATCCCCGACTTCATGATCCAGGGCGGCGGGTTCGACGCCGACGACGTCGAGCGCTCGACGCACGACCCGATCACCAACGAAGCCGACAACGGCCTCAAGAACGTCCGCGGCACCATCGCGATGGCGCGCACCAGCGCACCGCACTCCGCGACCGCTCAATTCTTCATCAACGTCGTCGACAACACCGGCTTGGATTTCACCGCGAAAACGGTGAAGGGTTGGGGCTATGCCGTGTTCGGCAAAGTCACCGCCGGCATGGACGTCGCCGACCAGATCGTGGCCGTCCCGACGGGAGCGCGCGGCAAGTTCAAGCAAGACGCGCCGCTCACGCCGGTGGTCATCAAGAGCGCCCACCGCCGCTGAAGCGAGCGTGAGGCGCGCGAGCCTTCGTCGAAGGCTCAACCGGCATGACGGTGTTCGTCGTCGTCCGGCTCGTCACAGACCTCGGCGCCGCGAGCCCCGACCTCGCGGTATTCCGCGTCGCGATGGGGGACGACCGCGATTTGGACACTGTCCTCGGCGCAGAGCTTCCCCGGGAGCCGATCGCTCCACCGCTCGACGAACGGGACGCCTGCGCGCCCGAGCACCGCGACGAGGGCGCGTGCTTTTTCGATGTGAGGCGTCGCATCCTCTCGAAACCAGCACCGGGCGACGGGCTCGTGATTCCGTCTCCGGGCGCGTCGCTTGCCGACGTACCGGAAGGGCACCATGCGCAAGGGTTCGTCGAGATGCTCTTCGAACCATTGCGTCAACTCTTCGAGCTCGGCGAGGTCGTCGCCGACGAGGCGTTTCTTCGCGTCGGCGATGTAGGAAAAAGGACCGAAAGCGATGCCGTGAAGGACTTCCGTGGCGTGCTCGAACCTCACGTAGCGGACAGGCTCGCGTGGGGCGGCGGGCGTCGGCACGCGCCGTCCGAGGTTGCGGGTAAAGCGGAGGCGGCGAGACATGCCACGTTCACGATGACACGTGGTCGCGGCCGAAGCCCGTCGAAAGGAGAGGCCCGTGCCGTCCCTGCTCCTCAATGATGGGCCAAGCGCTTGTTGACCAGCCGGGTCAGCCACGCCGGCGAGAAGCGCGAGCCCGCGGCGAGGAGCCGGGTCTGCGTTCCGACCGTGTAGTGGACTTGATGCCCGAGCGCGTCGAGGCCCGAGGGGCGCGCGGCGCGCACGATCGTGTCGGCGACGTCTTGCGGGCCGAGCTTGATTCCCAAAGAATCCGTCGTTCCGGTCTTGAGGTTCTGCGTCATGGCGGTCTGCACGTAGAGCGGCCAAATCGCCACGACCCGGATGCCGTACGCGCCCCATTCGATGTCGAGCGCCTCGGTGATGCCGCGGACGAAGAACTTCGTCGCGCTGTAGTTCGCGAGCTCGGCTTGCCCATAGATCGCCGACGCCGACGACAGGTTGACGACCACCGAGTCCTTGGTGCTTCGCAAATACGGGAACGCCGCGTGCAGGCCGTTCACCACGCCTTTGACGTTGATGTCGATCTCGCGGTGATGCTTGGCGACGCTGATGTCTTCGAACTTGCCGCCGAGCAGGATGCCCGCGTTGTTGACGAGGACGTCGAGGCGATCGCCGTTCTCGCTGGCGAACTCGCGCACGCGCGTCGCGAACTCTTCGGAATCGGTGACGTCGAGGTGCCCGGTTCGGACCGAGCCGCCGGCCCGCTCGATTTCTTCGGCGAGTGACTTCAATCCTGCTTCGTCGATGTCGTAAGCGCCGACCGTATCGCCCAGACGCGCGAAGGACAGCGCCGTGGCCCGACCGATTCCCGCGGCTGCACCCGTGATGAAGACATGTCGTGACGTCATGGGCACGTTTTACGCGATTCGGAGAGGGGATGGGAAACGCGAATCCAAGGACGAGCTTCGATTAGGTGCGCCGGCGTCGGGCGAGCTTCTCGACGCGCGTCAATACTTGTTTTGCGCGCGCGGCGACGTTGCCTTCGACCACGAGCACGTCGGTGTCGAAGCCACGCGCGCGCTCCACGACGAGCTCTTGGAGCTTCTCGTGCACGTCCTGCCGCCAATCGCGGTCTTCGTGCGAGGGGACCGGGATCCGATCGACGTCTTCGATGGGAACGAAGACGACGAGATCGAGCGATTGCATCGCGTCTCGAACGCGATCGAGCCACTCGTCGGCGTCGAACGAAGCGGCGTCCTCGTGGGTCATCAGATATCCGAGAATGTCCGCCGGGGAGCGGTCGAAGAGCACGTGAGACTCCTCTTCTCCCATCGTTTCGAGGGATTTTTCGAGTTGCGCTTCGAAGTCGTCGATGGACGGACTCTCCGCGAACTCGTAGCCGTCCTCTTCCAGGAGTTCGTAGGGTTCGCCGACGGTCGTGTGGTTCGTCAGAGCGTCGGCCACGTGCTCCACCAACGTCGACTTGCCCACCCGATGGGAGCCCGAGAACGCGATTCTCACGCGCCGACGCTAGCACCGGCGCGGCGCATCGAGCGATCCCCGGGGAGCGCCCTGTACGATTTGCCACGGAGGTGGGCTCCTCGGTCAGGTATCTTCCGGCTTCTCGTCGCGCTCGGCCTCGGGCTCGGCGCTCGGTGTCTGCTCTCGTTCGAGGCGCTTGCCTTCGAGCAACCGCGTCGCGCGGGCCCGCTCTTCTCGTTCGCGATCCTTCTCGGCCTGCGTTCGCCCGTGCCGAATGCGGTTGATCTCGGCCTGCTTCGCCTTCTCCTCGCGCTGCTTCTTCTTCCGAAATCGATTCAGATTGACGACGTTGCTGGCCACGCCATGCATCTTGCCAGAAGGCGAGGCCGATGCCGAAGAAGCACGTGCGGCCCCGCTGGCGGTCAGTCCGCGGCGCGCACCGTCAGGACGGCGATCTCGGGTGGGACGCCGAAGCGCACCGGTAGAATGCTCGTCCCGATCCCGGTGGTGACGAAGAGATGGCGACTGCCTTCGAGGACGTGGCCGGCGGCGTACTTCTGTCCGAACTCCGACGGGACGACGAGCCTACCCACGAACGGGAGCCTCACCTGACCGCCGTGGGTGTGCCCCGCGAGCGTGAGGCTCGCGCGGTCGTCGATCGACACGAACACGTCGGGCTCGTGCACGAGCGCGAGGATGGGGACGCCGGTCGGTGCCGCGTCGAACGTCTCGCGGGGGCGAGGAGCGCGCGTCGTTTGATCGGCGAGCCCTGCAATCGCGATGGTCTTGCCTGCGTGCACGAAGGTAAACACCTCGTTCTCGAGGACGACGATTCCTCGCGCGACGAGGGCGCGCCTCATTCGTTCGCCGTCGTTCCGCCAGTCGTGATTGCCGAGCACGGCGACCACTCCGTGTGGAGCACGCAGTTCGGCGAGCCCGTCCGCGATCGCCTCGGGCTCCACCTTCGTTCCAAACAGGACGTGGTCGATGACGTAGTCGCCGGCCAGCAGGACGATGTCGGGGTGCTCGGCGTTGGTTCGCTCCACGAGCCCTCGAAGCCGCGCCGAACCCCAGTGCGGAGATCCTACGTGGAGGTCCGACAGCAGCGCGATTCGCAGCGGTGGTATTCCGCTCGGCCACCGCTCCAGCGGCAGGTCCGTGGCAGATACGACGAGCCGGCGTGGCTCGATCAGAAATGCCCACGCAGCGAGGGCGACGAGCGCGCCCACGACGAGCTTTCGGGTTCGCGTCGCGAACGCCCGGCGGAGGCTGGTTTTGAGGTCGAACGTGGGCGGCACGAATCCTCTTCGAGCCTACCTTCATCCACGCGACGCGGCCCCACGGAAGTCGTTCTCGACGTCATGCACGACAGGGAGGCGTGCCTCGATGCGTATCTCCAATAAGGAAACGCGTTGACCAAAGGACGCGCGCCTCTAGCATGGCGAAAGAGTGGCGAGGGAAGGACGAGCGTCCCTCGCGGCGAAGAAAGAAGGGAAAACGCGTGTACGACGTTCGATGCCCGCTGTCTCGCATGCACCAAGGCGACCGACGCTTGGAGCGCCGAGCCCGCCGATGGCCGATGGCGCCGACGTGCGTCGCGATCATGTCGCTCGTGCTGATCGCGTTGCCTGCGTGCAGCAAGCGATCGGCGCCGGCGTCGGCCGATGGCTCTGCTCCTCCGGCGCCGACGCCCTCTTCTGCCGCACCTTCTTCGGCCTCCGGCACGGCCCGCGGTGCCGCGAACCCGACGCGCACCGCCGCGGCGGAGCCCGGTAGCGATGTCCCCGCCGCGCGACACGTGGTCGTCGGTGTCGATCACGGAGCCATCGAGCTGTGGGCGGAATCGAGCGACGACGGCATGAGCTACCTCATGGGCCGCGCGCGCGACGCCAACGGCTGGCCGAGCGAGCCGCCGCGTCGCTTGCGGAAGACGAGCGGGTCCGTCTTCGAGCTCGTGGCGACGCGGCAGCGCGACGGCGTGTGGATCGCTTGGGCGTCGGACCTCGGAGCCAGCGGCATCCTCACGGCCGCGATGAACGTCGACGCGAAGCTCGCCCATCCTCGCGCACCCGTGACGTTGACGCACGCGAAGCTCGCGAACGTGGCGGGTGACTCGGGGCACGAGGTGGGGACGATTCGAATCGCGCCGCGGGCCTCTGGCGATGGCGTCCTCGTCGCCACGGCCGCGCCGAGCGGCGATGCCCCGTGCGTCAACGACGTCCCGGGCGAGCGATGCACGGGGCCGGGCTGGGACGTCTACGCGATCCCGACGTCGGGATCGGCGTCACGCATCCTGCATCGGTTCTTGGATGGCGGTCCGAACCTCACCATCGCCGCGCTCGTCGACGTCGGCGGGTCGGCCTTCGCGAGCGCGTGGACGTGGAATGGTGGCGCCGTCGTGGACGAGGCGCTCGTCGAGATCGCGTCGGCCGACGCCGGCGCCGAGCACGGAGCCCGCGCGATCTTCGAGACGTCGCGTCCGCCGTACACGGTCGATTGGACCGGCCGCGAGCTCGTCGCCCACTATCCGTCGGCGTTTTGGGAAGAAGCGAAGGGGCGCTGTCCGACGCCGGGAGACGATCCCGCGTTCTGCGATCAAATTGCCGTGGCTTCGCCGAGCGCTCGCGGCGTCACGAAGCTCGCGCCGGTCGTCCTCATGCAGGAGCTCTGCAAGGACGGTCACCCCGTCATTTCGTTCGACTACGATCCGCCCAAATCGCTGCGAAAGACGGTTGATCTCGAAGCGAAGAGTGGAGCGTTCGTCGCGCAGTTCGTCGGATGGACCGGCGCGGTGCTGCTCGGAGTCGCCGACGACGGATCGATCACTCGTCGCGCATGCGACGGTGCGCGCTTGACGCCTCCGCAGCCCGTTCCGAAGGAAAAGAACGCCGTCATTTGGGAAGTCGCCGAGAACGTCGAGCAACTCGTCTATTGCCTCCCGTACCCCGCATCCCTCATGTCGATCGCGGATCAAGGGCATCCTCACGGGAGCCTCGTTTACGCCGCTCGTGGCAAAGCGAAGCACGCCGGTGGACACACGCCCAAACTCGAGTTTTCCATCATGTCCGGATCTCGGCCCGTGTCGGCGTATTTCGCCGAGGACGAAGCGGGCATTCGGGAGCAGCACAAGGGCGCCGTCATCCTCACGAAGGTGGTCGATGCGGCGGGCTACGTCCTCGATTGGCGCGCGGACGACGTCATCCATCGCACGAAGATGTGGTTGATGCCGCGGGACGCCGGCGCGTCCGACCCCGACCGAGACTTCGTTCTTTCGACGCTCGAATATCCCGCCGGAGAGGACGCCATTTGGGCCCCCGTCGCGGAAAAGATCCGCGGTGCGAGCCCTGTCTGCCCGCCGTCGCCGAGGTAGCCACCGACCGCGAGAGCGCCGACGACGTCGAAGATCGCCTCGACCGCGTCGCGCTCCGCGATGTCCGACGTGGCGCCGCTGCGAACGTCGGCTTCAGCGACGACGCGGTCGGCGTCGGCGTCGGCCGGTCCGCTCGTCGGCAGACCGAGCACCGGCGGCCGAAGCGGGTTGGCGAGCGGGGGTGTTCCCGGGCGTTGCCGCGGGCCTCGCGGCGTTCACCGGCTTCGCGTCGACGTCTTCGGCGCGAAGGCTCTCCGGTCCACCGCCGATCACGGGGAGTCGCTGGCGAATCAAGCGCTCGATGTCGGCGAGGAAAGGCCGCTCGTCGTGGTCGCAGAACGAGATCGCGCGACCGGTGGCGCCGGCGCGTCCCGTCCGGCCGATGCGGTGCACGTAGCTCTCGGCGACGTTCGGGAGGTCGAAGTTGACGACGAGAGAAACACCCTCGATGTCGATGCCGCGCGCGGCGACGTCCGTGGCCACCAAGACGCGTTTGACGCCGCGGCGAAACTCGTCGAGCGCGCGCTCCCGTGCGCCCTGGCTCTTGTTGCCGTGAATCGCGGCCGAGCCGATGCCCGCGCGATCGAGCTGTTCCGACAAGCGGTTCGCGCCGTGCTTGGTGCGCGTGAACACCAGCGCGCGTTCGACGGTGGCGTCGCGCAAGACGTTCTCGAGCGCCGCGCGTTTGTCGGCTTTGGCGACGAACATGACGGCGTGCTCGATCGTCGTGGCGGTCGTCGTCGCGGGAGAAATCGAGACGCGCACGGCGTTCGAGAGCATGCGCTGGGCGAGCGCTTCGATCGCCGGCGCGATGGTGGCGGAGAAGAAGAGCGTCTGCCGGGCCTTGGGGAGCATCGCCACGACGCGCTGCACGTCCCGCACGAAGCCCATGTCGAGCATGCGGTCGGCTTCGTCGAGGACGAAGTGCGTGATGCCCGAGAGGTCGACGAGGCGCTGCTGGATGAGGTCGAGGAGACGTCCCGGCGTGGCGACGAGGATCGAGGGCCGCGCGGCGAGCGCGACTTCGTTGCGTCGCTGGCTCACGCCGCCGTAAATGACCGCGCTGCGCAGACCGAGGTAGCGGCCATAGGCGGTGATGCGGTCGCCGATTTGAGCGGCGAGCTCACGCGTCGGCGTGAGGATCAGCGCGCGGATGACGTGCGCGCTCTTGGGATCCCGTCGGGCCGCGAGGTGCTGCAACAACGGCAGCACGAACGCTGCGGTTTTTCCGGTTCCGGTTTGCGCGCCGGCGAGGACGTCGCGTCCCGCGATGGCATGAGGAAGGACCTCGCGCTGAACCGGCGAAGGCTCGGCATAGCCCTCTTCGAGCACGGCCCGCACCAGCGGCGCCGCCAATCCGAGCTTGTGGAACGGGGATGCCTCGACCGCGGCGGTGAGCTCGGTGGACATCGGGGAAGGAGAACGCCGCGAAGGCGAAGGAGACGGAGACGTCACGATGTTTGGAGAATACAAGACGCTCTCCGTAGCGCGTTGGCCCGACACATGCAAGGCGGCGTTCCGAGATCGTCCTCGCGGCGGTTCAGGTGCGGGTTTTCGGCTTCGAATCGAGTCATTTTCGAGTCGACTCACGCGGTGCGAGCGGTCGCCAGAGGGGTTGCATGACGAACCCCTCGGTCGAGGTCCACACCCGCGACGCTTCCGCTCTCTTGATCGTCCCTTCATCGCGCTGCCTTGCCGGACCAAGTCCAGCGCGACGGCGCAGCTCGCACCGCATGAACATGTAGTTGATGGCTCGTCGGCGGCCCGGGACGATGTCCTCATGAAGCGATTTGCCCTTACGTCGGGTTTGCTCGTGTTGCTGTCGAGTCTCGGTGCGTGCTCCAGCGACGACACGCCGGCTTCCGGCGCGCCGTCGGCCAACGATCCCGACAGCGGCATGCCTACGGATGGCGGCAATCCTACCGACGGTGGCAACGCCGTTCCTACCGACGGTGGCAACGTCGATCCGAATCCCGAGCCGACCTGCACGCCGGTGACGGGCGCGCCGACGTGGACGTTCAAGGACCAGCCCATCACGGGTTGGATCGGCAATCGCGACAACCCGCTCGATCCGCAAGTCCTCGGCATCGCGGGCCTCGCTTACGGCAACGGCACGTGGGTCGCCCTCGCGAAGTCGCAGACCACGCCCGAGATCACCTGGGCGACGAGCACCGACGCCGAGACGTGGACCGTCCACACCGGCCCCGTCGGCGGAGGAGGCAGCCAGCACTCCTCCCGCGGATTCGTCCACTTCGACGGCAAGCGCTTCATCTTCTTCGGCACCACCGAGTCGGGGACGTTCGCGTACACGTCGACCGATGGCCAATCCTTCACGGCGACGAAGGTGGATGACCAGGCCCTCCCGCTCGGCGTCATCGCGTCGAACGGTGCTGGCGGCTTCGTCGTCGCGGGCTCGAACGGATACATGGTCAGCACGACCGACGGCACGACGTGGGCGCGTCGCACGCCCGAAGGTGGCGCCCCTGGCGGCTACCTCGACATCGCGTTCGGCGCAGGGAAATACGTCGCGACCGACGAGCCGCTGGGCACGGCCGCCGTCGTCAGCACCGACGGCGTCACGTTCACCAAGATCGCCAATCCGATCTTCAACGGCACGGTCACGTTCGGCAACGGCGTTTTCCACGCGCGCGGCAACGGCAAGCTCGTCACGAGCACGGATGGCACGACGTGGACGGAAGAGACGCTGAGCGGCACGGGCATCGGCTCGTACGATCAAGGCAAGCTCCATTACCTCGCCGGTCGCTGGCTCGTTCAGCACGTCGACGGTACCAAGGCGACGAGCGAATTCGGTGTTTCGGCCGACGGCAAGGTCTGGTCCGAATACGGAAAAGAGACGGTTGGCCTCCCGAAGCCCGCCGGACGAGGCGTTCAGCCCATCGGTATGGCGTACGGCGGTTGCCATTACGTGGCCTATGGCAATTACTGGAATAGCGACGCGACGCAGACCGAATACATGATTGTCGCGAGCGCCTCGCCGGCCGAGTGACGCGACCGAGCTCGACCGAGCTTTCGCACGCGCGGAGGGAAGAAAATAGGGAGCGCACTCGGCGCCGTCCGCCGATGTTTACGTAAATCCTTGCGCGCTGGCCTTCGTCGGCTTCGCCCATATCATCGGGTGGATGAGGCTTCGCGCTTGGACTCTTGCGGCGTCGACCAGCGCCGTCGTGCTCGTGGTGGGTTGCACGCAGGGCGGAATCAGCACGTCGAATGGCGCGAATCCAGACGGCGGAGCGCCCGGCACCTCGCCCACGGGGACGCTCGACGGTGGGACGACGCCGAGCCGCCTGTCGTGCTTGGGCGTCTTGAAGTGCGCCGCGGACTGCCCCGACGAGGGCGTCGACGCTTGCGTCCAAACCTGCGTGGACCAAACGAGCGAAAGCAGTCAGCCGGTGACGACGGCGTTCATCCAGTGCCTCGGCGACAACCAGTGCGCCGACACGACGTGCGTTCAAGAGAAATGCGAAAATGAGCTCTCGGCGTGCGTCGCCGACGACGCGACCGAGGTCCAGGGCACGCCCTCGAGCGAGCCGGCGCCGACGGGCTCCGTACCCGCCGAGCTCGTCGGACTTTGGAGCCAAGTGGGATTGACCAGCGGGATGAGCTACGAGTTCGAAGCCGACGGCGCGACGACCCAGGCTTTCAAGAGCGAGACCAACTACGGCTGCGAGTCGGAGCTCGATTTTGCGTCGACGGGCATCACCACCGTCAGCGGAGATTCCCTCGTTTATCATCGCGTCCAGGGCACGCAGGTGACGAAGACGTGCGGCACGACCAAGAGCCAGGCCGTCGAGCCCGCGGACATCGCCTACCGTTACGCGCTCGGAACGTTCGATGACGGAGAGCCCAAGCTCTCGCTTTACCGCGTGAACGAGGACGGGACGATCTCCTCGCCCGTGGAACTCCATCATTGAGCGTGCCCGTGTGGGATCGCGTGTCGGCGACGGGGCGCTGCACGCTCTCTCCGAGTGAACGATCGCCGTCCCTGCCAGCACCACCCGAGCCGACCGAAAGAGAGCAACTTCGATGAGACGAGCGCTCGTTGTATCCCTATTTTCGATCGCTGCTCTGGCCTGCGACAGTGATCCGGCATCCGCTCCGGGGGGTGTTACCCCCGACGGAGGCGCGCCGGCCGACGCCACGCCCGTCATCGAGTGCACCGCGCCCACGAAGGGACCGACCAAGCACGACGCGATGATCCGCGCCGACGAGACGTGGACGGCCGATGGAAGTCCGCACGTGGTCAGCGGAAGCGTGTACGCCGTCGACGGTGCCACGGTCACGATCGAGCCTTGCGCCGAGGTGCTGCTCGAAGAAGGCGCGGTCCTCGGCATGCGCGAAGGCAAGCTCCTCGCGGAGGGAACGGCGAGCAAACCGATTCACGTCGCCGGCAAGGACGGCGCCAAGTGGACCAAGTTGGAGTTCTCCGCGCCCGGCCTCGCGCGCTTCGCCTACGTGACCATCGAGGGCGGAGGCGGCGCCGACGTGAACGATCAGGACGGCACGAGCGTGGAGGTGCGCGGCAACGGAGCCATGCCCGCCGTCCCGGTGCTCTACGTGGACCACGTCACGGTGAAGGGCTCCCGCGGCGTCGGGGTCGCGGTTTTCGGCTTGGCGACCTTCGTTCCGGGCTCGCACGATTTCGTCATCACGGGCTCGGGCAGTGACGAATGGCCGTATCCGATTTCGATCGAAGAGCATTCGATCGACGCGCTTCCGACCGGGACGTACACGGGCAACGGGAAGGACGAGATCTACCTTCGAATGGTCGGCGCAGGCGGCGCGGGTGACGGCCTCAAGGTCGACGCGACGCTCCACGATCGCGGCGTCCCTTATCGGCTCGACCGCGGCTTCAACGTGGCGGCGAACGAAGACGGGAAGCTGTCGACGCTCACCATCGAACCGGGCGTCACGATGAAGTTCCCGAAGGGCAAGTCGTTCCAGGTCGAGCACTGGACGAACGACGACCCGGCGACCGGCGTCTTGCGCGCGCTCGGGACCGCCGAACGCCCGATCGTTCTCACCTCGGCCGAAGACTCCCCGGCGCCGGGTGACTGGCAAGGACTATGGTTCGGCGGCGTCCCCTCCGCGCAGAACCAACTCGATCACGTGATCATCGAGTACGCGGGCGCGGACTGTGGTTGCAGCACGGCGACGTGCAGCGACATCGCCGACTTCGAGGGCGCCGTGATGCTCACGAACCGGCCGGCGGGCGGCGGCGCAGCCTTCATCACGAACTCGACGATCCGTCACGTCGCGGGTCACGGCATCGTGGAAGGCTGGCGCGCCGAGGGTGAGACCGGCATCGACTTCCAGCCGACCAACACGTTCGACGACGTGAGCGGGTGCATCCAAACGCGTCCGCTGAACACCCAAGGCTGTCCGAAACCGAAGCCCGCCTGCTGGTGACGAGGGCTCGACCGAGGTATGAGCGACGACGACATCGAGGCGATCTTCGACGGCTTCGAGCCCTCGGAACACGAGGCGGAAGCGAAGCAGTATTGGGGATTCGTGCCCGCGCGACTACGAATGCCGCTGCGCCGAGAGCAGCGCCATCATGGGCCGCTCGCGTTCTTCGGCGAGCGACGGTGATTGCGCGATCTGCTCGGGCGATGGCGCGAACTCTTCGACCCGAAGGATGGCGAAGCCGGCGTCCGTCAGTAGGTTGAGCGTGGTGCCGAGCATCCGGTGATGTTTGAGCACCCCTTTGGTGAACCAGTCCGTGCGCCGCTCACCTTCCATGGCGTATTGGTTGACCGGCCATGTCTTGCGCCCGTCTTCGTCGGTCAGCCAGCGCGGGTGCGCGGCGGCCATGAAGATGGGATGTTCGATCGTGAAGACCAATCGACCGCCCGGGACGAGCGCCCGATGGATCGTCCGCGCGAGCTGGCCGAAGTCGCGCACGTAGTGGAAGGCCAAGGAGCTGAACGCCAAATCGAAATGTGCCGGCGGGAGGTCCAGGCCATCGAGGTCGGCGATGCGGTACTCGATGGCGTCGTCATGCGTGTCGACGCGAGCGCGGGCGATCATATTTTCGGAGAGGTCCAGACCGAGCACCGACGCAGCGCCGTGTGTGCGCATCCAACGCCCCGCCCAGCCGAAGCCGCAGCCGAGGTCGACCACGCGCAACCCGGCCAGCGGCGGCAGCAGGGAGCGGACCGCCGGCCACTCGGGGGCGGCGTCGAGGCCGTATCGCTGCCTGGGAAGTTGGCTGTATCCTGCAAAGAATTCGGGATTGTCGTAGATGTTTTGAGACATGGCTTGGCCGTGCCGATCGCTCGAGCCGTTGTAGAGCATGCTCCGAGTATCGGTCCATCGTCAGGGAGCGACGCCTCGCCACTCACGGAGCAAGGTGGGCCTCGGTCGCCTCCAGCCTGCCGGGGAATCGGAGATCAGCGCCCACTCGGAGAATATGGCTTCGACGCGCAGAGGACCATCGGTATTCGATTGGCAATTGTCGATGCGGATGACGTAACGGAGCTGATCGGACGAATCCGTAAAATGTCCGCGTTCGCGCCGCTCGACGACGGGAACGAACCGACCCGTATCGAGGTTCTCCAGTTCGAGCTCGTCGAGCTCGACCCACGTGTCCGGTCGTGACTTCGGCTTGGGGCAATCGCCGATGGTCTTCAAGTGCTTGGGGAAGAGGGACGTGAGGACCCGCGCGATCTCTTTTGGAGCGCCGGGTGGCGTTGGTCCCTCGGGCGGGGGAGCGGGCACGCCGGAGGTGACGCCTCGGCTCCCGGACGTCGATTCGACCTGCGGACAGCTTGGGCAAGGGAGGCAGACGGGCGCCGCCGGAGCGTCGGAAATGCCGCGTGTGCAGCCGAGCACGACGAGAAATAGAGAGGAGAATCCGCGCACGTCTGGTCCGTCGTCGGAGCCGTGCAGAGTGTGACGGCCATGTGCGCGAGCGTCGGCGCCTCGCCCCTCGTCGCCCACGGCCGCGCTCGTCAATGACCGAGCGCGCCCTTCCAGAGGGAGGCGATCTTCGCGTAGCCGGAGTCGTTCGGGTGGAGGTTGTCGGCCTTGTCGGCGGGGGTGACGACGGCGTGTGCGTCGACCCACCCGGCGCCGTGCGCGCCGGCCACGGTCCGGATCGTGGCGTTGTAGGCGACGGCGAGCTTCTCCTGATTGGCGTCGTTGATTCGGGGGACGCTCGAGACGATGACGTGCGCCTTCGGAGCCAGCCCCGAGATCTTCGAGAGGAGCGCGCCCATGCGATCGCCTGCGTGCGCGAGGTCGTAGTTCTGAGCGACGTCGTTGGAGCCGACGAGGATCAGGATGTAGTCCGGCTTGACGCCGCTGAGCCAGCCGCCGACGCCGCTCGTGATCTGGTCGATGCGGAAGCCGGGGTGTCCTTCGTGGTGGGTCTCGTTGGCCGGGAGCGAGCCTGGAAAGGAGGTTTGGGAGCCGACGAACTGGTGGGCGACGCCGGCCTTGTCGAGCATCGTGTGGAGGTAGCCGCGGTAGCCCGCGTTCGTGCCGAGCCAGCCTGCGGTGACCGAGGCGCCGAGCGGCAAGATCTTGATGCCCGTCGACTTGCACTGCGCGCTCCCGCTCGACGTGCTCTTGAGACTCTGCGCGCAGCCGCTCTTGCCGCTGCAACTGGAGACGGTCTTGCCGGCGTTCGCGGCCGAGCCCACCAACACGGGAGTGCACGGGTTCGTGAGCGTGGGGTTCCCGGTCGTGAGATCGAGGCCATGGAGGCTCGAGGGCTTCGGCGAGAGCCCGAAGGCGTCCGTCGTGAGCCGACCGTCCGTTCCGTCGCCGGTACCATCGCCCGCGCCGGTGCCTTCGTCGTTGCTCGCTTCGTCGTCGGACATGTCGGCAGTGAGCCGTTCGAGCACCGCGCTCGCGGTGGAGTCCCCTCCGAACGAGTCTTCGAGCACGTCGACGTCCGTGTCGTCCGCGGATTGGACACGCATCTTCGCGTGGGTCTCGCCGACGTCGAGTTGCGCAGCGAAGGTGGAGCCTTTGTCGTGCGTAGCGACGTATCGGAACGTCGCGACGAGCGCCTTCGAAGCGTCGTAGCCACGCACGATGGTCGCGTCGGAGTCGTTGGTGATTTCCCAGCTCGACACGCCGATGGCCTGGCTCGTGGTCGAGCTCGCTGCCACGGCCGCGCTCTCCGTCGACGCCTGGCTGGTCGAGTTTCGTTCGGCCGTCGGAGCTTCGTCTCCCCCCGAACAACCCACGATGAGCGCCGGACCAAGGACGCCGAACAAGAACGAAGTGGTCTTCACGAACGGGACAAAAGCAAGCAGCAAGCCAGCTCCTTCACGTGACTCGACGGAGCTCCCGGCTCCTTCGATCGCTCGTAAAATTCGGGCAAAGAATTCCGTTCTTCGTCCGTTCGAAGGAGGATCGTCGGAGAACCATCTCTCGCCCCTGGGTGGGTCGGACGAGATCCGGAGGTCGAAGGCGCGCGGAGTGCGGAGTCACCTCGCCCGCGGATTGGGCTCGAGCGCTCCTCGCGTGCGGGAGCCGTCGTCATCGATACACTCGAGGACGCGACGCTCGAACATGGCGCGCTCGGCGTCGTTGCGTGCCGTCTTGGTGCCGCGTCGAAACCACCCGACCGCGCGGCCGTGGTCGCCGGCGCGAAGAGCGAGGTCGCCGAGCGCCGCCCAGTAGAACGGATAGTCTTCGAGCCGCTCGCGCCCGGGGATCGCGAGGATCGCGTCGATCCCCCGCGCCGGACCTTCGATCTGCGCCCGCGCGATCGCACGCCCGAGAGCGACGACCGGCGTCGGCTTCCGCGCGTAGAGGCGGTCGTAGAGATCGGAGATTTGGTCCCACGGCGTCGCCTCGACCGACGGCGACATCGCGTGGACCGCGGCGATCCCCGCCTCGAGATGGTACGCCGTCAGCTCGCCGCCTCGCGCCGACGCGCCGAGATGCTCCATCCCGCGCGCGACGAGCTCCGCGTCCCAGCGCGATCGGTCCTGGTGCTCGAGCGGGACGAGCGCCCCCGTTGCGTCGAGGCGCGCCGGCATCCGCGACGCGTGCAAATACATGAGCGCGAGGAGCGCATCGACCTCGGCGGTCGCCGTCGCCGGAGAGGCCGCGAGGAGCGTCGCCAGCCGGATCGCGTCGGCGCACAGATCGGCACGCACGGGTTCGGGGACGACGCTCCCGTGGTAGCCGGCGTCGAACGTCAGATAGATCGCCGTCAGGACCGCGGGCATCCGCTCGCGCGCCTGCTCGCGCGTCGACACTTCGAAGAGTCGCCCGTCGTCGGCGATGACTCGCTTCGCCCGGACGAGCCGCTTCTCCATCGCTGCCTGGTCGGAGAGGAACGCGCACGCCACCTCGCGGGTGCCGAACCCGCAGACGAGGCGCAGGATGAGCGCCGTCCACCCGTCGTCGGTCAGTGCCGGGTGGCAGCACGAGAACATCATCCTCAGGAGATCCGCGCTCTCGTCGACCGTCTCTTCGGCCTCGACGCCCGTCTCCTCGGGCGACGTATCGGCGTCGAGCACGCGGGTCCGGACGCGCTCGCGCCGGAGCACATCGCGGGCGCGGTTGCGCATCACGGCGAAGAGCCATGCCTCGGGATCTCGCGGCAGCTCGGTGTGCCACGCTTGAAGCGCCGCGAGGAGCGTCTCTTGGACGATGTCTTCGGCTTGGTCGATCCGCCGGACGCCGAGCATGCGCACGAGCGCCGCCGTCATCCGCCCCGACTGGCGGCGGAAGAGCGTCGCCAGCACCTGCCCGGCGTCGGGCTCGGACACGTCAGGCCCCGCTCTTTTCGAAGATCGGTCGAACCTCGACCGAGCCGTCGAACTCGTAGATCGGGCACCCCTTGGCGATCTCGGTCGCCGCTTCGAGCGTCGGCGCTTTGACGATGAGTACGCCGGTCACGAGGTCCTTCGCCTCGGCGAACGGGCCGTCGGTCACCGCTTTGGACGTACCACGAATGGTCTTGCCCGTCAGTTGGAGGCGCGGGCCGTTCGGCTCGGACTGCCCCTTCTCGTCGAGGTCACCCAGCCATGCCATCCACTTCTGGAGGTGCGCGCCAAG
>JBGAHN010000081.1:0-24353 GCA_044226145.1 Labilithrix sp. | reverse complement strand
CGACGATCTGATTGCACTTGGGCATGCACACGACGGTCAATGTGGCCGTCGCCGGCGCCTTGGTCGGCACGGGTTTCGGCGCGGGCGCGGCGGCCGGTTTCGGCGCCGCCGTCACGACGGGCTTCGCCGCCGGGGCTTGCTGGGCTTGCGGAGCGACGGCGGGTGCGGCCGGCGTGGGCGCCGCGGCCGGGGGCGGCAACGTCGATGGGGCTGTGTTCGGCTTCGCGGTGTTCGGTTTGACCTCCGCCGAGGTCGCGGCGGCCGAACCTGCGGCCGTGGCGGTGCTCGTCGCCACGGCGGCGGGGGGCGGAGCCGTCGACACCGGAGCATCGACGGCCGTCTTGAAGGCCGTGCGCGCCGTGACGAAGGGATCTTTGACGTTGAGGCCCGCGGCGGGCGGAGGTGACGCCGTCGTCGCGGCGATGACGATGACGATGCCCGCGATGAACACGGCGAGGCACCCCGACAACGCGATGAACACCCACATGGGTGGACGCTTGCGGAAGCGCTCGATCGTCATCGTGCGCGCGTGAGGAGCCGCGCGCCGCATGCCGCCTCCGCCCGGCACGGTGCGCATCGGGTCGGAAGGCATCGCGGGGAAGGCTGCGCTCACCGCGTTCGCGGAGAGCGACGCCCCCGGGAAGCTCGGCGCGCTGGCGGGCGGCACGAACGGCGGAAGCAGCACGGGCGCGGCGGCGTTCATTCCGCCATGCGAAGAAGGCGGCGGCGGCGCGGGGACGGGGAGGTTCGGCCGACTCGGCGCCGCCACGGGGAAGGGGCGGCTCGGCGGCGGCACCGGGGCCTGCGCCGCGGGGAAGGGCCGGTTCGGCGAGAGCTGCGGCCGGCTCGGCACGGGGCGTTGGACGGCCGGGTTCGAAGCTGGCGGCGCGATCCCGCGCGGCACGACGGGCTGTTCGTTCGACTCCGTCGGAAGCGCGGCGACGCGCGTCTCGTCCTCGCCTTCTTCGTCGTCGAGATCCTCGTCGCCGAAGCCGGTCGGCGCTCCTTGAATCGTCGGCCCGTCACGGTCGGCGGGGTGGGTGTCGTCGTCGAGCGGAACGGTCGGCTCGGGCGGACGGCCGCGCGGGGCCTCGCCGGCCGAAAACGGCATGCCCGCCGCCGGTCGGACGGGCGGCGCGGGGTCGACGGCGGCGCTCGTCCGCGCGCGAGGCATCGAGGCCGGCGCTTCGACGTTCGGCGTCGAGAGCTGATCGACGTTGATCGTCTTGGTGACCTCGGACGCCCAGCGCAGGTGCGCTTCGCGCTGCTCGATCCGATCGGCGAAGATCGAGCGCGTGTACGCCGCCACTTCGTCCGACGCCACGAACAAGCCGCGGCGCATGAGCAGGGACTGCAGCGCCCGCGACAGCTCGCGCGCCGTCGGGAACCGGTCCCCTCGGTTCTTCGAGAGCGCCTTCATGACGATCTTCTCGAGATCGACCGGGTAGCCGCGGATCAACGTCGACGGTCGCGGGACGTTGCACTCCTGCACCTTGGCCAAGGTGTCGAGGTCGCTGTCCATGCGGAAGAGGCGCTGGCCCGTCGTGAGCTCCCAGAGCACGACGCCGAGCGCGAAGATGTCGGTGCGCCGATCGATCGTCTCGCCGCGCACCTGTTCGGGCGACATGTAGGCGAGCTTGCCTTTCAGCGTCCCGGCGCGCGTGTGGCTGATGCGCGACGCGAACTTCGCGATGCCGAAATCGACGACCTTCGTGACCCCGTCGTAGGTCACGAAGAGGTTGTGCGGGGTCACGTCGCGGTGGACGAGCTCGAGCTTCTCGCCGTTCGAGCCGATGAGCTCGTGCGCGGCGTGGAGCCCTTCGGACGCGTCCGCGATGACCCGGCACGCGATCTCCGGCGGCATCGCGGTCCCGAGCTCCTCGGAGCGCCGCATCAGCTCGCGCAACGGCTCGCCGTGCAGGTACTCCATCGCGATCCAGTACGTCGACTCGTGCTTGCCGAGGTCGAAGACCATCGCGACGTTCGGGTGCGAGATGCGCGCGGCGACGCGGGCCTCGTCCAGGAACATCTGCACGAACGCGTCGTCCTCGACGAGGTGCCCGTGGATCTTCTTGATCGCCGCCCACTTCTGGAAGCCGCCAGGGCCGTCCATGCGGGCGAGGTGCACGCTCGCCATGCCGCCGTTGCCGATCTCGTCGACGATGCGGTAGCGCCCGAGGAAATACGTGCCGTCCGCGAGCCCGCTCGCGTCCGACGGCGTCGCGCGCGGAGAAGAGACTTCTCCGGAGTGCATCCCTGGACGTTGTTGCGCGCGATCGCGATCCAATGACATCTCCTGCGCTCAGCGGGGCCGGACGTCGACGGCGCCGACGGAGACCTGATCGGGAGGACGGGTACCGAAGTAGACGGCGGTGCTGACGCTCGCGAGCGCGACGCCGCCGATGACGTAGGGCCACGGGGTCGACCAGAAGCCGGAGCTGCGCGAAGGCGTCTCCGTCTTCGCCGCCGCGGGGGCGGTGGACGTCTTGGTCGCGACGGCCGTCGCCCCATCGCCGATTTGCACGTGCTCATCGGTGGAGGCGAGCCGGTTGTCGTGCGCGTCGAGGGCGTCGGCGCGGAGCGTGAGGTTGGCGCCGGGCATCGTGAGGTTGCTCGGCACCTCGATTTCCGTGTTCGTCCCGACGGGGGCCTCGAGCCTCGTCTCCTTGCCGCTCGTGCCGTCGCGCGCGACGACGGCGAGCTTGGCGACGATGGGCACGTGCGCCGAGTCGAGCTGCACGAGCACGGTGAACGGCTTGCCGACGGGCGCTTGCTTCGGCGCGCTCAACGTGAGCTGGATCGCGCCGATCTTGGCGGTGTCTTTGCGCGCACGTGCGGCGAGCGCGCTTCCCGTGGGCCCTGCCTCGGGCGGGATGGCGAACTTGGGATCGAGGATCGCGGCCGCGCGGAACGCCGCGACGGCCTGGGCTTTCTTGCCGGCCGAAGCGCGCGCGGCCCCGAGGCGCACGTACCCCTCGATGACCTCGGGCGGCGCGAGGCCACCGGCGGCGAGCGCGTCGCGGTAGTAGCCTTCGGATTCCGAGACCGCGCCGCGGTCCCAAGCCGCGCGGGCTTGGCGCAGCGCCGCGGCCCCGGACGAGTCGGCCGCGAAGGCGTTCGTCGGGAACGACGCGAAACAAAGCGCGGTCACGCCCATCGTGACGAACGAAATGAGCACGCGCACGAACGCGTGCCTCTGGCGGGCCGACTCCACGATCGATCAAGCTATCGGCGGCCGTGAATCGGTGCAAGCACGATGAATCTCAGGGAAATGGTTGAGCCGGCCGCCCTCGCTCGAAGAAGAATCGGAAGCGTCCTTTGAGGTGCCCACGACAGCGCGGAGGCGCGATCGGTCCTCCGTTTTCGGCGGGTGGAACGACCTCGCGCGGATCGGCGAGGTAGACGTCGAAACAGCCGGAAATCAGGCGCGCGGACGCCGAGCCTTCGTCGATTTTGCCGTCGAAGACGTGCGTGAACGAAAGAAAACTCTTCCCCGTACCGACACCTCCTGGATTCTCGGTGTCGGGATCACATCCCGCGCCCGGATCGGCGCCGGCGAGCGAGACGGTCGCGCACGCGTCGCCGTCGGGCAGCGAGACTTCGCGGACGGCGTGCAGCGTCACGTTCTGGGTTCGGCACGTCTTCTGGAGGTAGAGCGTGAGGCTGACGTTCGTGGGATCGGCCTCGGCTTGCACGGGGACGCCGGGCGGCGTGACCTCGGGGGGCAGGTCGACGACGAGGGGCTTTCCGTACGTGCCGCCGGCGCCGCCGTCGGGATCGGGGCGGACCTTCGACGTGTCGTAGACCAGGATCGACACCCCGTCGGAGAAGGTCTCGAAGTCGCTCCCTTTCTGGACGCGGAGCTGGAGGCCGTCGCGGTAGGGGACGGCGGCGAAGAAGTCCGGCTTCAGGTCGAACGTGCCGGTCCAGCACTCGGGGACGTCGAGCGTGCCGACGACCTCGCCGTTGCCTTCGCCTTGCGAGCACGCGGGGGCGACGCTCGCCGCGCCGACGCACGCGAGCACGACGCCGAAGGCACGTCGCCCCAAGGCGGAGAAGCGAGCTCGAACGTCGCGCATGCCCTACCCATAGAGCACGGCCCGGGCGCCTCCCACGAATTTTCGCGCGTCGGCGCGGCTACGCCAGGCGGCCGCCGCCGAGGACGCGATCGCCGCCGTAGAAGACGGCCACCTGGCCGCGGCTCACGGCGCGCACGGGCTGTACGAACGACAGCCGCGCGCCGCGAGCGTCGGCCTCGACGCGTGCGGCCTCGCCGTCGTGGCGGTAGCGGACGCGCACGCGCGCGTCGAAGGGCAGGGCGACGCCGGGCGCGAGGACGAGATCTTCGACGACGGCGTGGTTCGAGCCGAGGCTCTCGCCTTCGCCGAGCCGCACGGTCGCCGTCTCGGGATCGATCGACGTGACGAACGCGGGCTTGCCGAGCGCGACGCCGAGGCCCTTGCGCTGGCCGATCGTGAAGCGATCGGGACAGCCGTCCGTGCGCGCCCGCGACGCGTCCTTCGGCGTCGACGATGGGGCCCGGACGAACGCGCCCCTTCGCGCGCTCCTCGACGAACGCCGCGTACGCCCCTTGGCCCGCGCCCACGAAGCAGAGCTCCTGGCTCTCGCCCTTCGTCGCGCCGGGGAGGCGCCGCGCGACGGCCTCCGCGCGGACCTCGGGCTTCGTGCTCTCGCCGAGCGGGAACACGAGGCGACCGAGCTCGGCTTCGGGCGTGGCGAAGAGGAAGTAGCTTTGGTCCTTGTTCTTGTCGACGCCCTCGCGGAGGAACGGGCGGCCGTCGTCGGTGCGGCCGAGCCG
Organism: Labilithrix sp.; assembly: GCA_044226145.1. Taxonomy (GTDB): domain Bacteria; phylum Myxococcota_A; class Polyangia; order Polyangiales; family Polyangiaceae; genus Labilithrix. The sequence continues at coordinate 19,534 of JBGAHN010000081.1, read as the reverse complement.
CGCGTAGTGCCCGGTCGCGACGTGCGACGCGCCGAGCTTGTCGGCGAGGACGAAGAGCTCTCCGAGCTTGACGCCGCGGTTGCATGCCGTGCACGGGCTCGGGGTCTCGCCGGCGAGGTAGGCCTCGACGAAGGGCGCGACGACGGTGCGCGCGAAGAGCTCGCGGCGGTCGAACGTGAAGTGCGGGATGCCGAGCGCGTCGGCCGTGCGCCGCGCGTCGTACTGATCTTCGGGCGCGCAGCACCGACCGTGGGCTTTGTCGTCGGCCTCGTCCGGGTAGTCCCACAAGTGCAGCGTGACGCCGACGACGTCGTAGCCCGCGTCGACGAGGCGCGCGGCCGCGACGCCGGAATCGACGCCGCCGCTCATGGCGATCAGCACGCGTGCGTTGGGCTCCACGGCGCGCGCTTTAGCACGCAGCTCGCCGGTGCGCCCGCGCGCCGCGCCCCGGCCGTGGAAATGCGACGTGGAGGGGCGTGGAAATACGACGCGGAAGGGCGTGGAAATCCGCCGCGTCAGGGGCCGACGCGGGCGCGCTTCAACGACTTCGCCACGCCTTCGATGGCGCGGGCGTGGAGGCGGCTCGCCCACGACTTCGACAGGCCGAGCTCGCGCGCGGCTTCCTCGAACGTGACGTCGTCGAAATAGTGGCGCTCGAGCAGGCGGCGCTCGGCCTCGGGGCGCTCGGCGATGGCGTCGCGGATGGTCGCGACGAGCTCCGCGCGCCCCACGGCTTCCTCCGGGCTGTCGTTCGGATCGCGCGCGCGGTCGAGGGCGTCGTCGCTCTTCATGGAGAGGAACGCCATCGCCATCGCCATCGCGGCCGAGCCCAAGCGATCGGTCAACGCGGCGTCCGCGGCTTCGCCCTCCTTCGCCGGCGCCGCGGCCTCCTCTTCGGCGGCGGCCTCGTGGACGCGCTCGGCGGCCTGGAGCGCGCGGAGCTGCCGGTAGACGCGGCGCGGGAGGTTCCCTTGCGAGCGAACGGCGTCGATCATCGCGCCGCGGATGCGCAAATTCGCCCATCGTCGGAAGGGGACGCCGCGCTCGGGGTCGAAGCTCCGCGCCGCGGCGAGGAGCGCCTCGCGACCTTGCGACGCGAGGTCGTCGACCTGCACGTACGGACCGAACTGACGACGCAGCTGCCGCGCGAGCACGTCGACGAGCTCGAGTCCTTCCGAGACGCGCGCGAGCACGTCCGGCGGATCGGCGGTGGGCGGAGGGGCAGGCATGTCGCGATCCGAGAGTAGACAACCGACGCCCCTCGTTCGACAAGTCAAGAGCGACCGGTGTCAGCGGAAAAGAATGGTGCGACGACCCGCACGAACATGCGACGGTCGTGACCGTCGATTCTTGCGCGCGACGAGGAGTGCTAGTACTCCGATCCGCGGGACGTCGTCGTCCCCGCGATTGGCCGATGAGTAACGGAACGAAGTCCGGCGACGACGATGTCTTTGCGGTGCGCACGGTGGTGCACGACCGCGTGACGTCCGTCGATCCCCGCGCCCACGCGGCGTGGCGGAGGTGGCTCGCGACGCTCGCCCACGACGCGGACGCCGTCATCGCCGCCGTCCTGGCGTACGAGTCGCTCGACGACGACGGACGCGACGCATGGCTCGACGCGCTCGACGCGGACGCCCCCGACGTCGGCGTCCCGGCCGTGGCGCTCTACGCGCCGCTCCTCGGCGTCGAACAAGACGACGCCCGCCGCGCGCGCATGTCGAAGAACCTCGACGGCGCCGCGAAAAGGAGCGCGCCCGCACGTGCGCTCGTCGCGAAGGCCCCGAACGCGCCGGGCGATCGCTTCTGCCTCGTGGTCACGCCGCTCTACCTGGCGTTCGTCGAGCTGCTCTACTGCCGCTACCACCAGGACGAAGGGGTCCGCGAGGCGCGCCACAAGTGGCTCACCCACGGCAGCGACGTCGTCCTCTACGAGCGTGAGCTCGGCGTGCGATGGAAAGAGGTGTCGCTCTCGCAGGTCGTCGAGGAGCTCGCCCACGCGGTCGTGGCCGATCGGCGCGCGGGGCGACCGGCGATGCCGGCGCTCGTTCGATGCATGGATTTGTTCGCGCCCGACTTGCGTCCGCCGACCATGGACGCGACGGGGACCGAGGACGACGACGGAGGACGGCGATGACGGACGAGCGCGATCCCGCGAAGGACGCGGCGATCGAGCCGCAGCCGGCGGCGCTCGAAGGTCGCTGCGGCACGTGTGCGCGGTTCGTCCGCGTCATCGAGACGACCGACGCGAGCGGCCGCGTCCTGCGCCATGGCGAGTGCCTGCTCGGGGTGTGGCCGTCGCCGCTCCGGGAAACGAACACTTGCTCGCAGCACGTGCGTCGGGGAACGTTCGTCGGCAAACCCGTCAAGTCTGGTTCGACGCGCACGCGCGAGCGAACGGCGCGGGGAGCACCGCGCGCGCCGGCGCACGAACGACCGAGACGCGAGCTCGAACTGCCCGAGGAGCTTCTGGACATGAACGTCGACGAATTCCGAGAGATCCTTCGCGAAGTGCTCCGCGACGAGCTGGGGCTTTCGAACACGCCGATGGGCGCGCGCTGGGAGGGGGGCGAGGTCGTGCTCAAGCCCGGCAAGGAAGGCACCCAGGAGAAGCGCGTCCCGATCGAGGCGATGTTCTCGAAGATCGTGATGATCCGCGACCGGCTCCGCGTGCTCGAACAGAAGGTCAACGCCCACCCGAAGCTCTCCGGGGAGGAGAAGGTCCAAATGCAGCAGTACATCACGGGCTGCTACGGATCGCTCACGACCTTCAACGTCCTCTTCGCGGACAAAGCCGATCACTTCGTCGGACAAAAGGGAGACGACTAGGGGTGCGTCGGACGGCACGGTTCGCCGCGCGGATCGCGCAGATCGCGACGGCGTCGGCGCTCGCCGCCGGTGCGCTCGCGTGCGGACCCAAAGAAGGGGCCGGGCCACCGGTCGGAGTGTCCGACAAGGGAACTTCGTCCCCCGTGAGCGATCGTCCGTTGACGTTCGTGTTCGAGTCGATCGACGAGCGGCCATTCTCGTCGACCGCGATGCGCGGCAAGCCCGCCGTCATCACCTTCGTCACGACGGGCGATTTGGTGGGGCAGGCGCAGGTCGATTTCCTCGTCGCGATGGCGAAGACGGACCCCGACGACGTGAACTACGGCCTCGTCGCGCTCCACCCGCGCAAAGAGCTCCCGCTCGTCCAGGCGTACGCGACGACGCTCGGCGTGTCGTTCCCGGTCGCCATCGCCGACGCCTCCGCGATGAACGACGCCGGGCCCTTCGGGGAAATTCCTGCGGTGCCCACGACCGTCGTGCTCGGGCGCGACGGCCGCCTCGTGTGGAAACACACCGGCCTCGCGAAGAGCGACGAGCTCCGCGCGCACATGCGCGGGCTCTGACGGCCAAGGCTTTGGCACGACTCGGCTCGATCAAAGCGATGTCTTTTGCACGCCGCATTGCGAGGCGACGAACAGGTTCTGTCCGTCCGTGATCATCTGCGTCACGCCGCGAGTCGCCAGGAGCTTGGTTCGAGAGCCGCCCGCGATCGGCATGCGAAGGAGTGCGTTGTCCTCCACGAAGTAGATGTTTCCCTCGCGCACGATGAAGTTCCGGGCGTCGAGCCCGTATTTGCCCGTCAACAACGAAGTAAACGGCTGATTGAGACCGGTCGTCGTCGTCGACACGTGGGCGATCGATACCTCCGTCCCACCACAACCAAGGAACACCTCATCGCCATCGACCTGCACGCCGGAGCCGTATCCATTGCACGGAGAGAGCTTGTACGAGTACGAGCTCGTCCTCGGCCGTTCGATCGGCGCGGGTACTTTGGGAACGATCTCGAGCGTCGCAATTTCCCCGCTCGTCGAGATGTACAGATTCGTGTCGTCGATCGTCAGCGCGCCCCAAGGACTGTCGTTACGTCCTCCGAGTACCTGCGGTGTGCCTCCCGTAAGAGGCACACGAGAAAGCAACGTTTCGTAGCCTCCGGCGACGAAATACACGTACTCGGCGTCGACGACGAACGGAGGTGTCAAACTCTGCGAGCGCATCATTGGGGCGAGTTTCTGCGGCTCCCCGCCCGCGCGCGGCACCCGATAGAGTGCGTGCTCGTCTTCGATCACGGCATCGACGTAGAAAGCATCCGCATCGACTTCGAGTCCGTGCGTCCAAAGTCCTGGGTCGAGGTCCGAATGGATACGAGCGACCTCCCCCAATTGCCCGTTGGCTACCTTTCGAATGACGTTCGTGCCGCCATCGTTACTCGTCCAGCTGAGGACGAAGACGTCTTTGCCGTCCGTCGCCAACGCTTTGTAGTCGAGGACGTCGGCACGCTCTCGAGCGGCGATCACGCCCTCACAATCATTGCTGCCCGAAGGAGATGGCGTGACGGTGCTCCCCGGAGTGGAAGCGTTCCCCGTATCCGGCGAAGTCGTGTCGTTCGACGAGCAAGCACCAGCTGCGAGCCCGACGACGACGAGAGTGATGTTTGCGCGAGCGGCGATCGTACGCATTTTCGTTCCTTCTTTTGTCGAACGCATCCCGTCGGCCGGGCATGCCAACGCTCATCGGCCGCATCGTTCGAAGGTTCACGAAAATCGATCCGGATGTCGCTGCGACATCATTCCGCGCAAAACAAGCTGTTCGTCGCCCTGGCGTTGAAAGGCGGGATTGAAGGGCACCTCGCGCGGCACGGCCGTCCAGGGCTCGAAGCCGTCGCCGAGTTGGCCATATCGACGACATTCGGCCGGGCTCGAGATTCACCGACGAGACGAACCGCCCACCTTCTCGTCCGAGAGGCCTGCATCGACGGGCGACCCGTAGACGTTCGAACGCGGTCGGCTGGCCTTTGTCGCCGAAGGCGTCGTCTTCGCGTCGGCTTGCTCGTGGGCTACGTGCGCGGTCAGTTCGGTTGGAGCGGTGCGGAGGTGGCCGAGCCGGCGCCCCAGAAGCTCAGATCCGAGGGGCGCTCGCTGATCGGGATTTCGCTCGTCGTGACCTTGGGCGCTCGCTGATCGGGATTTCGCTCGTCGTGACCTTGTTGCCCGAGAACGAGATCTCGAACAAATTCCCTGTCTTGTCGAAGCCGTAGACCTTGCCGCCCCAGAACGAGAGGCCGAAGACGTCGAGGTGGCCGATGGGACCCCAGTCCTTGGTCATCTCGCCGGTCGTCGGGTCGACCTCGACGAGGCAGTCGGCCGTGCAACACTTCGTCTTCTTGTCCGTGCAGCCCTTCCGATTGGCGGGCTTCACCGTGAGGAACGTCGGGCCGTCGTCGACCGAGACGATGTCGCCGCTCGAAATGAGGCCCGCGGCCTTCGGGCCGAGGTTGCCGACGACGGACTTGGTTCCGTTCGTGCGATCGATGCGGACGTAGTTGGCGTCGCTGTAACCGACGAGCGCCTCGTCGTCGTCGTCGAGCGTCCCCTTCGGGACGAACGAGAGCGAGTCCGGGAGATCTTCGCCGTCGGCCACCTTCGTGCAGATCGCCGTCGCCTTGTCGACGCGGTAGATGGCCACGTACGAGGTGGCGAAGAGGTTCGACCCTTCGTCGAGCGCGATGTCGACGATCGACGAACCGCATCCGTCGAACGTGCCGATTTCCTTGACGTCTTTCGTGTCGGGCGAGAGCCGGTAGAGGACGTTCTTGCTGTGCCCGTAGATCTCTCGCGGGCCCTCTTTCGGACCGGCGTCCTTCTCTCCGCCGAAATCCCCGACGCCGCCGTCCACCCCGTCGCCCGGGGGGAGGGTGCTGGACGCGTCGTCCGTCACGAGGGTTCCGGTGTCGGGCCCGTCATCGAAACCATCACGTTTCGATGCGTTGGCGCATCCGGAGGTGGAGGTGAGGGCCATCGAGCCCATCCACGCGAGGCACGTAAGAAGGAAAGCGGCGCGCATCGGGTGCCGGCACCCTAGCGCGAGCCGGCCCGTACGCAAGTCCACCTTGCGGCGGAAGGTTCGAAATCGGACAGAAAAACGGCGCGCGCTCGGTCCTGCGTCGAACCTGCGTCGATCAGTGCACGTCGGACGTGAGGTACGCGAAGGCGGGGACGAGGACTTCTTCGGGCGATGCTCCCCCGCTCGTGACGTTTCCGCGACGATCGATGCAAAATCCGTGGTCGCCGGTCACGACGACGAGCGTGCGGGGCGGCGCCGCCGCGAAGTGACGCGCCACGGCGTCGGCCACGGACTCCGCGACGTCTTCGAACGCAGCGACGACGTGCGAAGAGCCGCCGCGCGCGCCTTGGTCGACGACGTTCGCGAGCATGGCGGGCACGACGTCGAGCTTGTAGAGCTCGCGCGAACCGACGCGCAGGCGGCGCACGTTCTCGGCCACGCGCCCGCGGAGCGACTCGGCGGGCTCTTCGATCATCGGATCGCGGAGCGCGTCGGCGCCGCGCGCGAGCGTCTCGAGCTGACGGAACGTCGTCGTCGGGAGCGCGCTCCAGAGGAGCGTCTCGGACGCGAGCGTCGCGAAACCGCCGGCGCGGGCGGCGAGAGCATCCCGCACGCGCTCGCCGAGATCGTAGCGGAGCGAATCGACGACGAGCACTTGGCCGCTCCGGGCTTCGTGGGCGCGCGCTTGCTTGGCGGCGAAGTCGTAGGCGTCCATGACGAGCCGCGGCCTGCGCCCCGTGGCGCCGAACGTCGCGAACGCGTCGGTGTACGTGCGCTCGAAGCTGCGGCGGAACTCGTCGTAGGCGCGGAAGGCGCGCGGATCGTCGAGACCGAACGCGATGGCGTTCGCGAGCGGCACGTAGCACTCGGCGAACAGGCGTTCGAGGTTCGCGAGCGGCTGCGGCCCGCGGGCGGCGCCGAGCGACAGCGCCCAACCCCGCCAGAAGTCCGACGGACCCGACGCGGTGACGCCGGCGGTCGCGGCGCGCGAGGGATGCGGCATCGAGGCGTCGTGATGAGGCGCCCGTGCGGCGTCGATGGCGTGGGCCGCGTGCGGGTCGTCCGTGGCGCCTTCGGCGGCGGGCTCGATCGCGGCGGGCTCGGTCGCGGTCGCCTCGTCCATCGCCGCGGGCGAGGCGTGCCGGGCTTCGGCGGCGATTGGCGTGACGGCCGGCGCGGCGAGGGGACGTCCGACGCCCGCGAGCAGGGCGTCGAGCGGGATCGGCGCCGCGAACCCTCCGAGCGTGCGATCGCCGTCCTCGAGGAGGACGAACACCGGCGCTTCCGCCGACAGACGGGTGAGCCGTCGGAGCGTGGCGCTGTCGTCGGGATCGAGCGTCGTCCCCGCCGCCGCGAGGGTGCCGAGGACGAGCGCGAGGCCGGTCGCGCCGACGCTCCGCGCGCGGAAGAGCTGATCGGCGAGGCGCTCGTGGATTTCGTCCGGCATCGAGCCCCACGCCGAGAGGCACGGCGAGGGAGCACCGCGGGCCGAGAGCTCCCGTTCGACGCGCTCGTCGACGTGCTCGGCGAGGTGCCCTTGGAGCACGGACGGAAGCGGCGGCACGCGCACGATCACGACGCCGGCGTCGCGCAGCTCGGCCGTCCTCCGCGGGAGCTCGTCGTCGGTCACGAACGCGACGTCGCCTCGGACCGTGGTGCCCTGTGCGCCCTGCGCGCGCGCGTCCGAACGCGAAAGCCGGAGCGGAGAAACGGCGGCGCGGACGGACGGTTCGGCGGCTCGGGGGGCGTCGAGGGCGGCCGAGGCGGTCGAATCGAGCGGGAACGGCGGCATGCTCGTGATGTGCCAACATCCGCGAAAATGGTCCAATTATCGGCGATCGAGGGGGCAGGAGGCGGACGGATCGCGGCACTTTTCGTGCCTTTTCCTCGCCCCTCACGATCTCCCGCCTCACGATTTCCCTCCGGTCTCACGATTTCAGCGAGGTCGGTTGACCGCCCGACGGCGGCTCCCTACCCTTCGAAGTGTTCCCTCTGCCTGGTACGTGATTCGCGGCTTTCATGATCCCCTTATGTGTTTGAACCCGGGAGGCAATCGGTCACGCAGTGTGCACGCCGGGCCGTCTCTTCGGAGCTCCGGATAACTCGGAAGCCTGAAGCGTGATCAGCGCCGCCCACCTAGTCCGAACGGGCTAGGGGTTCATGCAACCCGCACACGGCCGATGGCGGTACGGAACGTCTGAACGGACCTGCGGCGACCAGCGGCGGGTCCGTTGCCTTTTGGGGCGTCGGCGTCGCCCCGTTCGCGGTCGTCGAGCCGCGACGCGACGCCGCTTTTCTCGAAGCATTTCCGGCTACTTTCGGTAACGCCGGCGCTTGTTGCTTGCGCTCGCGGTCGCTTGGGTCTCGTATCGTCGTCTTTGGTCATGGCCGCTCCCGATTCTGCTCCGCCGAAGATCGCCATCGTCATGGGATCGACGTCCGATTGGGCGACGATGACGCACGCCGCCGACGTGCTCTCGGAGCTCGGGGTGCCGTTCGACGTGCGCGTCGTCTCGGCGCATCGAACGCCGGACCTGCTCTTCTCCTTCGCGGAGGGCGCCGCGGCGCGTGGCCTGCGCTGCATCATCGCGGGGGCCGGCGGCGCCGCTCACCTGCCAGGGATGCTGGCGGCCAAGACGCTCGTTCCCGTGCTCGGCGTGCCGGTCGAGTCGAAGGTGCTCCGCGGCGTCGACTCCCTCCTCTCCATCGTGCAGATGCCGAAGGGCGTCCCGGTGGCCACGTTCGCGATCGGCGCGGCCGGTGCCGCGAACGCCGCGCTGTTCGCGTGCCAGATGCTGGCCGCCGAGGACGCCGACGTCGGGGCCGCGCTCGCGCGCCATCGCGATGCGCAGACGCAGGCCGTCCTCCGAACCCCCGATCCGCGCGTGCCGGCGCCCTCCGGAAACGGGGGCTGAGCCGTGGTCGTCGGCGTCCTCGGCGGCGGTCAACTGGGGCGGATGCTCGCGCTCGCGGGCACGACGCTCGGGCATCGCTTCGTCTTCCTCGATCCGGGGGCGGAGTCCGTGGCGGGGCACGTCGGCCAACTGCGGGTCGGCGCGTACGACGACGAAGAGCGCCTCCAGGAGCTCGCGCGAAAGAGCGACGTGGTCACGTTCGAGTTCGAGAACGTACCGGTCCGCTCGCTCAAATTCCTCGGGGAGCTCGTCCCCGTCCATCCGCCGCCGCGCGCGCTCGAGGTGAGCCAGGACCGCGTCGACGAGAAGCAGTTCTTCCGCGCGCTCGGCATCCCGACGCCCGCGTTCGCGGCGGTGTCGAGCCAGGCCGAGCTCGAGCGGGCCGTCGCCCAGTTGGGTCTGCCCGCCGTCCTCAAGACGCGCCGCTTCGGTTACGACGGCAAGGGCCAGTGGGTCATGCGCACGCCGGACGACGTCGCGCGCGCGTGGAGCGCTCTCGGGGCGGCGTCGCTCATCGTCGAGGCGTTCGTGCCGTTCGAGCGCGAGCTGTCGATCCTCGCCGTGCGGAGCAAGACGGGCGAGGTGCGCTTCTGGCCGCTCGTCGAGAACGAGCACCGCGAAGGGATCCTCCGCGTCTCGATCCCCGAGAGTCCCGCGTGGACGCCGAAGCTCCAAGAGACCGCCGAGGCGTACATCGAGAGCATCTTGTCCGAGCTCGAATACGTCGGCGTGCTCGCCGTCGAGATGTTCTTGTGGGGCAACGCGCTCGTCGCGAACGAGATGGCGCCGCGCGTCCACAACTCGGGTCACTGGACGATCGAGGGGGCGGAGACGAGCCAGTTCGAGAACCACGTGCGCGCCGTCGTGGGCCTTCCGCTCGGTTCGACGCGCATGGTCGGGCGGTCGGCGATGCTCAACCTCATCGGCCGCTGCCCGCCCATCGATTCGCTGCTCGCCGTCGAAGGCGCGCACGTGCACGTCTACGGCAAAGACGCGGCGAAGGGGCGCAAGCTCGGGCACGTGACCGTCCGCGCGTCGAGCCACGAAGAGCTCATGGAGAAGGTCGCTCGGCTCCGCGCGATCATCGATTCGGCGGGGTGACGCTTCCGGCGTCCGCGCCGCCTTCGAAGCGCGCGACGAACGCGCGGTGCAGCGCGTGCGCGGGATCGGTCCCCGCGACGATCTCGCGGGGGCGATAGCCGGTGGCGAGGCGCGCGACCGTGATCGTGCGGGCCTCCGTCGTGAAGAGGACGCGCCAGTCTTTGACGGCGAGCACGGCGCCGCCAAAGGCGAGCTTGATGCGCCGGTAGGGGAGCGGCGCGGGACCGAGCGACAACGCGGCGACGATGCGCGCGCGCAGATCGAGCGGCGACCGCTCCGCGATCCACGCGAGCTGCTCCTCGGCGTCTCGCGTGAACGCGACGGTCCACGCGGCCTCGGCCCGTCGTTCGTCGAGCCACCCGGAGCCGGCGTCCGGGAACGCGTCGGCGTAGGGCAGGTAAGGTTTGATGTCGAGCACCGGCGTGCCGTCGAGCAAGTCGAGATCGCGCACGTGGAGGAGGCGGCCGTCGATCCGATCGAGGCGCACGGCGCTCAGCCCGATGGGGTTCGGCCGGTGCGGCGATCGCGTGGCGAAGATCCCGCGCTTGCGGTCGCTGCGCGGCGGTTGGATCTTGGTGCGAAGGCCTTCTTTTTCGGCGCGGTCGAACCAGAACAGGATCCAGAGGCGGTCGAACGACGCGACGTCCGCGAGCGCATGCTCGAAGGCGGGGAACACTTCGACGATCGCGGTCACGTCGTGCGCGACGACGGCCTGGCGCGGCGCTTCGACCTTCTCCTGGAAGGGCGATCGGACGACGCCGATGGGGCGCACCATGAACGCAGCGTCCTGCATCGCGCCGACTCGTAGCACGGTCCGCTCACGGCGCGCTCCCGTTGCGACGGTCTTCGTGGTCGTCGTTCGCGTCGTCGGCGGGACGCGCGGGAGGCGCCGCTCGAGACACGTCGTTTGCGTCGGGCGCATCGGGCACCGTGGCGCTCGTGAGGTGCGTCGTGGACGGTCGGTCGACCGTCGGCTCCGACGGGCGGAGCGCGAGGGCGAGGGCCATGACCGCGAGCAACACCGTGCCGAAGACGAACCACCGGCGGTGGCGCTCCGAAGGGGTTTTCCCTCGAGCCGCGGGAGAGCCGGGGGCAGGGGTTCGCATTTCTGGCGGCGAGGCATCGGGGCCGGCCGTCGCGCCCGCCGGCGACTCGGCGGGGACCGAGGAGCGCTGTTGGATGGCCGCTGGCAACAGACCCGCGCGCGCGAGGAGGAACTCGACCGTCCGCGCCGAACCGTTGCCGGGCGGCGCGAAGGGGGCGAGCTCGGCGGTGAGCCCGGCGACGTCACGGATATCGCCGCCGGAAACGCGCTGGACGATGCTCGCCATCTCCTTCGGCAGGGTGCGCACGCCCTCGGCGTCGGTTCCTTCGGCGGGGCCCGAGAGCAGCTCGCGCAGGAGGCGAGCCAGCCCGACGACGTCGCGTCGCCGCTCTTCTGCCGTGGCGTGGTTTCTCACCGTCGTCGTGAACGCGAGCTTCGCGCAGGGCCCGTCGCCGTCGCGAACGAGGTGGACGTTCGCCGATCGGACGTCGCCGTGCGCCATGCCGAGCGCATGGGCCTCGGCGACGGCCTCGCTGGCCTCGAGCGTCCACGCGACCGCTTCCGGGACGGGAATGCGGCGCGCGCGGGCCTCGGCCTCGAGCGTCGAGAGCGATCGCTCGCGCACCACGACGGGATCTCCGCCCGGCGTCGTGCCGCGATCGAGGATGCGAAGGACGTGCTCGCCTTCGAGGCGCTCGGCGAGCCGGAGGCTCTGCTCGAAGCGCGCGCGCGCCTGGGGACCGCCGAGGGCGTTCGCCACTTCGACGGCGACGTCGCGCACGCCGAAGACTTCGCTCGCGTCGTAGAGCGTGCCGTGCTCGGTGGGACCGACCTCGCGGTCGATCGCGAAGCGCGCGTCGAGTGGCGGGCCGAGGATGTTCGGAAGCATGCGACAGGAGGTGGAGCAACGGCCGTGCCGCGGGGCCCACGCATTCCTGCCTCCCCGCCACCCTCTACGCTGCGGCATCTGGTTTCGTCGCGTCGAGGTGGCATGACGATGGATCGCGCTTCGGGTACGGTTTCGGCCGTGGGGCCGCACGCGCCGCGATCGCAGGAGGCTCGTCGCGTGGCGTCCGCGCCGGTGGGGCGTCGTGCGGCGCGTGTGCACGGCGGGCTCGGCGGGCTCATCGCGCTCGTCGCGCTCGCGGGGCTCCTGGTGGCGTCCTTCGCTCACGCCCACACGATCGGGCTCTCGACCGGCGACTACGCCGCGCACGGAACGACCGTGGACGCGACCTGGACCTTCGCGCGCGCCGACGCCCTCCGTCTGCTCCCGCGCCTCGACGCCGACGACGACGGCCATCTCTCCGCCGCCGAGCTCGCGCGCGCCGACGCCCTCCGCCTGCTCGCGCGCGGCGTCGTCGATCGCGTCGCGGTGTCGGTGAATGGTCCTTCGTCGACCTCCGCCATCTGCCCGGGGACGTTGTCGTCCGCCGGGCTGGTCGAAGAGGACGGCCTCGTCGTGCGCGCGCGCTACGACTGCCCGCACGCCGGTTCGACCGTCGCGATCGACGCGCGGATCCTCGGCGATCTCGGCACAGATCACCGGCAACTCGCGCAAGGCTCCGGAGCGACGCGGAGCGAAGCGACGCTCGATGCCGCGCACGCCGTCTTCGTCCTCGTTCCGTCGGCGGCCGTCGCGACCGAGCCCGTCTCACCGCCACCGCGTCCTGGGGAGAGCTCGCCCGCTCGCGCGTCGTTCCTCCGCTACGTCGCGCTCGGCGTCGAACACATCCTCACCGGTTACGACCACCTCGCGTTCCTGCTGGGGCTCCTCCTGGTGCGCGCGCGCCTCCGCGATCTCGCGTGGATCGTGACGGCGTTCACGCTCGGTCACTCCCTCTCGCTCGCCCTCGCGGCGACGGGCCTCGTCGTCCCGAGCGCCCGATTCGTCGAGCCGGCCATCGCGCTGTCGATCGTCTACGTCGGGTTGGACGCTCGCTTCGGCTTCGGCGCCGGCGCGCACAGCCGCTGGAAGATCACGCTTCCGTTCGGCCTCGTTCACGGCTTCGGGTTCGCGTCGGCCCTCACGGAGCTCGGGCTCCGCCGCGCCGACGTCCCGCGCGCGCTCGTCGGCTTCAACCTCGGCGTCGAAGCCGGTCAGCTCGCCGTCGTCGCGCTCCTCGTTCCGCTCCTCGGGGGCCTCCGGCGCTCACCACGGTTCGAAACGACCGTCTCGCCGCTCTTGGCGTGGGGGCTCGTCGTCGCCGGCGCCGCGTGGTTCGTTCTCCGCGTCGCATCGCCGTGAAAGCGTCGCCCGATCCGCCGCCGTCAGCACTCGACGATGTTCACGGCGAGGCCGCCGCGGGCCGTCTCCTTGTACTTCGTCAGCATGTCGGCGCCGGTCTGGCGCATCGTCGCGATGACCTTGTCGAGCGACACCAGGTGCGTACCGTCCCCCCGAAGCGCGAGCCGCGAGGCATTGATCGCCTTCACCGCGCCCATCGCGTTGCGCTCGATGCACGGCACCTGCACGAGGCCGCCGATCGGATCGCACGTCAGACCGAGGTTGTGCTCCATGGCGATTTCGGCGGCGTTTTCGACCTGTTCGGGGGTGCCTCCCATGACCTCCGCGAGCGCGCCCGCGGCCATGCTGCACGCCACGCCGACCTCGCCCTGGCAACCGACCTCGGCGCCCGAGATCGACGCGTTCATCTTGTAGAGCATCCCGATGGCCGCGGCCGTCAGCAGGAACCGGATGGCGCCGTCGTCGTCGGCGCCCGGGACCCATCGCCCGTAGAAATGCAAGACGGCGGGGATGATGCCGGCGGCGCCGTTGGTCGGCGCGGTGACGACCCTGCCGCCCGCGGCGTTCTCCTCGTTGACCGCGAGCGCCCAGAGGTCGACCCAGTCCATCGCGCGGAGCGGATCGCTCCCGTCCGGATCGGCCTTGAGCTTGCGGTACAGCGCCGCCGCGCGCCGCCGCACCTTCAGGCCGCCGGGCAGGATCCCTTCGCGTTCGCACCCGCGCCGCACGCACGCGCGCATCGCCTCGACGAGGCGGAGCACGTCGCGCCGCACGACCTCTTCGGTGCGCATCGCCTTTTCGTTCTCGAGGACCAGCGTGCTCACGGAAAGTCCGTGCAGTTTGCACATGCGGAGCAGATCCGCGGCGGTCTTGAACGCGTAGGGGAGTGGGACCGGCGCCGCGCCGTCGTCGTCCGCCGTCCCTTGCCCGTCGACGACGAACCCGCCGCCGACGGAGTAGTAGATCTTTTCGAGCAAGGGCTTGCCGCCCGCGTCCGTCGCCGAGAACCGCATGCCGTTCGAGTGCAGCGGCAGCGGCTTCTTGCGGAGGAAGACGAGCTCGTCGTCGGCGCGGAACGCGACCGCCTTCTTGCCGAGCAGCCGCAGCGTCCCCTCCGCGCGGATCCGGGCGATGCGCTCGGGGACGCGCTCGGTGTCGACCTCTTCGGGCATCTCGCCCTCGAGCCCGAGCTGGAGCGCCACGTCGGTCCCGTGGCCCTTGCCCGTGTGCGCGAGCGAACCGTAGAGCTGCACCGAGACGCGCTCGGTCGCGTCGAGCAATCCGCCCTGCTCGAGGGCCTCGGCGAAACGTCGCGCGGCGCGCATCGGCCCGACGGTGTGCGAGCTCGAGGGTCCGATGCCGAGCTTGAAGATGTCGAACACGCTGAGCCGCACACGCTCTCTATAGCAGCGCCGACGGGGGCGGCGCGGGATTCGGTGGAGCGTTCGAGGTCCTCTGCGCGGCGACGGCGGCGCGGCACGCGCGACCGGGCGTCGTCACTCTTTCTTGCCCCAGCAAGAGAGCGAAATGGAGGGGAGGGAGCCACAAATCGGCGACGACGACGAGAAGCTCACGGTGCCCGTCCAGTAGCCTTCCAACGTCGGCTTCGCCACGACGGAGTCCGATGCGCTCTTGCCGGCCTTCACCGTGGACGTGCCGGAGGCCGAGAAGGAGGTGCCGCTCGCCGAGACGCTCACTTTGGCGTCCACGTTGCCCGTGTTCTTGATCGAAAACGAACGGGAAGAGCTGCTGCCCACATCGATGTTGCCGAAGCTGATCGAGGTCGGCGACACCGACACGATGGCCCCCGTCGCCGTGTAGCGGAGGCCCCGGTTGATGGGGACGTCGTCCGGCGCGTTCGTGGTCACCGTGAGCAGATCGGATCGCACGCCGACGCCCCCGTTCTTCGGCACGGCCTTCGGTTGCACGACGAGGACCGCGGTTTTCCCTCCTTCGATCGTGCCGTAGGCCGGGTCGACGGTGAACGCGCTCTGCGCGCCGCTGGCCAGGGTCGCGCCGAACGTGACAGCGGACGTGCGATCGTTGTGCAGGAGCGCCGTGCGCGCCGCCGCCGATTTGCCGCAATCGACGTTGCCGAAGTCCGTCGTCTCCTCGAGGTCGAGCCAGATCTTCCCGGCGTCCGCGGGGGGGCCGGGCACGGTGCCGCCGTCGTCCGAGGACGAGGCGTCGTCCGGAGTGTCCGTGTCGGTGCCGGCGTCGTCCCCATCGACCGACGACGAGCCGCCGTCCGTCTTCCCAGGCTTCTTGCCGGCGTCCTCGCCGTCCGCGACCGCCACGCCGTCGCCGTCCGTCAAATCGTCGAGGCCACCCGCGAGGGTGCATCCCAACCAGGGCAGCGCGAGGGAGAGCGCCGCGATCCACGGACCGGCCCGACGAGAGCCTGACGCGTCGCGGTGCAAGAGCGCCCCCGCCCCGCGTCCTCGGTCCTCGTCCATGAAAGGACATCGTAGCGGCGTTCGGGCGGTCGGTCGATATCGGGCTCGGCCGTTTCGACGAAAACCGAACCGAAAACCAGATGGTTTCGCCTGGAAGGAGTTCGCGGTAGAACGCGAAAGCCATGTCCATCACCAGCGCAAAGGCGATCCCCGGAGCCGGCGGTCACGAGGGCGGCCACGAGAACGGAAGGTCCAGCGGAAGCCCGCAAATGGCCCCGGAAATCGCGCTCCGGGTCCACGACCTCATGCTCAAGGCCCGGGTCCTCGAAGAGCGCCTCATCACGATGTACAAGCAGGGCGACGGCTACTTTTGGATCGGCGGTCCCGGCGAAGAGGCCTTCAACGTGCCGCTCGGCCTCCTCGTGGACAAAGGGCAGGGCGTCGATCACGATTACCTACATCTGCACTACCGCTCGAGCGCCACGCTGCTCGCGATGGGCGCCGATCCGGTCGACTCGCTCCGTCAGATGAAGAACACGGCGAGCGATCCCTATTCGCGGGGCCGCAACTTCGCGGGTCACTACTCCGTGCGCAAGTGGAACGTCGCGCCGGTGAGCTCGCCGATCGAGGTGCAGTACTCCATCGCGATCGGAACGGCGCACGCGCAGCGCGGGGCGAAGGGCATCTCGATCGTCCAAGGCGGCGACGCGGGCACCGCGGAGGGCGACTTCGCGACGTCGCTCGTGTGGTCGTCGCGCAAGGGCGCCGAGCTGCCGCTCCTGCTCATCGTGACGAACAACCAGTACGGCATCTCGACGCCGTACGCCGAACAGCACTGCGAGCCGCCCATCGCGGATCGCGGCAAGGCCTTCGGCATGCCGACGGCGATCGTCGACGGCAACGATCCCGAGGCGTCGTGGGCCGCGCTCAAGAAGGCGATCGACTACGTGCGCACGGAGCGCAAGCCGTATTTGATCGAGGCGATGGTGTCGCGCCTGCACGGCCACTCGTCGGCGTCGGGCGCGAACTTCGTGGCGAACGAGGTCGACTGCCTCGCGCGGTTCGAGAGCAAGCTCGAAGAGCGCAAGCTCCTGACGCGCGCGCGGATGGACGAGATGCGCGCGCGCTTCACGCAAGAGCTGCTCGAGGCGAGCAAGAAGGTGCGCGAGGAGCCGCAGCCCGACGGCTCGCAAATCTGGGAATACGTGTTCGCGGACAAGAACTACGTCGCAGGAGAGAAGTAGACCGATGGCAACCATGGTTCAGGCCATCCGCATGGCGCTCCACGTGGGGGAAGAGCGCCTCGGCGTCACGGACATCTTCGGCGAGGACGTCGGCCCGCCGCTCGGCGGCGTCTTCACGGCCACGCAGGGCCTCAAGACCACGTGGAACACGCCGCTCGACGAGCGCGGCGTCATCGGCATGGCCATCGGCCTCGCGCTCGCGGGGCGCAAGCCGGTCGCCGAGATCCAGTTCTGCGACTACGCGTTCAACACGATCGATCTCTTGAAGATCGCGGGCAACACGTACTGGTCGAGCGGCGGCGACTGGAACGTGCCGCTCGTCATGATGACGCCCGTGGGCGCCGGCATCCGCGGCAGCATCTATCACTCGCATTCGTTCGACGCGCAGGCGACGCGCATCCCGGGGTGGAAGATCGTCATGCCGTCGAACCCGCGCGACGCCTACGGACTCCTGCTCAGCGCGATCGTCGATCCGAACCCGGTCATGTTCCTCAAGCCGAAGGCGCTCCTCCGCGTGAAGGGCAAGCCCGGCGAGGAGATCCCCGGCGAGCCCGGCGACGACAAGGCGCTCTCGAAGCTGATCGACGCGCCGCTCGGCGACCGCAGCCAGTGGAAGCCGCAGTTTCCGAAGCTCGAGGATCTCTTCGTGCCGATCGGCAAGGCGCGCGTCGCTCGGCCCGGAAAGGACGTCACGGTCCTGACGTACGGCCGCAACGTGCCGATGTCCGTCGCGGCGGCCGACGAGCTCGCGAGCGAAGGGATCGACGCGGAGATCATCGATCTGCGGTCGCTCCACCCGTACGACTGGGACGCCATCAAAGAGAGCGTGAGGAAGACCCACCGCGTGCTCTGCGTGAACGAAGACACGGAGATCACGAACTTCGGCGAGCACCTCTTGCGTCGCATCACCGAGGAGCTCTTCTACGAGCTCTACGCGCCGCCGACGTTGCTCGCGGGCGCGCACGTGCCCGGCATCGGCCTCGCCGACGCGCTCGAGCACGCCAGCGTGCCCCAGAAGGACGGCATCAAGGCGAAGCTCCGGACGCTCGCGCGCCACGAGCCCTGAAGTGCCGTCCACGAATGTCGGCGTGCGAACCTGCACGCCGACTGATCCGATCCTCGAGCCCTGAGCCCGCGAACCGATGGCCAAGCGAGCCCGCGCCGAACGACGCCTCGCCGAGCGCGAAGCCGAGAAGCTCGCGCGTGCACGGCTCCGCCTGGCGGCCCTCGAGGCCGGCGGTTCGCCCGAACGTCCGATCGAGCTCGCGAGCGCGTCGGTCGTCGAGCCGCACGCGTCGAGCTTGCCTTGCGCGGCGTGCGGGGCCTCCGGCGTGCGCGTCGAGGACCACTCCGTGCGCACGTCGACCGACGGCGGCGGGCTCGTGCGTGCCGTCCGCCTCTATTGCCCGCGCTGCGGCGTGCGGCGCGACGTCTTCTTCCGCATCCGCGAGGATCGCCCGAGCTGAACGGCGCCCGTTCGGAGCGATCGCTTGCTCCTGGGAAGCGCCTTCTGCGGGCGCCTGCTCAGGCGCGCTTTCGTCGAATGACGCGACCGATGCGGCTCTCGATCGACGCCGGCGCGGGTGTACTGGCACCCGCTGGTGCGGTCGATTCCCGCGTCGTGGACGACGACAGCAACGCGGACGCGCGCGGCTCGCGTCGCGGTTCTCGTCCGCCTCGCTCGTCGTCGCCGAAGGCGGCGCGCAAGAGCGCTTCAGGGTTCGTGATGACTTCTTCGCCCTTCGGCTCGTCGTCGATCACGCGCCCGCGCCGATCGGTCGAACGTCGCGCGTTCCCCTGCGTCTTCGTCCCGGCGCGGTTCGCGCGCGCGGTCGGACGGGGTGATTTCGCGCCGCGCTCGCTTCGAGCGGGGGACGTCGCGAGCCGACCTTGGCGCTCCAGATCGGGGCGTAGTTCGGCCAAAGGCGTCGCGCGCACCGCTGCGAGCAAGGCGTCGACGAAGTTGCGGGTGAGGAGGTCGAGTCGTTCGGACAGACGCATGCGTCGATTCGCCGAAGCGACGTTCCGAGGGCACGACGTCGTCGTGCACGTGGGAGCGTCCAGCAGCGCTCGTCAGGGCGATGGGAAGAGACCGCGGACTTCGGCGCCCTCGAGCATCGTGGGTCGTGAAATCCACGGTTCGTACAGGAGGACGTCGCTATAGGCGCTCTACCTCCGCACGTCGAGCTTCTTCGTCGTCACAGCCGCTCCGCCGCGTTTTTGGGCGGCCGGTCCGTCTTCGATGGCTCGGGTGCGTCCGTGCCGCGGTTTCGGCCAGTCCCTTCAGCGGCCGGCGCCGAGGAGGAACGCGAACGCCCCGGGGACGCGCTTCGTCCACGAATTGCCGTCGTGCGTGCCGCCCGGCGCCACGAAGGTCTTCAGCGTCTGACCGTCGACGTAGCCGATCTTCGCGTACGCCTGGAAGATCGCCTTGTTGTCGTCGACCTGGAACGTCTCGCCGTTGTCGCCGATCTCGGCGTCTCCCACGTCCGCGTAGACCTTCGACGCCTGCTTCGCCCCGAGCTTCGTGGCCTGGACCTGCTTCACCATGTAGGCGTCGTCCCACCACACCGAGCCCGAGAAGCTCGCGACGCCGCCGAGGACGTCCCCGTGCACGTTCCCGGCGTAGAGCGTCATGAGGCCGCCCAACGAGGCGCCCGACATGAACGTCTGCTCGCGCTCCGGGCGCGTCCGCAGCT
>JBGAHN010000080.1:0-24438 GCA_044226145.1 Labilithrix sp. | reverse complement strand
TTTCGACGACGTACCACAACCCGCATCCGCCCCCCGTGAGCAGGTACGCGATTCCGAGCCCGGTCTTCCCGAGAAGAAACAGTTGGATCGGAAGGAAGATCGCGAACACGAGCATGAGGATCGGGTTCTTCGCCTTGCGCTTGTACTCCTCGGCAAACATCGCCTGCTTCTCGACCGGGAGCCTCGACAGCGTTTCTTTCACCATCGAGGGCAGGACGTCGGCGATCGAGGTCTCAAGTTCCAGCGACATCTAGGTCACTCCTTTCACGTTCCTCGAGTGATAGTATCTTTTGTGATACGTATCTGATAAGACACGTATCCTGTTTCGAAGGCAAGCGCTTTCGTGTCGGCGTGAAGGTCGACGCCGCGACGCGCGCAAAGCTCGTCGAAATTGGGGAGACCATTCGGGAAGCTCGCGAGCGGACGGGCCTCTCTCAGGCCGCGCTGGCCGAGAGGATCGGCATGCATCGCGAGAACATGATCCGCGTCGAAAAAGGCCGGACGAATCTGACCGTCGAGACGATGATGAAAATCGCCGATGCTCTCGGACTGAGCTTACAGATCGTGCTCGCGCGCCGCCGTTCCGTTTGATTTGGACGGTGTGCCTACTCTCCCGCCTCGGATCGAGATACGCGCGGTGTCCTCTGACGCTACGGCGTCGCCGTCGAAGCGACCACGAGGCCCGCGTCGGTTCGTCGGAGAACCGTGGTGCTCAGCGCGTAGGGGCCGGCGTCGAACATCGTCTTGGCGAGCGCGCGCATCGCGGCCACGGCCGTCGGGTTCCCGCTGCCCGTGGCCAGGACGACCTCGCGCGTCGGGGCGACCACGAGCAGGTCTCCCGGGACTTGCTTGGCCAGGCCATCCCAGACCTTGGGCACCAAGAGGCGCGCGGCTTCGTAGCTGTCGCCCGCGTGGACGCGAAACACGTCCGGCGCCGCCATCTCCGTGGAAATCGCGCTGAGTGACTTTTCCAGGTTCGCGAGGCCGACGGTTCGCGCCCTCTCCGCGTCGAGCTGCATGTTGGCGAGTTCGCGCCGGTTGACGAGAGCGATTCCGTCCGGCAAGTCGCGCACCACGATCGCCACGAGATCGCCTTGGAAGGGGAACGTGACGAATGCGTTGTCGTCGCGTCGCTCCGGTGCGGACTTCGCATCGAGTGCCTTGCGATAGTTTTCGACCGTCTGCTCGGATTGCAGGACGACGCGCAATTCGTCGGCGACGGCGGGGCGGTCCATCTGGTCGAGCGCGGCGAGATTTTGCACGAGGCGCTCGATGGCCTCGTCGCACAGCGTCGGCTTGTCTCGGCAAATGACGGAAACGTTGTCGAGGCTGACCGTCACGGTTTGCCCCCCGACTTTCACCTCCAGCGTGGCCGGATCCTGGATGACGACGTTCGCCGCCGGGAGCTCCGTCTGAATGCGATCGCGTACGCGCTGATCGAGTCCCGGCGTCCGCTTGCATCCAGAGAGCATCCCGAAGGCAAGGGCAAACGCGAGCGCGTAACGAAACATGCCGAGCATCCTAGCGTCGATTCCGTGTGTCCGACACCGTCGGCTGCCTGGATCGAGGCGTCGACTTTCGCACGGTTTGCTCCTGCCGCCCTCGAGCGAATGAAACCTGACATAAGGCTGACATGCCGATTCCGTAGGGTGGGCTCACCGGTCGATATGCACCGGCACCACGAAGACATCGGAGAACACCATGAGCCTGACCTTCTATTACGCCCCGCAGTCGAGCGCCTCGCCCACCCACTGGATCCTCGAGGAGCTGAAGGTGCCCTACGAGAAGGTCCTGGTCGACCTCAAGACCGAGGAGCAGAAGAGGGGGCCGTTCCTCGCGATCAACCCGAACGGCAGGGTCCCGGTGCTCGTGCACGACGGCACGACGATCTTCGAGTCGGTGGCCATCGCGATCCATCTCGGCGAGACGTTTGGCGTCGAGCGGGGGCTGTACCCGGCGCCGGGGGCGGCGAGGGCCGAAGCGCTGAAGTGGCTCGTCTGGTGCAACGTGTCGCTCGGCGAAGCGGCTTCACGTTTCATTAACAACACGTCCGATCGTGTCCCCGCAGAGCTCCGGAACGAAAAGGTTGGCGCGATCGCGAAAGAGGACATCGCAGGTTTGCTCCGCACGTTGAACGCAGCGCTCGAAAAGAAGCCTTACCTCACGGGCAACGCCTTCTCGATCGTGGATGCGCACCTCGCGTCGTGGATCGAGTTTCTCGGGATCGTGGGCATCGACGTCTCGCCGTTCGCCGCGATCTCGGCGTGGGCCAAGCGCTGCGGGGAACGACCGGCGGCGCAAGTGCAGTGACCGCGGACCGTGCTCGTCAATCCTCGCGGCGATCTTCGAAAATGATTCGCTGCCATTGGATCGGATGAGACGTGACGCGATGCCTTCGCACAAATGCCGTGGATCTGGCTTCGGAGACCGTCACCTTCGAGGGCCCGGCCACGCGTAGCGCGATGGGTGGCGCTTCCGAGCTACCAAGGCGCGGGCCGTCGCAACGAACGCCACGAGTGTCGCGAGCGCCAACGCGAGTAGAAATCTCCCCGCGCGGGCGCGGCGCTCGGCTCCTTCCGGGAGCACGTAGTTGGCTTCGCGGATGAGGGCGTGGGCGTGGAACCAAAGGGTGGGGCCTCGTCCATCGACACTACGTCCGACGACGACATGATCTCCGGTGTGGACACTGCGAATCGACGCGCTCCACGGCCCTCTTGGACACGAGGCCGACGCTTCCTTTCCGTACGGCACGCCGTCGAGGGAGGCCAAAGGGCCGCCGTATTCGGACTCGTGCAACTTCGTTACATCGCGCCATTCGCGGGAGTCTGCCCACTCTCCGAGGCGCGGGACGTCGACGTCGACGAGGCGCCCGTCGTCGGTACGCAAGGAGAGGGACGAGGGGCCCACCATGCCGAAGGCCGCATGAATGGGACGTCCGCCACCTCCTGCGGCGCAGACGATCGTGACCCTCGCGACCGCGACGGGATGCCCATCCCCGACCCAGTCCTTCGAGGGCGTGACGACGGTGCCCGAGACGGCATCGTCGTCCGGCGCCGTGCGGGGCACGATCCAAAATGTGCTGAAAGTGTACGCGACGGTGCAAAGGCTTCCGGCAATGCAAAGCACCGGCATGAAGAGCAGATATCGAATGGGCGAGAGCCGTCGAGTGACGACCGCGCCCAACGCGAGGAGCGCGATCACCACGAGAAGGACGGGGAGATTGAAGTCCAGCGCCCCTTCTTCGATGCGTGTGTCGACGACATTCACCACGTGCTTTCGTCAGTGTCGCATGGAATGGCGGCGAAGCGCGTCGAGCGCGGAGAGTGCGACACGCCCGCCACCGAAGTCCCTTCGCGCGTTCGAAGGCAGGCTACGCTTGGATCGATGAGGCGGGTCGTGCTGGTTGCGATGATCCTGGTGTGCGTGTCCTGCAGCCGCGCGTCCGTTGCTGTGAACGCCGACGCGCCCGGAGACCTGGTCGATGCCGCGAACGCCCCGGAAGATGGTTCGCACGACGCCGACACCACGGACGTCTCGGAAGGCGATTGGCTCGACGCCGCCATCGACGCGAGCAAGAGCGGTGAGCGCGCATCCGCCGTGATTCTGCGCGAGGTCGAGACCTTCGTGAGCAGCTCGAAGGCGCCGGCTCGCTACGTTCGACTGTCCGTGAAGGCGACGGGGCATGAAGCTCACGAGATCGTCGTCGACCAGATCATCTATCTTGCTGACGACGGCAGACGTCGACCCCTCGCGTTGGCCGCCGATGCCGTCAAAGTGGGGGACGGCTATCAGGTGGCTCCCCATCGAACGTTGCGCGTCCAGCCAGGGCCCGACGTGCTCTTGAACGTCCAATTCGGAGAGGAGCTCCCGCTGGAACGGGAGCGGTATTCGTTTCTCGTACGTGTTCGTGTCGACGGAATGCCGCGAGAAGTGCCGGCGGCGGTGACACGTGTGGAGCGCCTCCGGCGGTAATCAATGGAGGGACGTTGCCCCGGAGGCAGCGTCGGAAATCCGGTGTTGTTCGTTGCTATCCACCGAGTAGCAGCTCGCCGAGCTTGGTGCGGTTTCGGGCCACGAAGACGGTGGCGGTCAACACCAATACGACGATCGCGGGCGCGGCCTTGCCGAGCTCCTGTCCGGCGCCAAGGTGTGCACCGACGGCTCCGAGGAGGATCGCCATCATCCAGCGGAGACCGAGATTGCGTGTCTTGGGCACTGGGGTGCCATCGGGAGGGATGCGCCACACGCGAGGTGCCATGTGCCCGATTTCATGCGTCTTTATGGGCGCGAGACCCTGCGTGCGACACGCCTTCCGATAAATTATTCATCCGTGTACAAAATTTATTCACAGATGTATAAATCCCCTCGTGAGCGCAGCAACCACCCACCGACGCCGACCGCGCGCCGCGCATATCGGCCCAGAAGGGCGGCGCGGAGAGGTGCTCGACACGGCGCGATCGATCGCCGTCGAACGCGGCATCGGGGCGGTGACGATTGGCGCCGTCGCGGAGCAGATGGGGGTCACGAGGCCCGTCGTGTATTCGTGTTTCGACGACCGCATCACGTTGCTCGAGGCCTTGTTGCAGCGTGAGCGCGCGGCTCTGCTCGAGGCCGCCCTCACCGCGCTGCAAAGCGCGCGGGGCGACGATCCGGAAACGGTGTTCGTCCGCGGGTACCAGACGCTCCTCCAGGCCGTCGGTGAACGCGTCGACGCCTGGCGACTCGTGTTCTCGGCCAATCCCGATCCCGCGGTCGCCGACGTCTTCGCGGGCGCTCGCGCGATCATCATCGAGAGCGCGACGCGCCACATCGGACCTGTCCTCGGTCGCTGGTGGAAGATGCGCGACGCCGAACGCAAGCTCCCGGTCCTCATCGAGCTCTTCGTTTCTTCCTGCGAAGCGGCGATGCGATCCCTGCTCACCTCCTCGAGCACGTGGAGCGCCGACGAGCTCGGCGAGCTCTACGGCCGCGCGATGTATCGGGCCTTGAGCAAGGCCTAACCATGAACCCGCACGGAAAGTCGCACAGTCCGCACAGAAGGAGATCACGATGACCCAGCCGCGCATGCTGGCCCGAGGTGGTTGGCCCTTCGACCCTCGAAGGCCCCGAGAGGATCACGGACTCTTCGGCCCCAAGTCGCCCACTTGGAAGGTGTGGACCAGCCCGACCGCGCTGATCGCGTTTCAGCGCGCCGTGGTCGTGGAGACGTTCGACCCGTTTCTCACGGCCGCCGTCGCCGATGCGCAAGGAGTCTACTCCGATGCGCGCGGGCGCCTCGACAGCACGCTGACTTACTTCACGATCGTCGCCGTGGGGGACAGTCGCGCGGCCATCGAGTCGTCGGAGCTCCTCAAGAAG
This sequence comes from Labilithrix sp., assembly GCA_044226145.1. GTDB lineage: Bacteria > Myxococcota_A > Polyangia > Polyangiales > Polyangiaceae > Labilithrix. Next base: position 19,080 of record JBGAHN010000080.1, on the reverse strand, counting down.
GTGCACGCGCGGGCCACGGGTACCGAGCCCATCAGCGGACGACGCTACAGCGCCAACGATCCGGACAGTCAGCTTTGGATTCACGTCACCGGTTGGCACTCGGTGCTCAAGTGCTACGAGGTCTATGGGCCCGGGCCGCTGAGCGCCGACGAAGAAGCTCGCTTTTGGGCCGACTGCGTCACCGCCGCCGAGCTGCAGACCTGCGATCCGCGCAACGTGCCGTCGAGTCGCGCCGAGGTGCACGCGTATTTCGAGCAACAGCGGCCTCGGCTCTGCATGTCGGAACGGGCGCGGAAGCTCTCGCATCACTTGCTCTTCCCGGAAGCTCAGCGTGGTTCTCGCGCCTTCGCGCCGAGCGCGCACCTGCTCGCGCGGGCGAGCATCGCCACGATTCCGAGCTGGATGCGCGTGCTCGCTGGGTTCGATCAGTCGCCGGCCGTCGACGCCGCGATCAAGCCGCTGGCGCGGGCCATGGTGCGAGCGGCGACGCCGCTTCCGAACCGCCTCGCGCTCGTCGATCTCTTTGCGCCGTCCATCCGGCCCATCTGGGAGTCCGCCCTCGCAGGTCCTCCGCCGATCCGCGACGAGACCCTTTCGCCCTCCGTCGCCAAGAGCCGTCATGGCCAACACCGCGTTCGGTCGCCGCAAAGCACCGTCTCGACATGAATCATCGACGGTATCGCTACGATCGACGTCGACGTCATCGACACCACCGCCGCCGACAGACCTCCGCTCGTTGAATCAAAGGACCCAATGACCACACCCACGCTGAAAACGCGCATCACCGAGCTTCTGGGCATTCGCCACCCCATCCTCCAAGGAGGCATGATGCACGTCGGCTATGCCGAGCTCGCCTCCGCCGTGTCCAACGCCGGTGGTTTGGGCATCCTCACGGGACTGAACTTTCCGACGCCCGAAGCGCTGACGAAGGAGATCGCGCGGACACGCGAGATGACGGACGCGCCGTTCGCGGTGAACCTCACGATCCTGCCGGTCATCAAGCCCGTGCCTTATGATGAATACGCGCGCGCAATTTGCGAATCGAAAGTGGGTATTTGCGAGACGGCGGGGCGAAACCCCGAGCCGTTCATGCCGCTATTCCGCGAATATGGCGTAAAGGTCGTGCACAAGTGTACGTCGGTCCGCCACGCGCTGAAGGCAGAGAAGCTCGGCGTGGCCGCGGTGAGCGTCGACGGCTTCGAGTGCGCGGGACACCCGGGCGAAGACGACGTGCCGAACCTCGTGCTGCTCCCCGCGGCGGCGCGTCGCCTGAAAATCCCGATGATCGCGTCCGGTGGCATCGGCACCGGTGCGCAGATGGCGGCGTGCCTCGCGCTCGGAGCGGACGGGGTGAACATGGGAACGCGCTTCCTCGCGACGAAGGAGGCGCCCGTCCACGAGAACGTGAAGCGCGCGCTCGTCGACGCCTCCGAGCTCGATACGACGCTCATCTTCCGCAGCTTGCGGAACACCGCCCGCGTCTTCAAAAACCGCGTGGCGGAGCAAGTGGTGGAAATCGAAGCGCGGCCCGGGAACACGGACTTCGGCGATCTCAAGGAGCTCGTCGCCGGCACGAAAGGAAGGGAGCTCTTGGTGGAAGGAGATCTCCAGCGCGGCATCCTCTCTTCCGGGATGGTGCAGGGCCTCATCGACGACGTCCCGTCGTGCGCCGATCTCGTCGACCGACTGATGCGCGACTGCATCTCGGTCATGCGCGACCGCTTGAACGCGATGATCGTCGTCTGACACCGACTTCGCCGCAGATTCCACCGTCGATTCGATTCCACGCCGATCCCGCGCCGATTCCGCGTCGAGCTCCCCTCCACGAGAGTTCTCGACTACGCTCGATGCCATGCGACTGCTTCGTATCGATCACGTTCAGCTCGCCATGCTCGAGGGCCGAGAGGACGAGGCTCGTGCGTTCTACGTCGGCGTGCTCGGTCTGACGGAAGTGCCCAAACCGCCGTTGCTCGCCAAGCGCGGCGGCGCATGGTTCGAGGCAGGCGACGTGAAAATCCACGTGGGCATCGACCCCAACTTCCGTCCTTCACCGAAGGCGCACGTGGCCATCGTCGTCGACGATCTCGACGCCCTCCTCGCGCGCTGCACCCGCGCGGGTGTGCGGGTCGTCCCCGACGACGCGCCGATCCCCGGATGGCGGCGCGCCTACGTGTTCGACCCGTTCGGCAACCGCATCGAATGGATGGAATCGATTTCGCCGTCGGACGGATCTCGACGTCAGTTCGCCTGACGCTGGCGGGCGCCGTTGGCCTTGAGGAAGCGGCCGGATTTCACACGATCTCCATATCCGTCGCAGAATTCGCCTTTGCGATAGACGATTTTGCCATTCACGCCCGTGGCCACGACGGTCGCGTCATTGCGATTGACCATGCGGCTCAAGCCGCCGAAGAATGGAACGGTGGCCTCGTGGTAGCCGTCCACGGAGTCGTCGAGGCCCGCGGGGTCGATCACCACGAAGTCGGCGCGATCTCCCTCGCGGAGCTTGCCGGCGTCGAGCCCGAACCAGTCGGCGAGCTCGCCGGTGAGCCGGTGGACCGCGTGCTCGATGCTCAAGAACGGCTTGCCGCTTCGCTCCGCGTCGAGGGCCCGCTTCAAGAAGCGTAGCGCGTAGTTGTAGAACGCCATGTTCCGGAGGTGCGCGCCGGCGTCGGAGAAGCCCATGTGGATCGCGGGATCCTTGGCCAAGCGATCGAGCTCTCGGGGGCGGTGATTCGCGACCGTGGTCTTCCAACGCACGTTGCGCTCGCCGTGCTCGACGAGAACGTCGAGGAAGACGTCGAGCGGGTGCATCTTCCGCTCGTCCGCGACTTGTCCGAAGCTCTTGCCCACGAGCGTCTCGTCGGGGCATTCGACGATGACGGCGTCGTAGAAATTCCGGTGCCAGAGCGTTGGAGCGTGGTTTTTGCGTTCGAATTCACGTCGAAATTTGCGCCGGTATTCGACGTCGGCGAGGAGCTCGTTGCGCTCCAATTGGTCGCGTAGATGCAGCGCCGCGGTGCCGGCGCGGAATTCCTCGAAGACGGGCAGATCGATTCCGTCGGAATAAAGCTCGAATGGCACCGGCAGATGCTGGAAACGGATGCTCGCGCCGAAGATGGCATTCAGGATGCGCGTGCCGAGCCCCAACACGCACCCCGCGCCGGGCATCGACTTGGGATCCGCCGAGACGAGGAGGCTCATCCGCACGCCCCGGCGCAAACCGAAAATATGGCTGCTCGCGACGAAGAATTGCATGGCCGAGAGCGGGTGCGTGACGTTGGGTGCACTCTGCAACAAACCGTCGTGTTTCCGCACCACGTCGATGAGCTTGTGGCGCTCGTGCCAGGTCGCGAAGGTCGACGGCAGCGCGCGCGAGCGATAGCGCTCCCCGTCGAGTTTGTCGATGGGCGCGTCCATCCCGGACATGCCGAGGAGTCCGGCGTCGAGCGCTTCGTCGAGCCGGGTCGCCATGCGATCGAGCTCGGCTTCCGTCGGCGTGACGCCACGCTCTGTGGCACGACCGAGGCCGAGCACCGACGTGCGCAAATCCGAATGACCGAGGAACGAGCTCACGTTCGGTCCGAGCGGCAATTCGTCCAACGCGCGGACGTATTCGGCGGGGGTCGACCACGTCTTCTTGGCTTCGAGCGCATTCAGGACGAACGCGCGCGGCACCGCCTCGACGCGGCTGAACAAATCCGCGGCGTCTTCGTTGTCGGCATAAATCGCCGACAATGAGCAATTGCCGAGCACGATGGTCGTCACGCCGTGGCGAACGGACTCGCGCAGACCGGGATCGAGCAAGACCTCGGCGTCGTAGTGGGTATGGATGTCGAGGAATCCGGGGACGATCCATTGGCCCTTCGCGTCGATCACGTCGGGACATCCGCGCTCGTCGAGCGGCTCGGTGGACACCGCCGCGACGACCCCGTCGCGAACGCCGACGGAGCGGACCTCGGGAGCGCTTCCTCGCCCGTCGAACCACAGGCCGTCTCGGATGACGACGTCGAAGCTCATGGAGAGGAGCCTAGCATCGAGGTCCCTTGAAGCGGGCTCCCGTCGTCCCCCTCGTGGCATCGGCGGCCGCGAACGGTTGGCGAGTCGGCAAGGGGAAGCCGAAGGGCCGGAGGTGCGGCACTCATGACCCATGAAAAGCGCTCGGCGCTGGTTGCAAAGGTCCGCGTCCACAGCCGATGATGCTCGCCGAGGAGGAGCTCTCGATGACCATCACCATCACCGCCTTCGAACAGTCACCCGATCGCGGCAAGGGGCTCGCGCGCGATACGCGCGTTCGCTGGGCGCTCGAGGAAGTGGGTCAACCCTACCAGGTTCGCCTCGTTTCGTTTCGCGCCATGAAGGAGCCGGCGCATCTGGCGCTTCATCCTTTCGGCCAGATTCCCACGTACGAAGAAGGCGGTCTCGCGCTGTTCGAGACGGGGTCGATCGTGTTTCACATCGCCGAGCGGTACGCGGGCTTGTTGCCGGACGATGCCCACGCTCGGGCGCGTGCGATCACGTGGATGTTCGCCGCGCTCAACACGGTCGAGCCCCCGATCCTCGAACTCGTCATCGCCAAAATCCTGGAGGGCGACAAGCCGTGGACCGCGGAGCGTCTACCCATCGTCGGGAATCGCATCCGTGATCGACTCGGCCCGCTCGCCGTTCGCCTGGGTGACGACGAATGGCTCGATGGTGCGTTCAGCGCGGGCGACTTGATGATGGTGTCGGTGCTGCTCAGGCTGAGACCATCGGGGATTCTGGACGAATTCCCGAACCTGGCGGCGTACGTCGCGCGCGGCGAAGCGCGGCCCGCCTACAAGCGAGCCTTCGACGCTCAATGGGCCGTCTACACCAAGTCATTGGCCGGCTGACGGGCGCGATTTATCGAATTTCGAGCGTGTAATTGCTCGTGGCCGCGTACCCGACGACGCTGACGTAGAGCTTGCCCGCCGAGGAAAGCGTCACTTTGCACGACTCGTTCGAACCTTCCTTGTACGGACGGCAATCGTAGGCGGACGAGGTGGGGGCCGCGTTTTTGCGAACGTAGAGATCGGCGTCTCCGTCGCCCGAGAGCACGATGTCGTACGTCCCGGCGGGCGCGTCGTAGGCATACGCGGCCGATTGGCCGTTCTTGACCACGCCCGACTCGGTGACGCCTTGCTCGTCCGTGTCTGCCGAGGTCGATGTCCCCGCGCCCTCGCCGCTCGCCGCCGCGCCGCCCGTCGTTTGCGCGATCCACGACAGATAGCTGCTGATGCGCGTGTAGACGCCCGGCGAATTCGCTCGCGCGCACCCGATGCCCCAGCTCACGACGCCGACGTCGACGGTCTCGCCGCCGATTTGCGCGTACAACGGGCCGCCGCTGTCACCTTGGCACGCATCTTTTCCACCCGCGGGATATCCGGCGCAAATTTGGTTGTCCGTCACCGCGCCATAATTGCGATACGAGCGGCATTGGGAATTGGAAATCACGGGGAGCGACACCTGACGCAAGACGTCGCTGGTCTGCCAGCCCGACTCGGTCTCGAGACCCCATCCCACGACGGTCACGGTCGTGCCCGCCGCGATGGCCGCCGCTTGATCCGCGCGGATGAGCTTCACGCGCGGCGAGGTCGACTTCTTCGAGAGCTGCAGGAGCGCGATGTCGTCGTCGAGCGTGCGCATGCTGAAGCCGGGATGGGGGAAGGCCTTCTTGACCGCGATCGATTCGCCGCCGCCCGACGAAAGACGCTGGCGTCCGATGACGACGTTCGAAATGCCGCCGTTCGTGCGCGACGAATCGATGCAGTGCCCCGCGGTCAGGACCCACGTGTCGGCGACGAGCGCACCGCCGCAGATTTGTTCGCCGTTCGAAAAGAGAGCCACCGTGCCCGGCCACGTGTTGGCCGCGGCTTGCGTCCCGCCGACGACCGTTTGCTCCGCCTGCTCGACCCCTTCTTCGCCGACGACCTGCGTGCAAGCTGCGACCAACATCGACGCGACGCCAAGCAACAACGAACGAGTCAACGACGGGTGACGATTCATCGGTACCTCCGTGATAGCGGACGCACCGTAAGGTCGTTCACTCGCCGATGAAGGACTCCGAGACGTCTCAATCAGAGAGTGCGGGTACGTTTGGAAGGACAACGACGGAGAACCAACTCCATCGTCCCACATCGTTCGTTGCTCGTTGCGACGCGCTTCTTCGCTGCGACGCGCGCGCCATTTCGTGGCTGGGTCGCCGTGCACATCGACGAAGACGTCGTGCCGCGCGACACTCATGGATGAGGTGGCGTTGCGAGTGTTCATCGTGGAGAAGTCGGCGCGCGGCGATCGTTCGGGAGCAGCGCTCTCTTTCGTTGAGCGAGCGACGAGTGGCGAGCGGCGAGGCGGACCTCACGCCGCGCGCATGACTCACGCCACGCGCGTGAGAGGTCGAGGCGCTCGATGGAGTGTCGCTCTGCGCGTGCGAGCTGGCGATCGTCGCGCGTGCGCCGTCGATCGTTGCTCGCGAGTCGGAGATCGTTGCGCGTACCGCGTTGCGTTATCGGGATCGCCGGTGGCGCGAAGCGATCGTCGCCGGCCACGCGCTGCCGACCCATCGCGCCATTCCATTGGCACCAAGGGCTCGATCTCTAATTTGTGTCTCAATCAACGCGCGCGTGTCGAAACCGGAAGCCGAGAGGTACGTTTACATCGACGGAGGTTACGATGACATCGCGCGCGTACATGACGAAGTGGGTGGGGGAGCGCACGTGGCGCATCGGTTTTGCTGCAACCGCGCTGGCCGTGGCGGCCGCGACGGGTTGCGGAGACTCGTCGGAGAAAGCGCCGAGCGACGCCGTCGGCGAAAACGACGTGCGGAGCGGCAACGACGACACGGACGTCGTCGACGCGGGAACGGGCGCGACTGGTGAACAGCCGCCGCCCCCGTCCGACGTCGAACAGCCGCCGCCGTCCGACACGACACCGTTCGACGCCGGCGCGAAGGTCGAGTGCAACCCCATCGCCGACGGGACCGTCAAGCTCACCGTGAACGGCACGTCCCGCACGTTCCTGGTGCAGCTGCCGAAGGACACGTCCCACATGGCGCTCCTCTTCTTGTGGCACGGCTGGATGCAGGAGGCCGGGAAGTTCGCGAACGAGATCGTCTACGACGTGCCCGCCGGCAAATGGGTTCCGTTCGATCCGAACGCCTTTCCGATGCCGCTGATGATCGTGTCGCCCGTCGACACGAAGTTGATCCCGCCGTGGGGCCTCGATTGGGACATCGTGAGCGGAGAGAAGGACTTTCCGTATTTCGAAGCGATGCTCCAGTGCATCACCGGGCAATACACCATCGAGAAAAACCGGATTTACTCGTTCGGATTCTCGGCCGGTGCGGTGTTCACCAACCTCCTTTCGGCGAAATACCCGCATCTCTTCGCGGCGACGATTGCCGAATCGGGCATGTGGTACAACGACAAGAGCCAATGGTCGGACGTCAAGTTCGGCTTCATCATGCAGTGGAAATGGCCGCCGTTCGATCCCGCCGATCGCGGCAACGTCCTCCTGACCCATGGCGGGAAGGACGACTACGCGACGGTCGCCGATCTGGAGGCCGCCAACAAGAAGGCCGTGCCCTTCCTGCACGACAACGGGCGCACGGTCGTCGAGTGCTCCCACACGTTCGGCCACACCCCCGATCCGGATCTCACGTGCCCTTCCTGCACGACAACGGGCGCACGGTCGTCGAGTGCTCCCACACGTTCGGCCACACCCCCGATCCGGATCTCACGCAGAGCATGTATTACGACTACATGTGGAGTCACTCGCTCGGAGGCCCGCCGCTCTCGGCTTTGGTTCCGAGCTTCCCGACCGAAGCGAAGCCGGTGGGCGCCACGAGCTGCAAGTTCCATCCGGCTCCGTGAGGTCCGCTGCGGGACGCGTCGGCCGCTTCGATTCGGAGCGGCCACGCTCTACGGAATCGGCGCGAACGAATCCTGGCAGCGCTTCGTTCGTGAGTCCCCGAACTCGTCGGACGTGACCACGAAGAAGCGCCGCCGCCCCGCCACGGCGCGTATCGTTTGGCGGACGCCGTCGGGGCGCGTGACGGCGAATTCGTGGTAAGGCGCGCGGGCGTTTCCGTCGGATTCGGCGTCGATGGTCACGCGCCTTCGGACGAAGTCGTCGCGGAGCAGGCGGGTGGCTTGGGCGAGGTCGATCCCTTCGATGTCGATCGGTTGAACGACGACGCGACAGGTGACGGTGTCGCCCTCCACGACGTCGTGGATCACCGTGTCGTCCCGCGTCGACGCGACGTGGCGCGCGGTCCACGGGACGTCCACTTCGAAGAGATCTCCCTCTTCGCGAACATGCTTCCACGCCTTTCGTATTTCGAAGGAAGCGAAGAAACGGTCGGCCGTAGGCGGGACGCGATCCTTCGCGAATGCGCTCAGCAGGCAGAGCGAATCGCCCACCCAGAACGAGCGAAGTCGCCCGCGCTGCTCGCCGGTATCGAACGTGACGTCGTCGCCGGCGATGCCGTTCACCTGGAACGGATGCATCGACGACGGCTCGTCCGATCGTTCGAGCTGGGTCAGCATCTGTTGTCGGCCCGCGGTCGATCGATCCATCTTCTGGGCGAGAGGCCGCGGAAAATCCATGCATAGAAAACCGTAGCGTCCGGTCGTGACTTCATCGGTGGTTCCGCCCCATTGCCGGACGTGCACGCCTTGCCCCAAGTCCACGGAGGTCGAAAACGTCTTCCACGGAGCCGGTGAAGAGAGCGCGTAGGCCTCTTCCTTCACAGTCACCCATTCGTCCGCTTTGCTCGTGGCGACATCGGCGGGAGCACCGGTTTTTCCCGCGCTCGCGCATCCGACCGACCCAAGAACGAGCACCCAACCACCGAGCACCTCGCGACGTCGCTTCAACTCTCACCTCCCAAATCGAGACGAAAGCCTAGCAAGTCGTGAACGCGAAGCATGGAATCGTCGGACGTCCAGATTCGATACGATCCAGATCGATGTCGCTTTCGATGTCACTCGCCATTTGCGCGCATCGATGACGCCAGAAGGCGATGGCGCGATCATCGATGATGACAACGACAACGATGTTTTGGATACGTCGAACGGAAACGACCGTCGAAGCTGGAATCGAGCATGTGCTCGGTCGGCGGCGTTCGTCTCTTTTCATCGAGCGTCCGCGTTCGCGACGCGGCCTCGGTTCCTTGAAGGGGGTCTCCTGGATGCTATACATGCCCCATGTGCCCACTCCGGCACTTCGTGGGGCGCGGAAGTCTCGTTTCGCTGGGCATGCTCGCCATCGCGTGTGGGGCCCGACCGTCGCCCGCTGCGCATCCAGCGGCGGCGCATTTCTCCAAGCTCCGCGACGATGGCGCGACGGTCTACGTCGTCCAGGACGGTGAGTGCACGGATTGGCGCTTCGAGGGCGAGCACCTCGTCCACGTCGCACCTCGCGATCGCGTTCGGTATCTTTGGAACCTCTCTCAGAGCGGCGACGTCGTCCGTCTCGACGACCCCACCGCGGAGTCCCTCGAACCGGGAGGATCTTCGGGATCGGGAGGCCCCGCCATCGATTTTCGAATCCTCGGATACGAGCGCTCGTTCATCGAACTTCGCATCGTGGATCATGACGACTTCGACGTGTCGGCGACGCCGCTCGAGCCCTGTCGGTGGTACGTGACGCGGCAGGCTTGCGAAGGCGCTCCGCGTCGGAATTCTTGCCGGATGTAATGGAAGTGCCGAAGCGATGATTCGACGACGATTCGTTTTGGAGAGCCCCTCCCCGATGGGATGTTCGGTGCGCGCGTCGGGCGTCGGCGTGCTCTTCCTTCTCGCGATGACGGCTTGCGCGCAACGGAAGCTTCCGCGCGAGGCGAACTCCGCGTCCGCGTCGTCTTCGGCTATTCGAGACGCGGGGACGGGCGTTCCGGTGGCGTCGCGCGCCGATGCCGAGCTCGATGCCGCGCCCATGCTTGAACCCCAATGGAGCGCGTCGATCGACGTGCGTCGCATCGGCCCGTTGGTGCGCGTCGGCTCGAAGCTCTCCGTCGTCGCGCTCGCGCCCGACGGAATGGCCGTGCAGATGCTCGATGGCCTTACAGGCGCGGAGACGTGGCGCGTGCAAGCCGATGACGGACACCCCTGGAGCGACGTCGACGTCGGCCGAGAGCGCGTCATCGCGAGCGGGTCCGACGATGCGAGCGGGTGGGCCCGCGCGTTCACGCTCGAGCGCGGCGAGCGTGCGTGGGATCAGTCGGGATTGCCGACGGACATCGGGTGGGAGTTTGGTAACGACGGCGTGCATGTTCTTCTCGAGAAAGACTGCTCGACGAGGCTCGTGGACACCGCGACCGGCCGCGTGGGCGGCGTCGTGAAAGGAGTGCGTGCATGGCTTCGTCCATTCCCTCCTCCGAGGATGAGAACGCGCGAGAAGGACCCGTACGTGAGAGAAGGAGTTCGGACCGCTGCCTTCCAGACTTGCACGAAGTGGCCGCGTGTTTTTACCGGGAAAGCCACGCTCCCGATCGTCTCGGTCTTTGACGAAGCGACCGACGAGACACGGCTCGTCGCGATGGATCCAGGGGCAGCGAACCCGCCACGCGGAGGGATCGTCCTCGACCGTTGGCCTCTTGCGGTGGCACGAAGTGACGACCGGGGCGCCGTCCTATGGACGGACGAAGGCAAGGAGCTCCTCGTCCTCGCGCTCGAGTTTTCGCCGCTGCGCATCGCCTGGAAGCGAACGTTCCCTCTCGAGGGCGATGGTTCGGATACGAAGGCGAGCGTTCGTTTCGCGGGCATGGTGCTCGTCGCGCAAGCGGGTGAAACGATGATGCGAATCCATCCTTCGACCGGAGTCACGCTTTGGACGCGCGAGATCGGAAACGCGGTCGGCGCGCTCGAAGGCGAGGTCTCGGATACCGACGATGGGCCGGTCGGCCACCTGCCGTTCCATTTGCCTATTTCCGCATCCGCGGTGGCATGGCTCGATCCGAAGAGCGGCGCGACGACGGCGCAGATCGCGATCCCGAGAGGCGCCAAACCCATCCACTTGTCCCGCGATGGCGTCTTGTTCGTCGACGAGCGCGAGCACGTCCTCGGATTCCTCGGCATGGACGGCGCGTTGAAATGGCAGCGCGGACCGTGCATCCACGATACGACCATCGTCGGGCACTTCGTGATGGCCAAACGTTGCGGACGCGACGACGGTGCGTCGGTCCTCGTCGAACAAGCGACGGGAAACGTCGTCGGTCGATTGCCGAAGGTGGAGAGCGTCCTCGGGCTCGTCCCCGGCGAACACGCGCCGTCCGGTCTCGTCGTCACCACGACCAACGACGTCGTCGCGTTCTCGCTTCCGCCGCGCCTTCCTGCCGCCATTGGCGGTGTTCCGTGATCGCGGCTACATCGCAGTTAGCAGCGCTCGTGAGCCTTGGAGTCGAAGTCGCGATCACGCTGTACGGCGCAGAATCGGATCCTTCATGACACCTCCCGAGTTGCGTCGTTTGGTTACGTCGAATTTTATCGATGGGAATCGAAATGGCCATTCGTGCCGATGAGGTCTCGCAAATGGCTCTCAGGGTCGTTCAGGAAATCGCGCATCACGTTCACGTGCTCGAGATCGTCGTAGTGGACCTCGCGAATCGGCGGTGAATCGAAGCTGAATATCCGTGCTCCCGGGCACGCGAGCAAGATGGGGGAGTGGGTGGCGATGACGAACTGCGCTTCGTCCTCGGTCGCCCGTACGATGAGCCGCAAGAGCTCGAGCTGCTTCTTCGGGGAGAGGGGCGCCTCCGGCTCGTCGAGCAAGTAGAGTCCGCGGGGGCGCACCCGTGTCGAAAAGACGTCCACGAACGACTCGCCGTGCGAGCGTGAGTCGTAGCGACGTAGGTGGTTGGCGGCGTTCTGTTCGTCGACGTGCACGCCGCCGGCGGCTGCGGCCTCGTGGTTGACGCGTTGCCCGAAGAACTCCGCTTTCTCTCGCAGGATGCGCGCGTCCGTGCGCGCCTGCATCCGGAGGTGACCGAAGAAATCCTCCGCCCGGAGGAAGAAGCCTTGGCGGGATCGGGGTCGCCACGCGAGTCGGAGCGCGTCTCCGAGACGGCGCTGCTGCGAGAGCGTGTCGTCGGAGGCCACTTCGCTGACGCCCAAGGCGGGGAGCTCGGCGGCGGCCGCGATCCCCTCGAGGAGCGTGGACTTGCCTGATCCGTTCTCCCCGACGAAGAGCGTGACGGGCACGTTCACGTCGAGCATCGGCAAGGTTGCGATGGAGGGCACGGTGAATGGGAAGTCTCGGCGCTCCGCCGAGGTGAATGCCCGTTTCGGGCCGACTTCGATCAGGTGAGGCATGCTGGCCGCGTGCTCCGGACATTTCGAGCGGCTTCGGTGAGACGATCTTCGATATCCATGAATGGCCCTCGAACGACCGACGATTCAAAGCCCGCGCATCGCTTCGCTGCGGAGTGGGATGCGCCCGTCGAGGGCGGCGCCGATGACGGCCACGATGCGATCGCGATCGCGGGGAAGGTGACCGCCGAGGGGCAAGTAGTTCGACGCGTGATTCGTGCGGAAGACGGCGTCGGTCGGCGCTGCGAGGGCCACCATCGTGCGCAATTCGGCGAGGAGGTTCGGCACCGGCGGCACTTCGAATCGTCCTCTTTTCGCGAGCCGATCGAGCGGCGTGCCCGGCACGACCGTCACCGTGAGCGCGGAGAAGTAGGCCGGATCCATCCGCGTCACGAGCTCGGCGGTCTTGCGGGCGTGTTCGTCGCTTCGTTCGGAGGCGATCCCGAGGAGCGCGATCACGCTGAGCTTCATCCCGGCGGCGTGGGCGCGTTCGGCGGCTTGGACGTGCGCCGCGAAGTCGTCGCCCTTCGCGATTCGCTTCAACGTCGCGTCGTCGCCCGATTCGGGGCCGACGTAGAGCAGCGACAAGCCTGCGTCCGCGAGCTGGCGAAGCTCGTCGTCGGACTTCGCGAGGACGTTCCGCGCCATCGCGTAGCAGGACACGCGGCGAAGGCGCGGGAACACGCGTCGTGCGCGCTCGAGGATCGCGAGCCAATCGCGGGTGTCCATGACAAAGGCGTCGCCGTCGGCGACGAAGAGCTTCTCGACGTCGTCACCGACGGCCTCGGCCGCGCGGTCGATGTCTTCGAGCGTGTCGGCGAGCGGACGCACCGCGAACGACTTGTCGCGGTACATGTCGCAGTACGTGCAGTGATTCCACGAGCAGCCGATCGTGGCTTGGACGATGAGCGCGTCCGCCTCGGACGGGGGGCGAAAAATGCGACCGACGTAGCGCATGCGAGTGCTCGGCGTCAGTTCGTGGGGCGGCGCAGGACGCCGAGGTCGCTCGCCGCGCGTGTGGTCGCGCTCGTTCGAGAAGTCTGCTCCGCGATCCGGTCGTGCCAGGCGGCGTTCATGCGGACACGATACCACGGAGGACGACGGTGGCCGCCTCACGGACGTTCGCGGGTGACCTATGCGACGTGGCCTTTTCGGGCTCGCATGCCTCGATTTCCGTTGTCATCGAAGCTAAGGACGTTGCTCGATGTCGCATTCTTCGTCGCCCCGCGGACGCGTGCTCGTGATCGCCGGTTCGGACTCCGGCGGCGGCGCGGGCATTCAAGCGGACGTGAAGACGATCACCATGCTCGGCGGGTACGCGGCGACGAGCATCACGGCCGTCACCGTGCAGAACACGCTGGGCGTGACGGGCGTTCATCTCATCCCTGCCGACGTCGTCGAGGCGCAGGGGCGCGCGGTGATCGACGACATCGGCGTCGACGCCGTCAAGACGGGCATGCTCGGGGACGTCGCGATCGTGGAGGTCGTCGCGCGGTTGCTCGATCGCGTGGCGTCGGAAGCGGCGGCGCGCGGTGGGGACGCGCCTCCCGCGGTCGTCGACCCCGTCATGATCGCCAAAGGCGGCGCGGCGCTGCTCGCGGACGCGGCGGTCTCGGCGATCGTCTCGCTCCTCTTGCCGCGCGCGTCGCTCCTCACGCCCAACGCTCCCGAGGCGAGCGCGCTGACGGGGCTACGCGTCGAATCCACCGACGATCTGCGTCGTGCGGGCGATGCGCTCCTCGCGCGCGGTGCGCGGGCCGTCCTCGTGAAGGGCGGCCATGTGCCTGGCCCCGAGGTCGTCGACGTCCTCATGACGGCCGATGGTGAGGTGTCCTTCGCGGGGTCTCGCCTTTCGACGCGGCACACGCACGGCACCGGGTGCACGCTCGCGTCGGCGTGCGCGACCGGTCTCGCGCTCGGCCTTCCGCTCACCGAAGCGGTGCGCGGCGCCATCGACTACGTCCGCGAAGCCATCGCGCGTGCACCCGGATTTGGCGCGGGGCACGGTCCGCTCGACCACGGGCATCCGTTGCGCCGCGTGATCTAGCGAGCTCTCTTCGCGCTAGCCGCCTTTTTCGTCGGCGCCGCTCTCTTCGCGCTAGCCGCCTTTTTCGCGCCTGCCGCGTTCTTCACTACCGCCTTCTTCGCGCGTTTGGATTTCGTCGGTGACTTCTTCGTCGGCGCAGCGCTGGCGACGGCGAGGCCGATGTCGATCCAACGCTCGAGCGAGCGACGCGTCGGAAGGCCGGCGGCGTTCACGACGACGAACCCGCGCATCTCACGTCCGGCGAAGTCCATGACACGCACGTGCGGGCGTGTGATGGCTTCATCGTGCCCTTCGGCACCGACGCGCGCCAGGAGCTCGTCGCCGAAGATCCCGCACACCATACGGCCGTCGACCATGAAGGCGAGTCCGCCCATCATCTTCTTCTCGACGACGTCGCGCGCGCTCAGGACCGCGCGGACGCGGGCGGCGAGCAATTCGCTGTAGGCCATCCCGTCGATTCTAACCGCGCGTCCCTCGGTACGGTCGCCGTCGAAATCACGGAGCGAAGCCGCCGAACCGCTCCGACGGCCATTTTTCAACGTGCTCGGACGAGCCCAGCCATGTGGAAGCACGTTTTCGGTGGATCGTTTTTCCCTCGCGCATCGAAGGCTCTGCACCGTCTCGATATTTTGTTTACATTGTTGGATGTAAAATATGGGCCATTCGGAGATGCCGGTCATCCAGTCGTCGAAGGCACGCACGTTGCTCTCGTGCTGGCGCATGAAACGCGGAGCCATCGGCGCAACCATGCTCGTTGCCGCTCTTCTCTGGGCGTGCGGGAGCGACGGCGACGCGACGGGAGGAGCTCCGGCCGATGGCGGCGCGCCCCAAAGCGACGGTCCGGGCTCGTCGGATCCCGTCGGTGGCGACGCGTCGGAGCCGGAAGCGCCTCCCATGTGTGACGTCCCTTCGAGCACCGCGCCGCTCACGATCGCCACCGATCGAGGGCTCGTGCACGGCACGACCGCCGAGGCGACGGACGCGTACCTCGGCATCCCGTTCTCGACGCCCCCGGTGGGACCGCGCCGCTTCGCGCCGCCCGACGAAGGTACGTGCTGGACGGGCGTTCGCGAGGCGACGGAGTACGGTTCCAACTGCGCGCAACCCGCTGCGAAGGGGAGCGAAGACTGCCTCACGCTCAACGTCTGGACTCCGTCCGCGCGCGGCGCGAACGCCTCGTTGCCGGTGCTCTTTTGGATTTACGGCGGCGCGAATTTCACCGGAGGCAGCAATCAATCGTTGCCGCTCGGAAATGCCTACGACGGACGCGAATTGGCGAATGCCACGAACTCCGTCGTCGTGTCGTTCAATTACCGCCTCGGCGCGCTCGGGTTCCTCGCGCACCCGTCCCTCAGCGCGGGGACGTCTCAAGGTGTGTCTGGAAATTACGGGCTCCTCGACGCCATTTCGGCGCTCCGTTGGGTGAAGCGGAACGCCAAAGCGTTCGGCGGCGATCCTTCGCGCGTGATGGTCTTCGGGGAGTCGGCGGGCGCGATCGACACGTGCATGCTCGTCGCGTCACCTCTCGCGAGCGGCCTCTTCTCGGCGGCGTTGATGGAGAGCGGTTGGTGCGAGACCCCGCGCATGAGCGAGCGGTACACACAAGCCGAAGACGTCGTGAAGAAGCTCGGGTGCGCCGACGCGTCCGACGTCGCCGCCTGTCTTCGCGAGGTGCCCCTCGACAAGATCGTTCAAGCGGAGGGCTCGCTCGCCGTCTCGTCGGGGCCGCTCGATCACGGGAAGGTCGATCTCTGGTCCTTGCACACGCTCAACTTCGGGCCGAACGTGGACGGGTACGTGCTCCCCGACGCGCCGCTCGCGCGGTTCGCGCAGGGAAAGAACAACCATGTCCCCGTCGTCGCGGGGACGAACTCGCGCGAAGCCGCCCTCTTCATCCCGTCGGGGACGGTCCCTTCGTGTTTGGTGTATTCTGCACTGTTGAAACAAGGTTTTCCGGAGTTCGCCTCCCAGCTCGAAAACCTCTATCCGTGCGACCCGCTCAAGCTGAATTCGGGCTATGACCGCGTCATCGACATCTTTTCGGACATCGCCTTCGCGTGTCCGACGCGGCGAGCGCTTCGTGCGCTCTCGAGCGGGCAGCGTGAGCCCGTGCGTCGCTATTATTTCACCCACGGACTCGACCACGGACCGCTCGCCGGGCTCGGCGCGGCGCACACCGCGGAGCTGCCGTTCGTCTGGCATACGTTCTCGTCCTTCGCGTACACGCCCACTTCGGCCGAGGTGGATCTCTCGAGGCGGATTCAGTCCTATTGGGGCGCGTTCGCGGCGAGCGGAGATCCCAACGTCGACGGCGCGCCGTCGTGGCCGGTTTACGACCCGAGCCACGAGAGCGTGCTCGAGCTCGACACGGACGCTGTCGCGATGCAGCCGATGGGCACCGCGCGTTGCAACTTCTGGGACGAGCACGACAAAGCGCCCTGACGGCGTCGTTCGTACGTCGTCGCGAGTCGACCGCGTCGCGTCTCACCGTCTCACGATCGCTCGGCCGCTTCGAACAGGGCTTTGAGGCCGGCGAGGTGGTACGTCGTGACGTGGGCCGTCGCTTCGCGGAGCGCGCGGTCTCCCGATTCTTCGCGCAAGACGGACGCGAGGGAGGCGAGAAATCCACGGTAAATGCGCACCAGTGCGCGCCGCCGCGACGCGGAGATCTTGATCGACGGGTACGCGCGCGCGGCATACCTCAGCGCGAGCTTCGTCAGATCGTCGACGAGATCGTCACCGAAGCTCGCGTACGACGTGCCCGATGCGCGCTCGAGGAGGAAACGAACTTGCGCGCGGTGCGCGAGGGCGAAGCGGAGGAGCTCCTCCGCGGCGACCTCGTAAGGGTGCGCGTCGTCCAGGCCGCGGACGTCGCGTTCGACGCCGAGCGCTTCGACGCGCGCGCGGACGAGCGATGCGAGCTGGGAGGCCACCGCCCGCGGGACGGCTTCTTCGAAGAGCTGCTGCTTGTCGTCGAAGTATTTGTACAGGTTCCCGATCGACGTGCCGGCCCGCGCGGCGACGCTCAGCAGCGTGGTTTTCTCGAAGCCGACGTCGGCGAGCTCCTCGGCCATCGCGGCGAGGATCGCGCGTCGCATTTCTTCCTTGGGTCGCTGGGCCATGACGTTCACGAACCGGGCGGTGCGACCACCACGCTCGAGCTCGGGATCTCCCAGCGAAGGACCCCATCCATGACGCCAAAGGCGAGAAGCCGACCTTGCGTTTGGAGAAGAACGAGCCCCGCGTGGAGCTCGAGGCGGATCCCCGTTTCGACGGGAATGGGGGTGCGCCAGCGGATCTGTCCGTCTTCCGCCGCCGCGGCCAGCAGCGTGCCCTCGACGAACACGTAGAGCGACGCCGCGTCGGCCGCCATGGTCGGCTTCTGGATGGTCGCGTCGGTGACGAGCGTCCAGCGCACGCGCCCCGAAGCCGGATCGATGGCCGCGATCCGACCGTTGAAGATGGAATAGACGGGACCGTGCAGAGAGATGCTCTCGCGGTACATGCGCCAAGCATAAGCGCGATGCGCGGCGGTTTCGACGCCGCTCGCGGTCCCGCGGCGCGAGCGCGGATCAGGCCAGGCCGACGTAGAGGTTCTGGACGTCGTCGTCGTCGTCGAGCGCCTCGAGGAACGCTTCGACGTCGGCGCGCTTCTGCGCGTCGTCGAGGGCGACGGGGTTCTTTGCTTTCCAGATCAATTGGGCCGACGAGACGGTCCATTTGCGCTCGGTGAGGGCCTTGCTGACGACGTCGACGTCGCCCGGCTCGGTGAAGAAGCGGGTGGCGCCGTCGTCGGCGGGCTCGAGCTCTTGGGCGCCGCACTCGATCGCCGCTTCTTCCGCGTCGTCTCCGCTCGCGGGGGGCGTGGCTTCGACCTGACCGAGGCGCGCGAAATCCCACGAGACCGAACCGGAGGCGCCGAGTTGCCCTTTTCGGAAGAGCACCTTCACGTTGGAGGCGGTGCGGTTCCGGTTGTCGGTCAAGCACTCGACGATCACCGGCACCTGATGCGGCGCGAACCCTTCGTACGTCACCGTCTCGTAGTTGACGGCCTCGTCGAGCAAGCCCGCGCCCTTCTTGATGGCGCGCTCGAGCGTGTCCTTCGTCATCGACGCCTTCTTCGCCGCGTCGACCGCCATCCGCAGCCGCGGGTTCATCGAGGGATCCGCGCCGCTCCGCGCGGCCACCATGATCTCCTTGGCGAGTTTGGTGAAGATGCGTCCTTTGGCGGCGGCCGATGCCTCACGCCCCTTTTGCTTCCACTGTGCGCCCACGCCGCTCGAATAGCACGAGACCCGGACGGGCCGCGATCGGTTACGTGCCGGCCATGCGCCGATCGATTGCATGCCGGTCATGCGGCGTGGTGCGGGCCGTGCCGCATGGCCGCGCCCGAGCTCGACAAGCTCGCCGAGCAGCACGCCGGCCGCGTCGTCGTCGCCAAGGTGAACACCGAAGCAGGATCTCCGGACCCCCGCGCTCGTCGAAGGAACGCGCGGGTCCGAAGGTTGTTGGTGGTGCCGGTGACCCCGCTCACAGCGGCGCTCATCTGCATTGATCTTCCGGGCGATCCCTTCGTCGAGCGACGCGCTTCGCGATCCTCGAAGGAGGGCTGCGCTCCGGGCGCACGTACATAAGTACGCTTACGTCCGGTGCTCGCGCCCTCCTCGGCCTCGCCCGGAATCTCAACGCATCTGAGCACCGCTGTGA
>JBGAHN010000079.1:0-24680 GCA_044226145.1 Labilithrix sp. | reverse complement strand
GCTCCGTCCACCGCGGAGCGCGACGCCTCCGCCGCCACGAAGACCTTCGACGGCGGCGCGCTCGAACGCATCCGCGATCGCGCCGTCGCGCCCCGTCTCGTTCCGAAGCCGAAGCCCGCTCCCTGAGGCGGCCGCTCGGCGTCGTCGTTCGCGTTCCTCCGCCCGCACCTCGAGGTGGTGGGCGGTCCCACCACCTCCGGCGTCAATTCGGCGGCGGCGCGGGATGGTCGGCGCTCTCGGGGGGCGCGACCGCGGCGAGCGGCGCGTAGCCTTCGCGCTTGTAATAGTAGTAGTGGTAGTAGTTGTACTCGTGGCGGTCCAAGTTGACCGCGTTGAGCACCGCGCCGGCGATGGGCGCGTCGACGTCACGCAGCGAGCGTAGGCCCGAGCGGCACACCGACAGGCTCGTCTTGAACGCGCGGACGACGAAGATGACGCCGTCGGCGAGCGTCGAGACGATGGCCGAGTCGGTCACGGCGACGACCGGCGGGCTGTCGAGCACGATGCGGTCGAAGCGCTCCGAGAGCTCGTCGAGCAGCCGACGGAACTTGTCGGACGCGACGACGTCGGCCGAGTTCGGCGGGATCGGCCCGCACGGCAAGCAATAGAGGTTCGGCACGAGCGTCGGCTTCGCGGCCTCCTCGAGCGTCGCGTCCCCCACGATGACGTTCATCAAGCCGACGTCGCCTGCGCGATCGAAGATGCGGTGGAGGCGAGGGCGCCGGAGATCGCAGTCCACGATGCAGACGCGTTGCCCGCCCTGCGCGAGCGAGACCGCCGTGCTCACCGCGACCGTCGTCTTCCCCTCGGCCGGCGCCGCGCTCGTGACGAGGATCCGCTTGTACGGCCGGTCGGGGTTCATGAACATCAGGTTCGTGCGGAGCGCGCGCGCGGCCTCCGCGGCCCCCGACATCGGGCGCTCGAAGACCAAGAGCTCTGGCGCGAGCTTCGTCGTGAGTCGCCGCGGCCGGCGTCGCTTGCGCTTGCCGTCCTTGCCCGGCACGTCGTCCTCGACGATCTCCGGCAAGAGCCCCAGGAACGTCACCTCGAGCCGCTGCTCGACGTCTTCCGGCGTCTTCAGCGTGTTGTCGAGCTGCTCGCGCACGAGCGCGAGCGCGATGCCGAGCGCGAGCCCGACGAGCAGCGCGATGCCCACGTTCGTGCCGACGCGCGGGAACACCGCCGACTTCGGCTCGATCGGCACGTCGATGAGGCGGATGTTGTTCGTGTTCATCATCCGCCGCAGATCGGCTTCCTTGAGCTGCTCGAGCAAGACGCCGTAGAGCTTCTCGTTCTGCGCGCGGATGCGGTCGAGCCGCTGGAACTCGAGCTCCTTCAAGTTGAGATCGACGGCCTTCTTCTTCGACCCTTCGTAGAGCCCGGCCTCGCCGTTCTCCTGCCGCTCCAAGATCGCCAAGTCGCGCGCGATGGCGCCCTGGATGTTGCGCACCTCCGCGAGCAGATCGTGCCGCGCGAGCTCGATCTTCTCCTCCGCGCGCCTGACGTCGGGGTGATTTTCACCCTTGCCGCCGGCGATGAGCTCGGCGCGCTCACGCAGCGCAGCTTGGTACTGCGTGCGGAGCCCCTGGAGGAAGGAGTTGCTCAAGAGCTCCGAGGCGGGGATCTCGTCGGGCTTGTCGGCCGTGATCTTGCTGAGCTCCGCGTGGCGTGCGGCGAACTCCTGCCGGCGCATGCGCGTCTGCGTCAGCGCCGAGTCGTAGTCCTGCATCTCCATGCGGATCATCTTCGACAGGTCCTCGATCGTGCTCGAGGGCAGGTCGTTCCGCTTTTTGAACTCGTGCAGCTCGTTCTCGGTCTGCTCGAGCTCCGTCTTGAAGTGATCGAGCTGTCCGGACAGCCACGCGACGGTGTCGCTCGTCGCGCTGATCATCTTGTCGAGGTTCTGTTGGATGTACGCCCGCGAGACGGCCTCGGAGAGGCGACGCGCCTGCGCGGGCCGCCCGTCGCGGACCTTGATCACGACGAGGCGGCTGCCCTTGACCGGCTCGATGGTCAGACGGCTGCGGAGGATGGCGACGACGTCGTCGATGGGGGCCGGTCCTTGCGGCTTTCTCCCCAAGAAGTCGGCGTCGTTCTGCAGCCCGAGATCGCGTACGACGACCGAGAGCACGCGGTCGCTCTGGATGATCTTGTACTGCGTCTCGTAGTACTGCTGCGTGTCCCAGATGGCGCTCCAGCCGATCATCGGATCGGCCTTGTTGCCGAGCGGCTTGATGACGTCCGGGTCGAACTCCAAGAGCGTCGCGGCCTCGTAGACCTTGGGCAGCGTCTTCGAGTACGCGAGGCTGCCGGCGCCGGCGAGCAGGACGATCGCGAAAATCATCGCCCAGTGCTTGCGCACGGCCCGAACGAACCAGACCGCCCCCGCGAGGGCGTTGGTCTCGGATCGGCCCGTCGCAGCGCCGCTGGCTTGCGTGACCGCGTTTTCCGCTTGATCCACCATTTCCCTCGCTTTTTCGCGTTGCTGATTTGCCAGTTGGACGAGGGGAAGGCAAGCGGTACGTTCCGGCGGTCGCGCTCCGCCGGGGCGCCGTCAGACCGTCATTTCCGCGAGTTCCGGCGGGACTTTGAGCGTCGGTTCGGTGCGTTCCTGCACCTCGCGGGCGCTGACACCGGGGGCGACTTCGCGCAAAATCAGCCCCTCGGGCGTCACGTCGATGCACGCCAGATCGGTGATGATGCGGTGAACGACGCCCCGTCCGGTCAACGGGAGCTGGCACTCCTTCAAAATCTTCGGCGTCCCGTCCTTGGCCGCGTGGTCCATGATGACGACGACGCGCTTGGCGCTCGCGACGAGATCCATCGCGCCGCCCATGCCCTTGACCATCTTGCCGGGGATCATCCAGTTCGCCAGATCGCCGCTCTCGGAGACCTGCATGGCGCCCAGGATCGCCAGGTCGATGTGGCCGCCGCGGATCATCGCGAAGCTCTCGGCGCTCGAGAAGATGGCCGAGCCCGGCAGCATCGTGACGGTCTCCTTGCCCGCGTTGATGAGGTCGGCGTCGATGGCGCTCGCCTTCGGGTAGGGGCCGATGCCGAGCAGGCCGTTCTCGCTCTGCAAGACGACCTCGACGCCCTTCGGGATGCAGTTGGCGACGAGCGTGGGCATGCCGATGCCGAGGTTGACGTAGTAGCCGTCGCGGAGCTCTTGCGCCGCGCGCTGCGCGATTTGTTCGCGGGAAAGACCCTTGAGCGGATTCATGCGCTCACCGTCCGGCGTTCGATGCGCTTCTCGAAGCGCTCCCCTTGGAAGATGCGGTGCACGTAGATGCCCGGCGTGTGGATGAAGTCCGGATCGAGCGCGCCGACCGGGACGATCTCTTCGACCTCGACGATCGTGATCTTCGCGGCGGTCGCCATCATCGGGTTGAAGTTCATCGCGGTGTGGCGGTAGACGAGGTTGCCGAAGCGATCGCCCTTCCAGGCCTTCACGATGGCGTAATCGCCGACGATGGCCGGCTCGAGGACGTGCAGGCGCCCGTCGAACTCGCGCGTCTCCTTCTTGGGGCTCGACTTGGCGACGCTCCCGTCGGCGGCGTAGCGGAGCGGCAGGCCGCCTTCGCTGACGGCGGTGCCCGCGCCCGTCGGCGTGAAGAACGCCGGGATGCCGGCGCCGCCCGCGCGAACGCGTTCGGCGAGCGTGCCTTGGGGACAGAGCTCGACCTCGAGCTCGCCGGAGAGGTACTGGCGCTCGAACTCCTTGTTCTCGCCCACGTAGCTCGAGATCATCTTCGCGATCTGCTTGTTCCGGAGCAGGAGACCGAGCCCGAAATCGTCGACGCCGCAGTTGTTCGACACGAACGTCAGATCCTTGACGTCGCGTTCGGCGAGCGCCGCGATGCAGTTCTCCGGGATGCCGCAGAGGCCGAAACCGCCGGCGAGGATGGTGGCCCCGCTTGGAATGTCCGCGACGGCCTCGCGGGCATTTTTCATCACTTTGTCCATGGCCCCGCCACACTACATCAGCGGTCGCGAATGTGAACGACGGAGGTGACGTGCCGCGCGGTCTGCGTGCGGGTGGGACGATTTGCGACGCTCGCCGGGTAGCTCGATGCGTCATCGGTCCTCGATTTTCCGGTCCCGCTCGAGCGCCGTCCCGAGCTCGTGGGCTCGGCCCGAAAGATGCTTCGCCTCTCGCATTCTCTCTCGGCGCGAGGCTCGCAGGACGGTGCACCCGCTCTTCTCGAACGACACGGCTTGGCGCATCCACGAACGCGCATCGAGCGGACTGCTCGTCGACGCCCGCGACTACTACCTCGCGTTCTACGACGCCGCGATGGCCGCCGAGCGCAGCATTCTCTTGCTCGGCTGGCAGTTCGACAGCGACGTGGAGCTGGTGCGCGGCGCCGACCGCGCGTCGCGCCCCCGGTCCGACTACACGCTCCTCGGCGTCCTCGACAGCCTCTGCAGAGCCCGCCCGGAGCTCGAAATTCGGGTGCTGGCGTGGGACCACAGCTTCGTCTTCGCGCTCGAGCGCGAGGTGTTGCAAAAGCGGCTCTTCGACGGCGCGACGTGCGAGCGTTTCCACTTCGAGTTCGACGCGAGCGCGCCCCTCCGCGCGTCGCACCACCAGAAGATCGCCGTGTTCGACGGGCGCGTGGCGTTCGTCGGGAGCGCCGATCTCGCCCACGCGCGGTGGGACACGTCGCTCCACACGGCCGACGATCCGCTCCGCGCCGCGCGCGGCGAGTCGTGCCGTCCTTACCATGAAGTGCAGGCCGCGGTGGTCGGCGCGCCCGCGCGTTCGCTCGTCGATCTGTTCGTCGAGCGATGGCGCCACGCGACGGGCGAACGCCTCGACGCCGAAGCGCTCTGCCGCTCGTCCCATTCCCACGAGGCGCGCCCCTCGTTCGGCGTCACGGTGCCGATGCCGGCGTCGACGGTCGCGTTGTCGCGGACCTTCCCGGCGGGGTATGGCGCCGGCGCCGTGCGGGAAATCGCGCGCCTGCACGAGCGCGCCATCGCGCGGGCCGAACGCCTCGTCTACGTCGAGACGCAATACCTGACGTCGTCGCTCGTCCGCGACGCCCTGCTCGATCGCCTGCGCGATCGACGAATGCCGCGCCTCGACGTCGTCATCGTCCTCCCTCGGCGCCCGGAGAAGCTCAAAGAGACGCTCACCGTGGGGCACACCCAGAACGAGCTCCTCGCGACGCTCGCGGAGGCGGCCGATCGGCACGGGCACGCGCTCGGCGTCTACGACGTCGCCTCGTCGGACGCCGACGGGCGCGACGTGCCGGTCTACGTGCACGCCAAGCTCCTCGCGGTCGACGACGCGTTCCTGACCGTCGGCTCGGCGAACCTCACGAACCGTAGCATGGCGCTCGACTCGGAGATCCACCTCTCGTACGCCGCGGCCGAGACGAACGACGACGGCGCCCTCGTCGCGGCGATCCGTCGCGCGCGGGTTCGCCTCCTGTCCGAGCACCTCGGGGTCCCCGACGCCGACGCCCTCGTCGCGTCACCCGACGGGCTCGTCGCGCGCCTGGATCGGTGCGTGCGCGAGCACGCCGTGCGGCTCCGTCGGCACCGGACGAGCCCCATCGAGCCGGGGCCGCTCGTTCGTGCCGTGCAAGAGCTCGCCGGCGACTACCTCGATCCCGACGACGAGCTCGCGTCGGCCCTCGCGGAGGACGACGCCACGCCGTTGGGAGACGCCGCGGCGGATGCGCCGGCCTCGGACGGGGTGTCGTCCGCGTCGCCCGCGGCCTGAACCCGCGGCTCGTTCGCGGCCCGAACCCACGGAGCCTTCGTGGCTCGTGCCGACGCCTCGAACTTGGCCCGATGTGTGAGGTTGTGGTGCGGTCGTCCGTACCGTGTCTGCTGCTCGCGTTTGCCGTTTCGCCCTCTTGGCTGCCCTCGTCTTGCCTGCGCCCGCGCTGGCTGCATCGTCCGAGCCGGCGAAAGCGACGACGAAGACACCGGCCAAAGCGCCCGCGAAGCCCGGGGCGGGCACGCACCGCCGACCGACGGCATCGACGACGACGCCCGCGCCGCGTCGCGCCACGCCCAGTCTGAGCATCGGCTCACCGACGGATGGACGCCTCGTGGGCGGCGTGCGCATCGCCGAAGGTCCGCACCTCCGCGTGTTCCCGAGCTACGCCGGCACGGACGTCCGTTACGGGCTCGATTCGCTCGTCGCGATGATCGATCACGCGGCGCGGGCGGTTCGGAAGCAGTTCCCCGACGCCGTGCTGACGATGGGGCAGCTCTCGAAAGCGGGGGGCGGCCAGGTCGATCGCCACGCGTCGCACGAGAGCGGCCGCGACGCGGACGTCGGCTTCTACGTGAAGAGCACGACCGGAAAACCCCTCTACGCCGACCACATGGTCGTCTTCACGGCGGACGGCAAGGCGCCGAGCTGGCCGGGCGCCGTGTTCGACGACGCGAAGAACTGGTCGCTCGTCGCCGCCATGCTCGGCGACACGCGCGTCCACATCACGCACATCTTCGTCGCGACCCACCTGCGCGCGCGCTTGCTCGCCCACGCCGCGAAGATCGGCGCTCCGGCCGCGCTTCGTCGCCGCGCGTCGGAGGTGCTCGCCCAGCCGCGTGGATCGCTCCCGCACGACGACCACTTCCACGTCCGCATCTCTTGCCCCTCGCGCATGGGCCAATGCGTCGAGTGGCCGATGCGAAAGCGGGCGGCGACGGCGAAGGCCTCGTCGTCGAAGGCCGGTCGGAACCGCGGCTCCGAGAAGCGCCCCTCGAAGGCGCCCAATGCGCGCACGAACGTTGCCGGCGCCGAGCACGACGAGCCCCGGGATCGCGTCGACGATCGACGTGAAGAGCGCGACGAGCGCGACGACCGCGACGCCGATCGGTCGATCCCGAGCCTCGCGCCGTCCGTGGCGGGGCTCGACTCCGTCGTCATCCCCGCGGCGATCGATGGCGCGACGCCTGCACGCGGCGAGCGGTCCGAGCGCGGGCGTTCCTCGTCGGGTACGACGCCATCGGGTACGACGCCGCCCGTCGACGATCCCGACGGTGTGCTCGACACCGACGACTGACCACGAAGGGCGCAGACGCCCTGTCGTTCCGAGCAAGAGCCGACCTCGCGTGACGAAAGCGCATCGGCGGATCGCGCGCCGATGGTACGCTTGCCGCCGTCATGGGCGCGTTCGTCGGCATCGGTGCCACGCCTTTCGGAGAGCGCGAGCAAAGGCCCGCCCTCGTCGGACGTGCGGCCGAGCTTCGGGTCCTCGAAAGCGCCATGCGCGCCGTCCGCGAAGACGGAAAGGCGCGAACGGTGACCATCATCGGCGCCGCCGGCGTCGGCAAAACGCGCCTCGTCCGCGACTTTTTGTCGCGGCTCCGCGAACCGCTCGACCCCGCGCATGGGCCCGGCGACGGCGGCGTCGCGCCCCCGCGCGTGTTCCGAGGTTCAGCGCGGCAAGGGGGCGGTGCCCACGACGTCTTCGCTCGCTTCCTCCGCGCGCGGTTCGGCGTCGTCGAAGGCATGTCCGACGACGAAGCGGTGGGGCTCTTGCGCGCCCAGGTGTCCGACGTGTTCGAAGACCGCAAGGTCGGCGACGTCTGCTTCTTCCTGGGGCAGCTCATGGGCCTCGCGTTCGCCGATTCGCCGCTCCTGCGCGTCGTGCGGTCGGATCCGACGCAGATGCACCTCCTGCGCCGCGCCATCATCAAGCGCTTCCTCGAGGCCGACGCGCGGGCGGTCTCCGGCGCGCCCATCTCCGGCGATCGCGGTCCTGGTGCGTCGACCCCGGACTCCTTGCTGGTGGCTCCGTCGCCCACGGTCCTCGTCTTCGACGATCTGCACCATGCGCACGAGGACTCGCTCGAGCTCCTCTCGTTCCTCGTCGAGAGCCTGGACGCCCCCATCTTGACCTTGTGCATCGCGCGCCCCGAGATGATGGCGCGCCACGAGTGGGGCAAGGCGCTCGGCGCGTCCGGGCCGAGAGTGACGTCCGAGACGGGCGCGGATCGGCACGTCCTCCTCGAGCTGCCGCCGCTCTCGGAGGCGGACGCGGCGACGGTCATGCAAGAGCTGCTCGAGCCCTGCGGCGACGCGGACGTCGAGGAGCTCGTCTTCGCCGCGTGCACGATGGCCGGCGGCAACCCCGCGCTCCTCGAGCGCATGGTCCGCATCTTCCACGACATGGGCGTCGTCCAGACGAGCGACGCGTTCTCGGAGAACGAGGTCTGGACGGTCCACCCCGAGCGCATCCATCAGGCGAAGCTCCCGCTGACGGTCGAAGACGCCGTGCAGGCGCGCATCGCGGCCCTGGCGCCGAAAGAGCGGGCGCTGCTCGAGCGCGCGGCGGTCATGGGCAGCGTGTTCTGGCTCGGCGGCCTCCTCACGATGAAGCGGCTCGACGCCGACGCGCCCACCGTGTGGCTCCGCGAGGAGGCGACCGACGAGGCCGAGCTCCGCGCGACGCTCCGAGAGCTCTGCGATCGCGACTACGTCCTCCACTTGCCCGACAGCGCGTTCCCCGACGACGAGGAATACGCCTTCAAGCACAACCTGGAGCGCGAGACGCTCCTCCGTCTCTTGCCGAAGCGGCAAACGAAACGCTTTCACGAGGCCATCGCCGATTGGCTGTCGTTCAAGCCGACGGTGCGGTCGCACGAAGAGCTGCTCGGTCAGCTCGCCCACCACGAACGGCTCGCCGGCCGGCTCGCGCGCGCCGTCGAGAGCCACTTCGAAGCCGGCGGTCTGTCGCGCGAGCGGTACGCCAACGCGAAGGCCGCCGATGACTACGAGAAGGGGTTCGCGCTCGTCGACGAAGGCGTCGACGTGTCGGGTCGGACCCTGCTCCGCGCGCTCCACGACTACGGCGACGTCCTGCAAATCCTGGGCAAGAACGACGAAGCGCTCGCCGTCTTCAAGCGGCTCTTGGCCCACGCGTTCCGATCGAACCTCCCGTCGAAGGGCGGCGTCGCGCACAACCGGATCGGGCGCTTGTACCGGGAGACCGGGCGCCTCGCGGAGGCCCACGTCCACCTCGACGCGGCGCTCGCGTTGTTCGAGGGCGCGGGCGACGAGCGCGGCGTGGCGAGCACGGTCGACGATCTCGGCAAGCTGTTCCGTCTCCGCGGCGACTACGCGCGGGCGCTCGACGTGACGACGCGCGCCCTCGGCATGCGCACCGAGCTCGGCGATCGCCGGTCGATCGCCGTGAGCTTGAGCAACCTCGGCCGCGTCCACCGCGACTTCGGCCAGCTCGCCCGCGCGCGCGACGCCTTCGAACGCGCGCTCCTCCTCCGGCGCGAGATCGGCGATCTGGTGGGTGTTTCGATCTCGCTCGTCGATCTCGGCATCGTGGCCGAAGACGAAGGCGACGACGCGGGCGCCCACGAGCGGCTGCGCGAGGCGCTCGACGTCGTCCGCGAGACGGGCGATCGGGGACGATGGGCGGTGGTCTTGACCCACCTTGGCGAGGTGGAAGTCCGGCTCGGTGACGTCGAGCGAGCCGTCACTCGGCTGAAGCAAGCCGAAGAGATCGCCGCCGATCGACGGGACGACCTCGCCCTCGGTCGGGTGGCCCGCGCGCTCGGCCGGGCGTACCTCGCGCAAGGCGACCGCGAGGCGTCACGCGCGTCCGCGCAGCAGGCGATCGACACGTTCATCGCCGCGCAAGACAAAGCCGAGCTCGGCATCGCGCACCGCGTGCTCGGCGAAATCCTGGCGGCGACGAGCGCGGGCGCCGACGAGCTGCTCAAGGCGCGCGCGCACTTGCTCCAGTCGGTCTGGCTGCTCGACGAGGCCGGTCGTGGCATCGAGTTCGCGCGGAGCTGCGCGGTGTACGCGCGGATGCTCCGGCGCGCCGAGGCGAACGATCCGAAGGCCGCGACGGAGGCCGATCAGTTCGAGCGCAAGGCGGCCGAGATCTTCGCGCGCTCGAGCAGCTGAACCCCGGCTCTCCACGATCCTTTCGCGAGCCCAGGCCCGAGCCTCGGCGCCCGCTCCGACGAGGATCCTGGCCCTCGGCCGAACGAGAAGGGGGGGCGCATGCGCGCGTGGCGAACGAGCGACACGAGCTCGCGCAGTTCGTATTCGCCGAGGGTCATCGCCCAACGCGACGAGTTCCCGAACATTCGGACGCGCACGCCCAACGAGACGCTCAGCTTCAACCCCATCGTTCCCCCGTTTCGTCGCTCGGTGGAGGCCGCGGCGACGATCGGAGTGTTGCACGTGCCTTGCCGCCGGTCGATGCGCCGGGGTGTCGCAAACGCACGCGCCGCACGCACGACGACGATGTCGATCCATTTCCCCGTCCGTCGTCGCGGCGTCGACCCCTACGTCCCCTACGTCGTGCGAAGGATGCGGCGCGCGGCGTCGACGGCGTCCCGTGGTCCTGCGATCGCGAGGACGTCGCCCTTCGTCAGCGGCTGGTGCGCGCTCGGCAGCGAGGTCGTCGCATCGGGGTGCGTGATCGCCAAGACCGTCGCACCGGTCGATGCGCGGAGATCGAGCTCGGCGAGCGTCCGCCCGACGGCCGGGCTGTCTTCGGTCACTTCGATGGCGACCGGCGCGCCGAGCCCGTCGAGCAAGCCCTGCATGTGCGTGTGCGCCGCGGAGTTCTCGCCCGACGGCTGCGAGCCCGCCGCGAGCGCTTCGACGATGACCTGCGCCCCGGCGCGGACGTGACCTTCGAGGTTCGTCGCGCTCTTCCAGAAGGCGATGCCGACGATCACGAGCACCACGACGAGGACCTCGGCACCTTGGAACCCCGAGAGGAACGGCTGCGTGATGGCGACGAGCGGCGCGCCGACGAGCAGAAAGCACGCGAGTTGCAACGTGACGACGAGGGCCCGCCGCGGCGCCGCCACGAGATCGACCGCGCCCGTGGCCACGCCCGGCAGCGCCAGATCCGCGAGCATCGTCCCGAGCTTGCGCGAGACGCGGACGAGCCCGCCGGCGAAGGGGAGGGCGAGGAGCGTGGCGATCACCAAGACGATGCCGTGCGCGACCTTCGGATCGACGGAGAACTGACGCGCGAGGAACGCCGCCGCGCGCGGCAGCCCGAGCGCCGTGCCGATGACGACGAAGGCGAGGACGACCGCGTCGCTCGCGAGCAGGCGGAAGAGCCGCCGGACGGCGCGGCCCGTCGTCGAGCCCCGCTCCGACGGTCCCAGGAGGCGCTCGATCCAGCTCCCGTAGAGGGCCACGAAGGTCTGGAGCGGCGCCGGCAAATGCCGGTCGATCCACCGCGCCACGGGGGCCGACGCGCGGATGAGCCAAGGCGTGAGCAGCGTCGTGAGGGCCGAGACGGCGATGGCGATGGGGTAGAGGAAGTCGCCGGTCGATTTCTGCGTGAGGCCGAGGCCGGCGATGATGAACGAGAACTCGCCGATCTGCGCGAGGCTCATGCCGGCGCGCACCGCGATGGGCGTGCTCGAGCCGGTCAAGAACGCGCCGATCGCGACGCCGACGAACTTGCCGACGACGACGAGCGACGTGAACACCAGGATCGCCGGCCAGTATTGAACGAGGATCTTCGGGTCGAGCATCATGCCGACGGACACGAAGAAGACGGCCGCGAACAGATCGCGGACGGGCACGACGAGCTTCTGGATCTCGGGCTCGTGGCCCGACTCCGACACGAGCGAGCCCGCGATGAAGGCGCCGAGCGCCACCGAGTACCCGAACGTGTGCGCGAGGAGCGCGACGCCGAAGCACACGCCGACGGCGGCGATGAGCGTCGTCTCGGGGCGGCCCATCCGCGCGACCATGCGGAGCAGCCGCGGCACGACGAGCATCCCGACGCCGACGACGGCGGCCAGGAAGGCCACGAGCCGACCGCTCACCTTCATGAGCTCGACGAACGAGAGCTTCTCGCCGCTGCCGACGGCGGTGAGGCCGGCCATGAGGAGGATGGCGACGAGGTCCTCGACGACGAGCACGCCGATCACGAGCTCGCGGAGCCGGCCCTTGACGCCTTGTTCCTCGAAGACCTTGGCGATGATCGTCGTGCTCGACACGGACACGATCGCGCCCGCGAACAGGCTCTCGATCGTCGTCCAGCCGAACGCGCGCCCCGCCGTGAACCCGAGCCACAGCATGAGGCTGCACTGGACGACGGCCGTGACGGCGGCCGCGGGGCCGACCTTGATGAGCCGCCGGAGGCTGAACTCGAGCCCGAGCGAGAACATCAAGAGGATGATGCCGAGCTCCGAGAGCGTGTGGATGACGTGCGGATCGGCGACGAGCGGGACGGGCAGGTGCGGCCCGATCAGGAGCCCCGCGAGGATGTACCCGAGGACGACGGGCTGGCGCAGCTTCTGGAAGAGGACGGTCGTGACCGCGGCGACGCAGAGCACGAGGGCGAACGCCTGGAGGAAGTCGACCGAGTCGGTCATGCCGCCGCCCGCTCTTCGTGCGCCCCCTCGTGCGCGCGTCGGCACGATGCGCGCGGGGCACGTCGCCGCGCGGCACCGTGCGGCACGACCGCCGACGTGCCCCTCGGCACGTTTGCCGACACGTCCACCGACATGTCTACCCGACCCGAAGGATCCGTCACCCCACCCATCGACGGTCGACCTTGCAAGCCGAAGGCCACGGCGCCACGAACGCGCCATGCGTACTGGTCTCGGCGCGGGGCGGGCCTCGACGCGTCCGCGCGGATCTCCACGCGCACGTTGCCGTGTACGGGCCCCTGAAACACGTCGGCCCCGCGAGGCGTGCTCACGAGGCCGACGTTCGACCGCCTCGAAAGGGACGGTCGTTCCACCCACTCACGAGGGAGCGGCGATCACTTCTTGAAAGAGAGGTACCAATCCTTCACTTCGGCACCTTCTTCCTTGAGGCGCTTTTGGATGCCTTCCTGCGTGGTCGGGGCCGGAATGATCGCCTTGTCGCCCGGCTTCCAGTTCGCCGGCGTCGCGAGGCCCTTCTCCGAGTTGAATTGGAGCGCGTCGATGACGCGGAGGACCTCGTCGATGTTCCGACCCGTCGTCAGCGGGTAGTAGATGAGCGCACGGAGGACCTGGTTCGGGTCGATGAAGAACACCGCGCGGACCGTCGCCGTCGTGCTCGCGCCGGGGTGGATCATCCCGTAGAGCTGCGCCACCTTCGTGTCGAGGTCGGCGATGACGGGGAAGTTGACCTTCACCTCGAGGTTCTTCTCGATGCTCTGGATCCACGCGAGGTGCGAGTACACGCTGTCGATGCTCACGCCGATGAGCTGGACGCCGCGCTTGTCGAACTCGGCCTGGCGCGACGCGAAGCCCGCGAACTCCGTCGAACACACCGGCGTGAAGTCGGCCGGGTGCGAAAAGAGGACGACCCACTTGCCCTTGTAGTCGCTCAGCTTGATGGGGCCGGTCGTCGCCGTCGCCTCGAACTGGGGGGCCGGATCGTTGATGCGGGGAAGGCTCACGCTCGTCGTCTCGCTCATGGAAATCTCCTCGGCGCGGCCGCACCTAGCGGTCGTCGTGTAAAGTGGATGAACATCTAATATCGCGGATGCATTCCGTCAACGCCGTGCGGCACGCATCGGTGCGTTTTCGTCCGGAACGGCTCGCATTTTGCCCCGAATTTCATCAAGGTCGGGGGGAGGAGGTCGGTCGCATGAAGGTCCACAAATCGGACGCCGAATGGCGCGAAAAGCTCACGCCCGAGCAGTACGAAGTGACCCGGCGGAAGGGCACCGAGCGGGCGTTCACGGGCAAATACTGGGACAACCACGAGCCCGGCACCTACCGCTGCGTGGGCTGCGGCGCCGAGCTCTTCTCGTCGAAGGACAAGTTCGACTCGGGCTGCGGTTGGCCGAGCTTCGCCCAGCCGATGACGGCGGCGCCCGTCGCCGAGGAAGAAGACCGGTCGCACTTCATGGTCCGGACGGAGGTGCATTGCGACGACTGCGGCGCGCACCTCGGGCACGTCTTCGACGACGGCCCCCGCGAGCTCGGCGGCCTCCGCTATTGCATCAACTCGGCCTCGATCGATCTCGAGCCGAAGAAGCCGTAGGGAGCCGCGCAGGCCCGTCGGCGGCCTCGGCCAGGCTACGGGCCGTACGTCAGGAAGAGCGGCGCGAGCTCGGGCAGGCCTTCGGTCACCGTGCCATCGCCGAAATCGACGCTCCCCTTGAAGCGGCCGGCCGCGATCGATTGGTTCTTCGCGTCGACGAACAGATCGGCGAATTCGACCTTGCCGCTGCCGTCGGCGCCCATCGCCTTGGGGCCATTCGCCCAGAGAAAAGCCCCGTCGGTCGCGATTTTTCCGACGAGCGGCGTCATCGTGCTTCCCGGGAACGTGACGCCGTCGTCCGTGGTCACCGTCGCCTCCGCGCGGAGCAGGAAGGCGCCGCCGCAATCGTCCCGGCGGAGTTGGTCGACGAACGTGCGTCCCGTCGCGCTCCCCAAGGCTTTCGACCATCCGACCCCCAGCTCGTCGGAGGAACTTCCGCTCCGATCGAGCCGCGCGAAGTACGCGTCCGGGCAATCGCAGTCTTGCCGTTGGCTCTTGTGCTCGCGTTCGCCGAATTTCAGTCGCCCTGCGAACGAGCCGGCGAGCAGGATCCCGTCGGCCGAGCTCCCGCGGGCACGCGCCGATTGGACGCCGCCGGTCGATCCGATGGTGTTGCCGGTCGGATCGCCGAACCCCGCGCCGCGGATCGGGACGCCGTCCATCCCGAACTCGGCGACGAAGCCGTTCGACGCGATGCCTTGGCGCTGCAGCGTGAGGTGCGGTTTTTGCCCGTCTTGAAGGGCGTCGCCGTCGAACACGCCGGCGACGACGAAGGTCGCGCCGTTCACGTCCAAGCTCTGAGCCACCGCGCGTCCGCCGATGGAGGCGTCCGACGTGTCCGTGCCGAGCAGGTTCGCCCAGACGGCGTTCCCCGTCGCGCGATCGAGCTCGTAGAGCGCCACGGAGGCGCCGGAGTACGTGAATTTCCTCAGCGTCGCGGGTTGACCCTCCGCGTTCGTGTAGGTCTGCGAGTTGCCCATGACGCAGGTGACGACGAGGTGTCCGGCGTCGTGGTCGAGCGCCGAACACCCCGTGCCCGACGTGTTGCGGTTGAACCGCCGAAGCCAACGAAACGCGCCGTCGCGATCGAACTTCAGGACGATCCCGCCGATCTTGGCGTTCGCGCCGACGTCCGTGACGAAGCCGTTGATCTCGATGGCCGAGCTGTCGGACGAACCTCCGACGTACACGTTGCCTTCGTCGTCCGTCGTGACGGCGTCGAAGACGTCGTCCCCGGTGCCGCCCACGCCGACCTGCCAGGCGATCGTCCCGTCCGAGCGACGTCGAACGACGAACGCATCCGAATTCCCATCGGTGTTCTTCTTGAACAGCTTTTCTCCTTCGCTCGTGAACGGGACGTCCTTCGTGTAGCCGCCGACGAACACGCGATCGTCGCCGATCATCGTGAGGCCGCGCACCGTGGCGTCCTTCGCGCTCGTGAGGGGCTCGGCCCGAACGAACTTTCCCGTCGCGAGGCATTCGCCCACGGGCGCGTCGTCGCTCACGTCGCGCGTCGTCGCGTCGACCACGCCGCCCTCGTCGCTCCCTCCACCGTCCGTCGTCGCGTCGATGCCTGCCGGGGGCGCCGGCGTTTCGATGCATGCGCTCGCGGTCGCCACCGCGTCGGCGGCGAGGAAGAGGGCCAGTGCCCGTGCACGAGATCGCCGAAGGGTCATGTTCGTTCGTGAGCCTTTCCTTCGATTCCGAGGGGATGGCCCCGGAGATCCGACGGTCGCCGATCGCTTCGATTCATGGAGAGAAGATCACGACGTAGGGATTGCTGTTCCCCGAGGCGGTCTTGGGGGTGCCGCTCCCGAAGTCGACCTTTCCGGAGAACTCTCCGACCGCGAGCACCTGGTTCTTGCCGTCGACCGCGACGTCGTAGGCGTGGACGTCCACCGAGCTGCTGACGAGGGCGTTCGCCCAGGAAAAGGTCCCGTTCGTGTCGAGCTTGCCGACGATGCCGAGGTACCGACCGGAGGGCGGCGCGGGCAGCGCGATGCCGTCGTCCGTCGTGATTTTCGCGGTGCTGTCGGCCGCGAACACCACCCGTCCACACGGGTCGACGTCGATCGCGTTGACGGTCGTCGCCCCGCTGGGGCCGCCGAGCTGCGTTTGCCAGACGGGCTTCGGGGTGGAGGGATCGCCGGCGCCGTCCGGCTCGAACCGCGCGAAGAAGGTGTCGATCGACAGGTTGGTGCCGTTCGTATGGCTCGTGATGGGGCCGAGGCCGGGATTCACCGTTCCGCTGAATTTTCCCGCGACGACGATGCCGGTCGACGAGGTCCCGTGAGCGATCACGCGCGAGACCGCCGGCGCGCTCCCTCCGTCGACGGACGCCGCGCTGAACGTGCGCGACCACAGGACGGCGTTGTTCGACGCGTCGAACTCGACGACGAACCCGTTTCGGCCGGTCCCCTGCGGCGCGAGCGCGAGCTGCACGTCGGTGCTCGTCAGCTTGTTGGCGAACGTTCCGGCGACGAGGACGTTCGTTCCGTGGAGCGAGACGTCTTGGACGTTGCTCTCGGCGAGCGTCCATTTCCCGTCGACCTGCCCGTTGTCCGTCCGCAGGCGGTAGATGGCCGTGCCCGTCGATTGACTGCTCGACGACGCGGTCAGCTTCCCGTTCGCTCCCGCTTGAGGGAAATAGCGGTGGGAATAGTTCTGGTACATGGAGCAAGCGATGACGACGTGCCCGCCGTCGGCGTGCGGGGCGCCGCAGTAGTTGAGGTGGGCGGGGAGGACGCCGCCGTCGTTCGGCCCATCGCTCAAGAAGCGGTCGACCCAGACGACCTTGCCGTCCGCGCCGTTGAACTTCACGACGAGCACGCCGCCGTCCTCGCTCCCGTCGAGCTCCTTGGCCTCCGCGTCTTGCCCGGCGATCTTCGGTTTGATGAAGGTCCCGACGAGGTAGACGTCGCCGGCCTCGTCCGTCGTGATCGCGGGATCGTCTTGCTTCGATCCGCCGATGCTTCGCTGCCAAGCGACGGTGGCGTTGTCGCGCCGTCGGACGAGGTAGACGTTCGTGTTGTTGAAGCCGACCGGCTTGAGCGGCCCGGCGCCGTTGTCGAAGATGGGGAGATCGGAGAGCTCGCGGTACGACCCGACGATGACGTGCCCATCCTGCCGCGCCGCGATGCTGGACGCGGGGCTTTCGTGGACGTTCGTGAACGTATCGACGCGGAGGTAGTTGCCGCTGGCTTCGTCGCACGCGCCCGGCGGCAGGCCGGCCTCTACGTCGGCGTCCGACACCGTCGCGTCGCTGCTCGCGTCGACGCGTCCGATCGGAGAGCTCCCGTCGTCCACGCCAGCTTCCGTCAGCGTTCCGCCCGTGCCCGCGGGAGGCTCGGAGTCCTGAATGCACGCCACCCCGAGCGCCACCGCGAAGACCATGGCGACCCCAGCCATTGGTCGATAAGAGCGTCCCATTGGCGCAGACTATCATGCGCGGGATACCTCGACAGTACCAAGAACGACACGCCGTAGGAGGGGCCTGCTCCCTCCGAATCGATGTCGTTCGAGCGGGGGTCGTTCGAGTGGGGGAAAGGTATGGAGGCGGCTCAGAGATCCGCGCACCCCGCCGTACCGTCGCTTCCGATCTGGCACGTCGAAAGGAGCAGCGTGCAGTCGATGCGCGTCGCGCGCGGCGGGCCTTCGTCGGGCGCGACGCAGCGAAGGACGGCGTCCTTTTCGCAAACGCCCCGATCGCTCAGGCCTCGGCATCGATCGACCGCCGTGGGCGCGCCTCCGTCGGTATCGCTCGGCGCCGACTCGCCGCCGTCGGCGTCGTCGGTCGGCGCCGGCGCGGGCAGATCCGGCAAGATGGCGGGGGAGCCCTCGTCGATCGCATCGAGGGGGACGCGCTGAAGCTCCATCCCGGGAACGGCTTGCACGTCGTCGAACATCGCCTGCGCGTCGGGGCCGAACGTCGCGTAGACCTCGCCGAGGACGCTGCACGGGTTGGCGTACGTGTTCGACAGCTTGAACGAGCCCGACACGACGCCGGCGACGACCAGCTCACCGCCCATGCGCGCGACGAGGGGACCGCCGCTGTCGCCGCTGCAAGGCTGCGCGTCGCCGTCCGCGAGGCCGAGGAACGCCTCGTTTTCGGAGAGCAGGTTCCAATCCCAAAAATCCGTCCTCAGCCGGTTCTCGTCGTTCCGCCCGAATCCTTCCGGTGACTCGGCCTTCGCGAACGCGACGAGATCTTCGAACGATCCGAAGATTTTCTGCGCGAACGCCCCCTGGGTCGCGCGCAACGTGAGCGTGCCCGCGATGCGCTTGCCGAGCGTTCGTTGACGGTCACGGATGCCGAAGCCGACGGCGCTGAACCGCGAACCGACGGCGCGGTCCGAGAGCGGCTCGGCGAGGACGCGCAGGGGAGCGACGTCGTTGACCTCCTCGGCGAGCTCGAGGACGGCGACGTCGGCGCCGAGCTTGACGAACCCACCTTCGCCGAGCGCCGCGAGGCGGACGTTCACCACCGGAACGGCGCGCGTCGGGCGCGTCCCGTCCGGCCCGATGTTGAACCAGATTTCGCTGGGGGCCTTCCCTTTGACGCAGTGTTTCGCCGTCAACACGAGCTTCGGTGCCACGAGGGTCGCCGTGCAAAAGACGCGGTACTCCTCCGGGCCTTCCGCGCCCGCGGTGCCGCCGTCCTCGGCGTCGTCTCCGCCCGCGTCGCTCGCGCCTTCACTTCCCCCGCCGGCGTCTTCCTCCCCCGTCGCCGAACCCGCGTCGCTCGCGCCCGCGTCGCTCGCGCCCGCGTCGCTCGCGCCCGCGTCTTCTCCTTCACCGTTCGCGCCGGCGTCCTCCGTCGGCACCACCACCGGGGGCGTCGAAGGACGGAGCGGCCGCCCGAGCGATCCGATGGCGTCGAGCCGACGCCCGCTCGCTTGCGCGCCGCCGATGATGTCCGATTCGGTTTCTTTCGGCTCGTTCGTCGAGCCGCAAGCGATGGCGAGGGGAACAAGGAATGCCAGGGCATGAACGCGCTTCATCTGCGCGGCCCTCCAAGCAATGGCCGTACCGCGGACCTGTCGCCTAAATACCTGGAAGATCGCGGGAATTAGCGAGGCCGAACCGTGAGTCTGGCGGATCGTTCGTTCCCCAGCCCATGGCCACCGAGAGCCCGTGCCGTCGCGCGCCGCTTCAAACCACGGCGCCCCCGATCGGGAGCACCTCGCGCGTGAAGTTGCGCACGCCACGTTCGAGGACGAGCACGTCGTCTTCGATGCGGATGCCGCCGAAGGGGGCGAGCGTCTCGACGAGGTTCCAGTCGACGAGCTTGCCCTCCGGCTTGCCACGCAGCTCCGCGAGCAACCCATCGATGAAATAGAGCCCTGGCTCGATCGTGAAGGTCTGATCTTCGGCGATGACGCTCGTGTTGCGCAAGAACGGGTTGTTCGGGTGCGGCTTCGTCGACGCGCAGCCCACGTCGTGGGTCTGGAGCCCGAGCGAATGGCCGAGGCCGTGCGGGTAGAACGCGCGGCTGATGCCTCGTGCGTCGACCTCCTCGGCGGTGCCGCGGGCGATACCGGCGTCGACGAGCAGCGCGCTCACGCGTCGGTGCGAGTCATCGTGGAGCGCCTCGTAGGGCATGCCGACGGCGATCTTCGCGACGAGCTCCTTCTGCAGCGCCTCCATGCCCGCGACGAGCCCGGCGAAGGTCGAGGCTCCGCCGGAGCGCGCCTTCACCCACGTTCGCGTGATGTCCGACGCGTACCCCAGGAACGTCGCACCCGCGTCGACGAGCAGCGACGACGCGTCCGTGTCGTCGCGCCCGTAGCTCACGTGGTGGAGCACGGCGCCGTTCCGGTCCATCGCCACGATGTTCTTGTACGGCGTCTCCGGATCGTCTTGCCGGGTCGCGCCGAGGAAGACGAGGTGGAGCGCGAGCTCCGAGTGGATCCCTTCGGCGAAGGCCCGTCGCACGGCTTCGTGCCCGAGCGCGGCGCGCCGGTTCGCCTCCGCGAGGCACGCGATCTCGTACGCGGTCTTCGTCGCGCGCGCCTGGTCGAGCCGCGCGAGCAGCGCCGCGGGGTTCGTCTCCGTCAGACCGAGCGCTTCGGCCCGCGCGACGTCTTCCCCGATCCACGCGATGCGCTTGCCCCGCGCCTTGCGCGTCGACACGTCCACGGCGTCGGCGCGCTCCACGTGCAGCACGTCGAGGAAGAAGGTCGCCTCGGGCGGCGCGGGGCGCTCCCAGAAGCTCTTGCAGTCCGGCCACACCAGCGTCGTCTTCGTCCCTGGTTCGACGACGACGAACGCATCCGCGTCCGCGATCGGCACCCACCGCTGGAACTCCGGCGTCGGCCGCAACGGCCAATACTGATCGTCGAACATCGTCCGTTTCACCGGCGTCCCCGAGTGGATGACGACGGCGTCGAACCCCGTTTCGGCGAGCGCTCGCGCGTAGCGGTCTTCGAGCACACGGACGTGCTCGGCGTACCGCTCCTCGAACTCGGACAGGCGTGAAGGATCGATCGTCACGCCGTCGAGTGTAGGGCGCCGTACGCCGCGCTCGCCGAAAATCGACCACGCCGCCCGGTCGCCATGACGCGCGCCTCGACGCGACGGCACGGCGCGACGTCCCGCGACGGATATGCGATACATGGAGACCACGGGCGCTCGTCCAGGCCCCGCTCCCCCCACGTGAGTCACGCGTCCTACGTTCTCTTGAAGGGTGTGGCCGTCGTCGCGATGGCCTTCGGCGTCGGCATCGCCGTCTACGTACTCGGCTCGTTCGCGCTCACGGGGGCGCACACGGGCCGGCGTAGCTTCGTCGTATCTTTCCGCGAGCTCTTGCGCGAGGCGCTCCTCGCCGCCGTGACGCAGCCGTTTCTCCCCCTCTTCTATTTCGTCGGCCGGCGGATGGACGCCCTCCTCTCGCCCCGCCGACCGACGCGCCCCGATCCCCGCGCCACGGCCGCGGTGGTCCCCGTCGTTTTCGTCCACGGCTACATGCAGAACCGCGTCGGCTTCATCGGCCTGGCGCGCGCGCTCGCGAAGCGTGGGTTCGGGCCGCTCTTCGGCTTCAACTACGACTGGCTCGGCGCGCTCGATGCGAGCGCCGAACGCCTGGGCCGCTTCATCGACGCCGTATGCGCCGAGACGGGGGCGGAGCAAGTCGACCTCGTGTGCCATTCGATGGGCGGCCTGGTCGCGCTGGAAATGATGCGGCGACGCTCGAACGCGGCGATCCCAGGGACCCTTCGCGTCCGCCGCTGCGTGACCATCGCCTCTCCGCACGCCGGCGTGATGTGGAGGGGGCCCATTTTCGGCGCCGGTGGCCGGAGCCTGCGTCGCGGATCGAGCTTCTTCGAGGCCCACGCGAGCGTGAGCGTCTGCGTGCCGTGCCTTTCCGTGTACTCGACGCACGACAACGTCGTGCACCCAAAGGAGACGTCGTCGCTCGCGAAGCGAGGAGGGCAGGACGTCGAGGTCGAAGGCCTCGCGCATCTGGCGATCCTGTTCTCGCCCGCCGTCGCGGAGCACGTCGCGCGATTTCTCGCCGCCAGCGATCCTCCGTCGACGAGCGCCGTCGTCGCCGAGACCGTGGCTCGAACGGCCGACGACGCGGCGCGTTGATTCGTACGCTCGACGACGTGCACGCGGAGACCGTCGGTCGCACGAGCTCAACCAATTCCGACCGGCCGGCCAATTGTTGATGACGCATCGCATTGGTGATGACGCGTTCTGCGATCGCGAGGTGCTCGTTCCCGCGAACGTGGCCGAAAAATAACGTGCTGCGTCACAAAAAGGCCTAAAAATCCCAGGGATCTGCGCCGTTTTCGGCTCCGCGGTTCGGCCATGAAAGGTAGATTCTGCCGTCGTGGTCAGATTGCGGCGTTCCGTCTACAAGAAGAGCGA
Source organism: Labilithrix sp. (assembly GCA_044226145.1). Lineage (GTDB taxonomy): Bacteria > Myxococcota_A > Polyangia > Polyangiales > Polyangiaceae > Labilithrix. The sequence goes on along the minus strand of JBGAHN010000079.1, from coordinate 2,851 downwards.
AGAGAGTCGAAAGCAGGTGCTGGACGCCGCCGTGGCGATGTTCGCGGAGCACGGGATCACGAGCACGAGCGTCCAGGACATCGCCGACGCCGCGGGCCTGAGCAAGGGCGCGGTCCACTACCATTTCGAGAGCAAAGACGAGCTCCTGCAGCGCGTTCTCGAGCAGTGCCGCGCCACCGTCGAGCGCCGCGTCTTGGCCGCCTTCGAAGAGCCGAATTTGCCGATGGATCGCGTGCGCCGCGCGATCGCGGAGATGTGGGCCGTTCACCGCGACGACGTCGCGGAAGTGCGCGTCCTCGCGGAGCTTGCGGTCCTCGCCCGACAGAGCGAACCGATCCGCGAAGCCCTCGCCAGCGTCCTTCGGACGACGCGGCAGCAGGTCATCGACATCGGGTTTTCCCGCCTCGTCGAGATGGGGCTGCGCCCGCGGGTCCCCGTCGACGTGGCGGCCCGCCTCCTTCTGGCCATGATCGACGGATTGGCCGTGCATCACCGCATCGATCCGATGACCCAGCAGGAGGAAGAAGAGCTCCTGAGGACCATCGAGACGACGATGCTGGCCGTTTTCGAGCTCTGAGCGGGCTACGCGGCGTCGCTCGAACCCCCAAAAGGCGGACGTAGGCGCATCTCGCTCCGAGAATGACGTTGTGTGTCAAAATTTTTAGTTTGAAAATACCCTTATATTCCGAACACTTGAAGAAAATATGACGCAATCGTTGACGCGTTAGCTTGACAATCTGGCCCGTTGGCCAAAAGATTCTGTCCAGACGGTTTGTTTTTGCGTCAATTGACGCGCAGCCGGAGGACAGAAATGAGCTTCGACATCTTCTTGTTCGAAACCATGGGCCCCCTCGCTACCTCCCTCGCTCTTTGCGGGATCCTCGCCATCGTCGGCATGCCGGCGGCGGCGTCGCTCCTCTGCCGCGAGGGTGTGTTTCGTCGCCTGCAGCGAGGCCGCTGACCCACCGAGGCCGCGGACCGTGTGAGGCCGCGGAGCCTGCGAGATCGATCTCCCGCGAGATCATGGCCCCGCGGAGTCCGAAGCGTAGGTTTCCAGGCCTGCTTCGGTCGGATCCCGCTACGTCGCGTTCCCGCGGAGAATGTCGCCGGCGAGGCGTTCGCCGATGCCCTCGATGAGGGCGTCGGCCATCGCCGCATCCGGGCTGGTCAAGTCCAGGAGCAGTGGCGTGATCGATGCGGCCCCCTCGTCGTAGGCGTCCGTGTCGCTCCCGGGATCGCTCTCGTGGCGCACGCCGGGGCCGCCGAGCCACATGTATTCGCGCCCGCGCGGATCTTCGCGGACGTCGATGAGCTCTTCGTAGAGCCGCGAACCGAGGCGCGTGCGACGAACCTCGCCGGTCCATTCGCGCGGGACGTTCAGGTTCAGGAGCGGGGTGCGCCGGACGAGCGATGGGGTCGTGCGCGTCACCGGCCCGAGGCTGCCGTGCGTCCGGTCCCAGAGCGAACGGGCGAGCCGCGCGGTCAGATCGGCGACGCGCGGGAGATCGGCCTTCGTGTGCGCGCTCGACGCGATGGCCGGGATGCCCCGGAGCGCGCCTTCGCGGGCGGCGGCGATGGTCCCGGAATAGAAGGCGTCTTGCCCGAGGTTCAGCCCGCGGTTGATGCCCGAGCAGACGAGATCGGGCCAGCGTGGCAAGAAGCGTCCTTCGGCGTGCAGCGCGACGTACACGCAATCGGCGGGCGTGCCGTCGACGGCGAAAATCCCGGCTTCGACCTCGCGCGCGCGGAGGGGACGGTGCAGGCTGAGCGAGTGGCTCATCGCGCTCTGCTCGGTCTCGGGCGCGACGACGATCACCTCGGCCCACGAAGCGAGCGCGTCGCGCAGGGCGCGGAGCGAGGGGCTGGCGTGGCCGTCGTCGTTCGAGAGGAGCACGAGGGGTCGCATCGGGGCGGACGTTAGCACGCCGCGTCGTTTCGTCGGACGCGAGCTCCGCCGTCGGCGTCCCTCCTTGTCGTCGGATGACGAATCCGCCGTCGGCGTCCCTCGACCCCGTGCGCGGCCTTTCGGCGATCGAGCCCCGGCGTTTGCGCGTACGATGCCGGGCCATGCGTTCCTGCGTCGTTCGGCATGTGTGGGGGCTTTCGACGGCCGCGTTCGTGGCGCTCGCGTGCGGGTGCGAGAAAGCGCCCAAGGTCGTGACCCCGCCCGTCACGGTCGCGCTGCCGGCGTTGCCTCCGTCCGGTCCAGCTGGCCCCGCGGCGAAGGGGCCTCCGCCGACGCGCACGGTCGACGTCGTGGAGTCGTTGCACGGCAAGGCCGTGGCCGATCCCTACCGCTGGCTCGAGGACGCCGACGCGCCCGACGTGCAGGCGTGGACCCAGCAGCAGAATGCCTACACGCGCGGAGCGATCGACGCGATGGGGGGACGCGCGGAGCTCGCGGCGGAAGCGAAGAAGTGGCTGAGCATCGGGTTCGTCGAAAACCCTGTCGTGCGCACGACGGCGAACGGCACGCGGCGCTATTTCCACGCCAAGCGCGAAGGCGCGCAGAACCAGCCGACCGTTTACGTACGCGATGGCGCCTTTGGTAAAGATCGCGTCCTCATCGATGCTTCGTCGTTGTCGGTGGACGGGACGACCTCGCTCGACTGGTGGTACCCGTCGGAGGACGGAGCGCTCGTCGCGTGGGGCCGGAGCGACGCCGGCAGTGAAGACAGCACGCTCTACGTGCGCGACGTCGCGACGGCGACGGACAAGCCCGATCGCATCGCACGGACGCGCCACGCGTCGGTCGCGTGGATGCCCGACGGCAAGGGCTTCTACTACTCTCGCTACCCCGCGAAGGGGACCGTCCCGGCCGGCGACGAAGCGTACGGCCGGCACATCTTCT
>JBGAHN010000078.1:0-24738 GCA_044226145.1 Labilithrix sp. | reverse complement strand
AACGCGTCGCGAGCGGCCTTTCCCCGAGAGACGTCCCCGGACTCTGGCTCCGCGACGAGAGCGCCGCGCCTTACTTCACCGGACATCCCGCGCTCCCCGATCTGGCGAAGCTCCCTCGGCCCGATCGTCGTGGTGATCCCGCGGCCTGCTTCGGTCACGGCATCGCGCCGCTCGTATCGAGTCGCGGTTGCTACGCGAACTGCTCGTTCTGCTGCATCGCCGCGTGGCACGAGCAGAGCCTTCCAGGGAAACGTTACCGCCTCCGGGACGTCGAAGACGTCGCGGACGAAATGGTGGAGATGCAGCGCTCGCGAGGGGTCGACATCTTCGTCTTTCACGACGACAACTTCTTCGTCCCCGGACATCGCAAGAACATCGAGCGCTTCAACGCTCTGGCCGACGCGCTCGAGCGACGTGGCATCGGCGAATTCGCGACGGTGGTGAAAGCCCGTCCGACCGACGTGACGCCCGCCGTGTTCGAGGTCTTGAAGAAACGACTCCACGCGATCCGCTGCTACATCGGAATCGAGACCGACGCCGATCAGGGCCTCTCCACCCTTCGTCGCTGGGCGCAATCGAAGCAGAACCACCTGGCGATCGACGTCGCGAGGGAGCTCGATTTGTATGCATGTTTCAACATGCTCATCTTCGATCCCGACACGACCGTCGAGAGCATCGAGACGAACATCGAATTCATGCGGTTCGCCTCCGAGTTCCCTTCCAATTTCGGGCGCGTCGAGCTCTATGCGGGCACGCCGCTCCTCTCTCGCATGGCGGCCGAGGGACGGTGCCGAGGCGACTATTTGAGTTGGGACTACACGTTGGCGGATCCGCGCGCGGAGCGGATTTTCAAGCTCGCGATGCAGTGCTTCGAGGAGCGCAACTTCGGTGTCGACGCGCTCGCCAATCGAATCATGGGGACGCGATTCGACATCGAAGTTTGTCGCCACTTCCACCCGGAGTCGTTTCGGAAGGAATGGAGCGATGAAGGCCAATCGCTTTCGCGCGCCATGACGCTCTCGGGGGCCGACGCGCTCGAGCGGATCGTCCGGTTCATCGTCGCGGATGCGCCACGGAGCGCGGAGAAGGAGCTCGTCGTCGAAGAGGCATCGCGCCTTCGAGCCGTAGAACGAGACGTCCGCGGACGGGCACAGGAGCTCGCCCGCTCGCTGCTCTCCACCGTGAAACGAGGAAAGCCCCTGACCTTCATCGGCGATCGCGTCGCGACGCCCCTTCAACGAGCTCGTGAGGTCGCGTGATGGATCCGAAGAAACGTCGTCTTCAGATGCTGCCCGAAGTGTTGCCCACCCCGACGAGGGCTCAACCAAACACCTCGGTGCGTTCACGCGCGCTCACCCGCCTCGGCGTTCTCGCGGCGTTGGGCGCGGCGAGCGTCGCGAATGCTTGCGGTGGCACGTCTTCGAACGGCGGCGAGAACGGACTTCCGAACGACGGAGGGCCGCCCGACGGAGATCCGTACGGCGTGGTCGATCCGCTTCCCCCGCCGGCGTGCTTCAAGGAGGCCGACGCCCTGAGCGCCGAGGCTCGCTACGTCGACCTCACGGATGGCGGCGATGATGCAGGAGAGAATGACGCCAGTACCGCCGACGCGGGAGACGACTCCGGCGCCGCCGACGCGGGAGGTGACTCCGGCGCCGCCGACGCGGGAGGTGACGCCGGATCGTTCTCGGGGCCCGATCGCAACGTGGAAGTGACCCTTTCATGGTCCCAATCCGGCGTCGTGCTCAGCGGCTCTTCGGGCGGCTTCTGGTCCGAAGACTCGGACGTTCAATTCCTCGACGCGACTTCGACGGCGCAAGGAGCCAGGGTTCTCGTCTACATCGGTCACTATGAGGAAGGTCGAGTGGTGACCGCCATGGCCCATGCCTCATGCACGGACGGACTCTCCTACCTCAGGCTCACCCTCACGCTTCATGGCGATCGCGTCGACGCGACGCTCGAGGAGCGGTGATGGATCCGACCGGGAAATGTCGTCCGTTCCGAAATCGCCACGACTGACGTCGCCGCGCCAGCGATCGCGCGATCGGGCCGAGGATTGACGGTGTCCCGTCTCGCCCCCTACCGTCGGGAGAATGGCGCACGTGGATTTCCGATGGATTCCGCTCGCCATCTTCTTCGTCGTGGGCGCGCTGCTTCCGGCGCCGACGCTCGCCCAGACGCGACCGCCCGAGCCGGAGGCGACGCTCATCGCCGTCGGCGACGTGATGCTGTCGCGCGACGTGGCGAAGCGGATCGCGGAGAAGAAGGATGGCCATTTTCCGTTCCTGAGGGTGACCGACTACCTGAGGTCGGCGGACATGACGTTCGGGAACCTCGAATGCCCCATCATGAAGGGCCCCGTCGTGACGCGCGACGCGATGAGGTTCCGCGCGAATCCAGGCGTGGAGGCGGCGTTGAAACAGGCGGGGTTCTCCGTCCTCTCGCTCGCGAACAACCACCTGCCCGACGCCGGCCCGAGGGGCGTCAAGAACACGACGGCGCGCCTCGACGCGGTGGGCATCGCTTGGGTGGGTGCGGGCAAGGACGCGGAGGAGGCGGAGAAGCCGGCGACGATGACGAAGAACGGCATCCGGTTCGCGTTCCTCGCGTACAACGATCAGGACGTGGTGCCGAAGCGCTACGGCGCGGCGAAGGGTCACGCCGGTACGAACATCATGGACGAGAAGAAGGTGTCGAAGGCGGTGCAGGCCGCGAAGCAGCGAGCCGACGTCGTCATCGTCTCGATGCATTCCGGCCTGGAGTACCGAAAGCCGAACCGGCATCAGGCGTCGTTCGCGAGGGCGGCCATCGACGCGGGCGCGGAGATCGTGATCGGCCATCACCCGCACGTCGTGCAGAGCGTCGAGCAGTACAAGGGCAAGTTCATCCTCTACAGCCTCGGGAACTTCGTCTTCGATCAGACGAAGCCGTCCGACGTGAGGCAGGGCGTGGCGGTGAAGATCACCTTCACCAAGGCCGGCGCGCGGGCGATGCAGTTCACGCCGGTGCTCATCGAGCACGGCGCGCAGCCACGGATCGTCACGGAGCCGAGGCTGCGCGAGAAGGTGCTCGAAAAGCTCGCTTGGCCGCTCGATGAGGACGGCTTCGCGTTGCCCGCCCCATCCGTCGCGGCCGCCGAAGAACGCGAACGGCGCTAGCGGAGCGGACCGTCGCCTCCCTCGTTCGAACGCGCCGTGGGGGTGCTCCGATGCATCTCGAGGCCCGCGCGCGGCGAGGCTTCGAGCGTGAGCCAGTCGCGAGGGGGAAGCGGCAGATCGACGCAACAGACGCGGATGGCTCGGGCGCGGGCGATGGGCTCGACGGCGGTGAGCCACGTCGCGAGCCGCTCGGCGCCGAAGGGACAATAGAGAAAGAAGATCGTCCCCGTGACCACGCCTCCGGAGAGCTCCGCGGCGTCTCCTTCGATCGAGAGCACGCGCGAAATCTTCAAGCGCGCGGCGAGATCTCGCGCCGCGCGGACCAAACGGGGTTGCACCTCGAGGCCGATCGCCGAAGCCCCGGTCAGCAGGTGAACGAACGTCGCGGCGCGACCCACGCCCGAACCGACGTCGACGAAGACGTCCGATGCACGCACGGGCGCGTGGTCGACGACCTGCAAGAGATCGTCGACCGGGCACGGAAGGTAAGGCACGCAGCCCTTGGGGAGCTCGGGCCCGTCGTCGGGAAGCTCGTCGAGCCCCAACACCACGTCGAGCCACGCGTCGCGTTCGATGGGAGGAACGTCGAGCAACGTCGAACGAAACCGCGCGCGATCGTGCCGTCCGCCTTCGATGGCGTCGCGAACCCGCTCCGCGCTCCGTCGATCGTTCGCTCGCATGCGAGGAGTATTCCTCGATCGGAGCGCCGGCGGAAGTCGCGGCGCGGCCGCGTCAGCTCGCCTGGCGCATGCCCGGAGCTTCGCGGCCGGTCGACGCGACGTACTCGTCGTACGAGCCGGCGTAGAGGCGCGGGCCCTCCTTCGACAGCTCGAGGATCCGCGTCGCGATCGCGCGGAGGAAACTTCGATCGTGGGAGACGAAGACGATCGTGCCCTCGTAGCCCGCGAGCGCTTTCACCAGCGCGCGCTTGGTGACGATGTCGAGATGGTTCGTCGGCTCGTCGAGGACGAGCAGGTTCGGCGCGTCGAACAGGATCTTCGCGAGCGCCAGGCGCGCGCGCTCGCCTCCCGACAGGACGCGGATGGGCTTTTCGTGGTCGTCGCCGTGGAAGCCGAACGCGCCGGCGAGGTTGCGGAGCGTGCCGAGGTTCGTCGTCGGGGAGTGCGCGACGAGCTCCTCGATGACCGTGCGGTCCGCCGTGAGCTGCTCCATCTGGTGCTGCGCGAAGTAGCCCATCGTGACCGACGCGCCGATCGCCACCGAGCCCGCGTCGGGCGTGAGCTCGCCGGCCATCATCTTGAGGAGCGTCGATTTGCCCGAGCCGTTCTCGCCCATGACGGCCCAGCGCTCCGTGCGCCGCACGAGCAGGCTCGTCTCGGCGTGCACGACCTTTTCGCCGAAGGTCTTCGCGACCCCCTGGACCTTGACGACGTCATCGCCGCTGCGGGACGCCTTCTTGAAGTCGAAGGTCTTCTCGACGATGCGCCGCGGGGGCTCGACTTTCTCGATTTTTTCGAGCTTTTTGATGCGTGACTGGACCTGCGCGGCGTGGCTCGCGCGCGCCTTGAAGCGGTCGATGAACGCCTGCTCCTTCGCGAGCATCGCCTGCTGGCGCTCGTACTGCGCCTCTTGCTGCGCGGCGGCGATGGCGCGCTGCGCCTCGTAGAACTCGTAGTCGCCGGAATAGCTCTTGATGTCGCCGGCGTCGATCTCGACGATCTTGCCGACGACGCGGTTCATGACGTCGCGATCGTGGCACGTCATGAGGACGGCGCCCTTGTACGCACGCAAGAACCCCTCGAGCCAGAGGATCGACTCGATGTCGAGGTAGTTCGTCGGCTCGTCGAGCAGGAGCACGTCGGGCTGCGCGAGGACCCGAGAGGAAACCGACGTCGCCATCGACCTGCATGGGCGAGAACCCGAGGCCGGCAAGGATTGCTTGGGCGCGCGCCTCGAGATCGTAGCCGCCGAGCTCCTGGAAGCGCGCTTGAGCTTCGCCGAAGCGCTCGACGACATCCTCGAAATCGGTCGCGTCGGGATCGCCGAGCTTCGCCTCGAGCGCCTTGAGCTCCTCGCCGAGCTGGCCGGCCTCGCCCGCGCCCGAGAGGGTCTCCGCGAGCACGCTCCGGCCCTTGAGATCGCCCACGTCTTGCCGGAAATAGCCGATGGTGACGCGCTTGGGCCGATCGACCAGGCCGTCGTCGGGCTGCTCTTCGCCCGTGATGAGGCGGAAAATCGTGCTCTTGCCGGCGCCGTTGGGGCCAACGAGCCCGACCTTTTCGCCCGGACCGAGGAAGAAGGAGGCGTCGACGAAGAGGATCTGCCCGCCGTACTGCTTCGAGATGTTGGAGAACGAAATCATGGCCGAAGGCCGCGGCTTCTAGCACGGATCGCCGCCGCCGCTCGCATCGAGCGGTCCGCCTCGGTCGAGGTTCGGCCGCTCGGCGCGGGGCGGGCGTGGGGCGGACGCCGGAGGACTCGGGGGAACGTGCGATGGTTCGTTCGGTCAGCGCCACAATTGCCCTATAGTTCGGCCGATGCTCGCGTTCGCCCTCCGACGCGCGATCTGGGCGATCCCGACGCTCTTCGGTGTGAGCTTGGTCGTGTTCCTGCTCACGACGCTCCTGCCGGAGCCGCGTGCGTTCGAGGAGGCCCCGTCCGCGTCGGCGCGGCTCCACGTGGAAGATCTCCGGCGGGCGCAGTTCCTGGACCTGCCGCGGTTCTTCAACGTCGCGCCGGAGGACGTGCGCACGCGCGTCGAGGCGTGCCTTCGACACGTCGCGGCGGGCGACGACGAATCCGAGCTCGCGGCGCTGAAGCTGGCGCGGATCGGCGGCGCCGGGTTGCCGTACGTGTTGCCACGCCTCGGCACGTTCTCTCCCGTCGAACGGGGCCGCATCGCCCTCGCGCTCGCCCCCGTCGCGCGGCGCATGCAGCTCGGCGACGAAGGCACGCTCGAAGATCCGGATCGCGCCGTCGTCTTCTGGACGCATTTCTGGGACGACCGCTCCGTCGACTTCACCGATCCCGCCGCGCACCGCGCCGTCCAGCGCATCGCCACCCGCGACAGCGACCTGTCGCGGCAAGATCTGCTCGGTGTCGACACCTTCGCGCTCGCCGAGATCTTCGAGACCCTCCCGCGCACGAAGGACGCGCGCGCGCTCCACCGGCTCACGAGCATCGCGTCGCGGGTCACCGAGCGCTACGGCGTCGTCCCCGAAGACGCCGATCCGGCGGCGATCCGCCAAGTCGTCTCGGGTTGGATGTCGTGGTGGTTCGTCCACCGGACGCAATACGTGAGCCTGGGTGGCGGCGAGAAGGTGACTGCCACGCTCACCGAGACGCGCTACGCGAAATGGGTGCTCGGCGCGGCGACGGGCCAGCTCGGGCTGTCGACCCGCGACGGCCTGCCCATCTTCGACAAGCTCGCGTCGCGCGCGAAGCTCACGTTGTCGATGACGCTCCTCGCGCTGCTCGTCTCGATGGCCGCGGCGATCCCGCTCGGCGTGCTGACGGCGTGGCGGCGCGGGCACGCGGTCGACGTGGTGACGGCGCTCGTGCTCTTCGGGCTCTATTCGATCCCGACGTTCCTCGTGGCCGAGCTCCTCGCGACGTTCGGCTCCGCATCGGGTGCAGGATACATGCTTCCGGTCCTCGCGCTCGCGACCGTGTCCTTGTCGGTCATGACCCAGCAGCAGCGCGCGTCGACGATCGAGGCGCTCGGCGAGGACTACGTCCGCACGGCGCGCGCGAAGGGGGCGCGGACCTTGCGCGTCGCCGTCGTGCACGCGCTCCGCAACGCGCTCGTCCCGACGATCACGCTCGCCGGCGTGCAGTTCCCGACGCTGCTCGGCGCCGCGTTCGTCGTCGAGGAGGTGTTCGGCGTCCAGGGCATGGGCTGGGAGACGCTCCGCGCGCTCGAGGCCCGTGACGTCGCGTGGATCGTCGCGGTGACGCTCCTGTCGGCGGCCGTCACGACGGCGAGCATCGTCGGGACGGACGTGACCTACGGCCTGCTCGATCCGCGCGTGCGCGAGCGCCACGGGAGACGCGCCGCATGAGCGACGTCGAGCGAGAACGGGAACGCGAGCAGGGGATCGACATCCCCGCCCTGCCGCGCGAGAGCATCGTCCTGCTCGGCGAGGCCGCGAAGTCGATCGACGCGAGGCCCGGCAAGCGCGCGACCTCTCTCTTCACCGACCGCCGCCCGTCCGCACGTGCGCGCCTCGGCCGCGCGGGGTTCTTCGTCGTGATGGTGTACGTGCTCGTCGCGCTCTTCGCCGATTTCCTCGCGAGCGATCTCCCCATTGCATGCACTGTGCATGGGAAAACCTACGTTTTCCCGAACGTCACGCACCCCACGGCCCTCACGTCGATGAGCACCGAAGAACGCGCGCAGGCCACGACGTGGTCGGTCGGTCCCCTCATCGCACATGGATCGACCACCCCGGCCGCCGATCCCGCGGAGCGTCTGCTTCGACCTTTCGAAGTCGCCGGGCATCCCTTCGGGACGGACATCGCGGGCCGCGACGTGTTCGCGCGCGTCGTCCACGGCGCGCGGGCGTACCTCGCGTTCGCGGTCGCGGCGGTCTTCGCGTCGCTCGTCCTCGGCGGCTTCGTCGGGGCCGTGGCCGGCACCTTCGGCGGCGCCGTCGACGCGCTCGCCGCGCGCATGATCGAGACGGTCTCGGCGTTCCCCGCGCTCGTCCTCGTCCTCGGCATCCAAGCCGCGGTCCCTCACGCCACGCTCGCGACGCTCTTCTTCGCGATCGCGGCCACGCGCTGGCCGGAGGTCGCGCGCCTCGTCCGCGCCGAGGTCCTCCGCATCACGACGCGCGACTACATCCTCGCGGCGCGCGCGCTCGGGGCCTCCCCGCTCCGTGTGCTCCGCAAACACGTCATGCCGCACGTCCGGAGCCAGGTCGCCGTCGTGGGCGCCTTCGGCATCCCGGCCGTCATCCTCATCGAGGCGTCGCTCGACTTCCTCCGCGTCGGCCCGAGCACGCGGAATGGCCCCGTCCAAGTCGTGCGTTTCTTCGACACGACGGCGTCGTGGGGCGAGACCATGAGCGAGTTCCGCGACGCGCCGCACGCGTGGTGGCTGCTCGCGTTCCCGGGCGCCTTCTTGTTCCTCTTCGTCGTCGCGCTGAACATCGCCGCCGAGGCACGCCGCGACGCCCTCGACCCGCGCGCCCGCTGACGGGGCCTTCGAACGCTTCAGCGCGTCGGGTCGACGGTTCGGAGCGACGGCATCGATCGGATCTTCGCGTCGGCCGTCACGAGCGTGGCGCCGTGGACGAGCGCCGTGGCGACGATGAACCGATTCCCCGGATCGCCGTGCATCCCCAAGCGCGCCGCCGTCATGGCGACGACGCCGTCGATGGGAACCTCCTCGATGTTGGTCCTCAGGATGACGTCCCGCACCTCGGAAACGCTGGTCGCCAATCGGATGCGTCCGGCCATCGCGAGCATCTCCAGCTCCCAGAACGAGATCGCCGAGACGTGGGCTCCCCGCGACGCTCGTCGTCGCGCGAGCTTTCCCAACTTCGGCGAGTCCGTCACGAGCCACACGAGCACGTGCGTATCGAGCAGGAGCATCTACGCGCGACCTTTTTTCTCATTCACGTTCCAGGCGGGGAGCGAGAAGTCCTCGTCGAGGATCTCGATCTCGTGCTTCAAGCACCCGAGCGACGGAGGACGAGACGTCGACGCCGGCGCGAGCTTCGCGACGATCTTGCCGCGTTTGGTGATGAGGATCGATTCGCGGCTCTCCGCCACCTCATCCATGAGGGCGAGGCACGTTTGCTTGAATTCGGCGGCCTTCACCGTCTTGGACACATTTCATGTCTAGGCATGAAATATGGACATATCAAACCGAGCGCCGCGACGCCCTCGACCCGCGCGCCCGCTGACGCGGCCTTCGAGCGCTTCAGAGGGATCGCGAACGGAGGGCGTACGCGAGCTGGCAGAGCCAACCGACGCCGATGAGCGCCGCGAGCCAGAGCGCGAAGCGGGGAGGATCGGCGAACGCCAGCGCGCCGACGACGAGGCTCGCCGCGACGACCAGGCCGATCGCCCACGTCCGACGCAGCGACGCGGCCGCGAACGCCGCGACGGCCAGCGCCAGCAGGCCCCACTTCAGCGACGTGCCGATGCGAAGGACGAGGAGCCACGTCGCAGCGTCGGTCGCGGGGCGAGTCAGCCGCAAGAGGGCGACGTTCTCGACGATGTCGGCCGACGCCGCGATCGGGCCCAACCAGGCCGCGTGGCGGAGGGCCGGGCGACCGTTGCGACGACAGGCCAGGAGCGTCGTCGACGCGATCAGGCCCGCGTAAGCCACGAGGAACGCGAAATCGAGGACGTTGGCGCGGTCGAAGGCTTCGCGAACGTGCATGGCGTGCGCGTCCGGCGGATCCGCGCCGAGGACCGCCTCGAGATCGGCCGGCGTCCGCGCGAACTCGAACGCGAGCATCGCTTCATCGCCGAAGCGTCCGTGCAGCGGGGCCGCCGTTCGGAGCCGCATGCCGGCGAACACCAACGCCACGACGACGACCACGGCGCCGAACGCCACGCCGAGCCGAGCCCATCTTCGCATCCGTGGCATCCGTGCATCCCTTCGAGGCCGACGCCGAGCGGCGACGTGCGGCGATGCCCATCATGTCCGGGCACGCGCCATTCATGCAAGATGCACGCAATGGGCAGACGGCCATCGAGCGGGCGGCGGGCAGACTCGAAGCGGGCCGAGGCGGGCCAGACGCCAGGCGGGAAGGTCCGACGCGGAGCTCGGCGCGGAGTCAGGCGGCGATGAGGCCCGCGTCCCGCAGCATCGAGCTACGGAGAGGAACGTAGTCGGGCAGAGGCCCGATGCGGAGCTCGGCGCGGACTTCGTCGACCGGGCGCGCGAGGAGATCCTCCCACGACACGGCGGGCAACCACGCGGCGTTCCGACCGCGACGGTACCCTTCGACGAGGAGGCCGACGTTGCCGCGCGTGAGCCCCTTGGCGACGCCCGCGAGGACGATGACGAAGACGGCCGGGTTCAACGTCTGCGCGAACGAGAAGCAGAGCAGCGCGAGCTCCCCCAAGACGTCGCCTTGATAACCCGTCACCGCGTGCCAGAGATCGTGCGTGTCGCGCATGCGATCGTACAAGGCGATCTCGTCGGTCGTCCGGTCGCGGTGGTCGCTTCCACCACGCTCGCTCGCCTCGAGGATGCCTTCGGCGCTGATGCCCTCGGCTTCGACGAACCGGAGGTACGCACGACCGAGCGATCCTTCGGGCATCGCGCGCAAGGCTTCGCGATCGGAGAGGAGCCGCCGGATCGCGCCGGCGTCCTCCAAAATGACCGTGCCCTGCGGAAGCGCCTTCAGCCGACGCAAGAGGCGCGCGGCCGTGTTGCCCGAGAGCGCGTCGATGATGGTGAAGACTTGGGGAAGATCGTCGGGATTCGCGATGAGCGCGCGAATCGCCTGGGCGGCCGTGCCGACGTCGTATCCCTTCTTTTGCAAGAGCTCTCCCAGGACCATGGTTTCACCTCGTTCGCCCCCCGTCTCGTTTGCCTCGTTTGCCTTCGATACCGACAAGAATGTCAATAGCACCTACCAACAGGACTGTCAATAAGGTCCACACGTGCCTCGGCGCGCGCGAATGAAGCGCGACCGTTCGCGGAAGGCTGGTAGTAGAAGGGACCCGATGGCGTCGACGAAACGTGCCGCAGCGCCGCGCAAGAGACGCACGGCCGAAGAAGCCCGCACGGCGATCCTGGACGCCGCGGAACGTCGACTGATCGCATCCGGCCCGGCGGGCATCCGGCTGCAAGAGGTCGCCGCCGACGTCGGCGTCTCCCACCCGACCGTGCTCCACCATTTCGGCAGCCGCGAGGCGCTGGTCGAGGCCGTCGTCGCGCGCGTCCAGCAGTCGATCTTCTCCCCCATCTTGGAGGCGCTGCGCACGACCGATCTGCGGGAAGACTCCATCGCGCGCCTCCTGCACCGCGTGTTCGAGGCCATCGACCACGAGGGGCGGTCGCGCGTGCTCTTCTGGCTCGCGCTGCAAGGCATGGCGCATCCGGACGAGCGCGGGCCGCTCGGGGTCGTCGTCGACACGGCGCACGAGATCCGTCGCAAACGGACGAAACGCGACGGCGTCAAGGCGCCCTCGCTCGAGGACACGCGCTTCGTCGTCGTCCTCGCGACGCTCGCGTTGACCGCCGAGACGGTCCTCGGCGCGCACCTCTTCGAGAACATCGGGCTCGGCAACGACCGGGACGTGCACGATCAGTTCCGCGCGTGGTTCGCCAAGCTGCTCGTCAAACACCTGGAGTCGGCGTAGCCGTCGCGTCCTCCGCGGGGCGCATGCTATCGAGCGGATCGATGGCGCGCCCGGTCGATTGCCCCTGTTTTTCCGGTCTGCGGTACGCGGCGTGCTGCAAGCCTCGTCACGACGGGACACGGCCGGCCGAGACGCCCGAAGCCTTGATGCGATCCCGTTACAGCGCCTTCGCGTTGGGGCTCGGAGGCTACCTCGTCGAGACGCTCGCGCGCGGCCACGACGATCGCGCGCTGCCGGCCGACGCCCTGGCGCGCGAGCTCGGGCGCGTCACAGATCGGCAGCGTTTCTTGGGCCTCTCGGTGCTTTTCGCCGCGAGCGCGGGCGACGAAGGCCAGGTCGTCTTCGTCGCACGCATCTTCGAGCGCGGGATCGACCGATCGTTCGCGGAGCGATCACGCTTCGTTCGCGAAGACGGCCGATGGACGTATGCGAGCGGAGAGCTCGTCGAACGCTCGGCGTTGCCGAAGGACCTCGACGAGATCACGCGCGAGATCGTGGAAGCGCTCCTCGCGGGCTGAACGGGCAAGTCGGCGACGCCCACGTCGGCGACTCACTTCGCGAGCGCGACGTCGACGGGCGTGGCCTTCGCGACGCGCACGAGCTCCTTGGGATCGAGGCCGACCAAGAACCCGCGTCGGCCGCCGTTGATGTAGATGCGGTCGAGGTCGAGAATCGTCCGCTCGACGAAGATGGGCATCGGCTTCCGCAGACCGAACGGGCTCGTGCCGCCGACCTGATATCCCGAGTGGCGTTGGGCAACGTCGGGGACGCACGGCTCGACCCGCTTTCGACCGATCTGCCGCGCGAAGTTCTTCGTCGAGACCTCGCGGTCGCCATGCATGAGGACGACCAACGGCTTCTTGTCCTCGTCTTCCATCACGAGCGTCTTGACGACGACGTGCTCGTCGACCCCGAGCTTCTCCGACGACGCACGCGTCCCGCCGCGCTCTTCGTAGTCGTAGGAATGCTCCGTGAACGCGACGCCGTTCTTCTTCAGGAACGCCGTCGCGGGCGTCTCGGAGACGTGGCTCGACTTCGACATGGCCGGCGCATGTTAGAGGCGGCCCGGTGCGCGCGCCAGACGCGGTATCCTGACGCCATGGCCACCGAGCGAAGGCGTGCGTCCACCGTGTGCGTCGCCGAGGGGCATCTCCTGGTCGTCCGGCTGCGCGATCCAGTGAGCGGCGTCGAGGGGATCTTCCCGCCGGGCGGCGCGATCGAAGCGGGCGAGACGGCCGCCGAAGCCGCACGACGCGAGACGCGCGAGGAGACGGGCCTCGACGTCATCGTCCACCCGGAGAGCGAGCACGTCGAACGCTATCCGTTCGTTTGGGCCGGCGTGGCGTACGACGTGACGACCGCGTTCTTCGCCGCATCGCTCGAGGGGCCTTTCGCGCCTCCGCCGGTCGTTCACGACGCCGACTACCTCCTCGGCGCGGTGTGGATGCCCGTCGATGAGGCGCTCGCCGCCATGTCCGTGCACCCCGACATCGCGCGCGCCATTCGCGTCGTGCTCGCTTTTTCGACGAATTCCTCGTGAAACGCGCGCATCGAAGCGGGGTGTTTCTCGGGTCGGAGAGCACGATGTATGCGTCCGGAGCGCACGTGCGCGCGCCGTATGCATGTGGACTGCACATGCCTGCCAAGGTGGCTTTCGTGGGCGGATTCTTACGTTGAAACGGTAGGGCAGGGCTCTAGCCTTCGATCCATGCCCTCGCCCCTTCCTCGCCCTTCCCGCCTCGTCGCTGCCGCGTTCACCTCCCTCGTCGGGCTCGCCTTCGCGTGCGGAGACTCCGCCGACAAAGCCGAGTTCGGCGAAGCCGACATCAACGGCTCACCGAACGGCAACGGCAACGGCAATGGCGACCCGAACAACGGCGGCTTCGGCAACGACGATCCGAACGACGGCGCGGACGGCTCCGTCGGCAACGTCAGTGACGGCGGCGCGTGCGCGGCGCAGACGGCGAACGCGGAGCGCAAGCCGGTCTACATCTACTTCTTGTTCGACAAGTCGGGCAGCATGGGCGACGGCGACCACGGCGATCCGGAGAAGAAGCTCTACCCGGTCTCCAAGGCCTTCAAGTCGTTCCTCGGTTCGAGCCGCGCGGAGGGCATCCAGGCGGCGATGACGCTCTTTCCGAACACCGAGGCGAACGCCTGCAACGTCTCGAGCTACGAGAAGCTCGACGTCGCGCTCACGGCGCTCCCGAACGCGAAGCCCTTCGCCGACGCGCTGCCCAACACGAGCCAGCTCGGCGGCTCCGGCGACGGAACGCCGACCCTGCCCGCGCTCAAGGGCTTGCTCCCCACCGCGAAAGCGAACGCCGACGCACACCCCGAAGCCAAGACCGTGGTCGTCCTGATCACCGACGGCGATCCCCAGAAGTGCGACGGCAACACCGTCGAGAACATCGGCAAGGAGGTCGCGAAGTACAAGGACGCCGTGCCGACCTACGTGATCGGCGTCGGCAAATCGTTGACGAAGCTCAACGACATCGCCGACAAGGGCGGGACCGAGAAGGCCATCCTCATCGACGTCGGCGACCCGAGCATCACGGAGAAGCAGTTCGCCGACAAGATCGACGAGATCCGCCTGAAGTCGCTGTCGTGCGATCTCGACATCCCCGCGCCGCCAGCCGGAGAGTCGCTCGACTTCAACAAGATCAACGTCTCATACACGCCGAGCGACGGACCGAAGAAGCTGCTCGGCTACGACGCGAAGTGCGAGAGCGGCGGGTGGCGCTTCGACGATCCGAGCAAGCCGTCGAAGATCGTCCTCTGCACGTCGGTCTGCGACGCGGTGAAGGAAGATCCGAAGGGCACGGTCGGTGTCGAGTTCGGATGCGCCCGACGCACGAGCGGCGTCAACTGAGGCACGGCGGGCGCGGCGAGCGACCTCGACCGCAGGCGAAAGGAGGCGCGGCACGTCGGGTGCTGCCGGCACCAGGATGAGCGATCCGTTCGACGCGCTGAAGCGCGACGTTTCCGAGCTCGGCCGCCTGCTCGGCGAGGTCCTCGTCGAGCAGGAAGGGGCCGGCCTGCTCGAGCTCGAGGAGCACGTGCGCGCGCTCGCCAAGGAACGGCGTCGCAAGGGGCGACGTGGGGCGGCCGCGAAGCAGATGCGCGAGGCCATCGCCGCGCTCGACGCCGATCGCGCCGAACGGGTGGCGCGCGCGTTCACCCACTACTTCCAGCTCGTCAACCTCGCCGAGCAGCACCACCGGACGAGGCGGCGGCGGGACTACGCACGCGAAGGGATCGCGCAGTCGGGCTCGTTCGAGCGCGAGCTCCGGAAGCTCGCCGACGGGGGCATGACGCGCGAGGCGTTCGAGGCGCTCCTCGCGACGATCGACGTCGAGCTCGTCTTCACGGCCCACCCGAGCGAAGCCCAGCGCCGCACCGTGCTCGACAAACACGAACGCATCGCGGCGTGGCTCGCGCGACGCGATCGCGTGGAGCTCACGCCGGACGAATGCCGCGAGATCGAGCGCGCGCTTCGCGAAGAGGTCACGATCCTCTGGCAGACCGACGAGATTCGGCAGGACAAGCCGCGCGTCGCCGACGAGGTCAAGAACACGCTCTTCTACCTCGAAGAGATCCTCTTCCCGCGCGTCCCGGCGTTCTACGACGCCATCGAGCGCGCCGCGTCCGCCGTCTTCGGCGAGGGCGTCCGCGTCCCCACGCTGCTCCGGTTCGGCTCGTGGGTCGGCGCCGACATGGACGGCAACCCGAACGTCACGCCCGACGTCGCCGTCGACACGGCCCTCGCGCAGTCCGCGCGCATCGTTGCACATTACATGCGTTCGTTCGACGCCCTCGGCGAGGCGCTCTCGCAGAGCTCTCGTCGCGTGACGACGAGCGGCGAGCTCCTGGCCTCGATCGAGCGCGACGCGGCGGAGCTGCCCGACGTCGCGAAGAGCATCGCGTCGGCGACACGCGACGAGCCCTACCGGCGAAAGATCGGCTTCGTGCGCGCGCGGCTCGAGCTCCTCCGCGGCGCCATCCTTCGCGCGCGGGAGAGCACCGGGCTCTCGCTCGCCCTGCCCCCGGGGGCATACGAGGACGCCGACGCGTTGCTCGCGGATCTCGCGGCCATCGAGCGATCGCTCGACGCGAACAAGGGCGCGCACGCCGGGCTCCGCGACGTGCGCGCGCTGCGCCGGCAGATCGAGACCTTCGGGCTGCACCTGGCGAGGCTCGACGTCCGCGTCCCCGCTGCGTGGATCCGCGAGGGCACGCGCGAGGGCCGGAGCGCCATGGAGGCCGTCGCGCGCATCCGCTCGGTCACGGGCGGCCGCGGCGCCGAGTCGTTCATCCTCAGCATGACCCGCGGCGAGGGCGACATCGTCGAGGCCTTGGCGCTCGCCGAGAGCGTCGGGACGTACCGGCCGCACGAAGGCGTCGCCGGCGTATCGATCGTGCCGCTCTTCGAGACGCTCGACGACCTGGAGCGCGCCGCCTTCACGATGGAACGTGTCTTCCGAGCGCCGAGCTATGCGCGCTACCTCGATCTGCGCGGGCGCTGCCAAGAGATCATGCTCGGCTACTCGGACTCGAACAAGGACGCCGGCATCCTCGCGTCGTCGTTCGCGCTCTACCGCGCGCAGCAAGATCTCGTGGGCCTCGCGCGACGGAACGACGTCGCGCTGAAGATCTTCCACGGCCGCGGCGGCTCGATCGGGCGCGGCGGCGGCCCCTCGCAGCGCGCCATCGAGAGCTTGCCGAAGGGCTCGATCGCCGGGCGCTTCAAGCTCACCGAGCAAGGAGAGGTCGTCGGCTGGAAGTACCTCCTGCCCGAGATCGCCGAGCGGAACCTCGAGCGGACCGTCAGCGGCGTCCTGTTCGCGTCGACGGATCTGCCCCGCCGCGGGGAAGCGCCCCCGAGCGAGATCGCGGAGTTCGAGCGCGCCTTCGCCGGCGTCGCGAACGACAGCCTCGCCCTCTACCGCGCCCTCGTCGGCGATCCGGATTTCTTGGCCTACTACGAGGGCTCCACGCCGCTCGACGAGATCGCGATGCTGAACATCGGCTCGCGGCCCACGCACCGCGCGCGCGAGGGCGAGCGGCGGCTCGAAGATCTCCGCGCCATCCCGTGGGTCTTCGCGTGGACCCAGTCGCGGCAGATGGTGCCCGGCTGGTTCGGCGCCGGGCACGCCCTCGGAAAGCTCGTCCGCGAACGGGGGCTCTCGTTCGTCCGGCGCATGCACGAGGGCTGGCCGTTCTTCGCCTCGACGCTCGACGCCGTCGCCGTCTCGCTCGCCACCGCGGACATGGACATCGCGGGCCGCTACGCGGGGCTCGTCCGGGATCGCGCGGCCGCACGACGCATTTTCCGGCGCATCGCCCTCGATCACGGGCGGGCGGTGCGCGTCGTACGGGACGTCCTCGGCGAGGGTCGGCTCCTCGCGCACCAGCGGACGCTCGAGCGGTCCATCGAGCTCCGAAACCCGTACGTCGACCCGCTCAGTTTCCTCCAGGTCGAGCTCCTCGCACGCAAACGCGCGGGCGTCCCGGACCTCGACCGAGCCATCCTGCTGACGATCAACGGCATCGCCGCCGGGCTCCGCAACACCGGATAGCTCGGCAAGGGCTTGGCGAGGGCCGAACGATGGGCTACGGGTGCCATTCATGCACATCTTCGGCGGTTCCAAGAGCCCCGGGTCGAAGGGGAGCTCCGCGGACGCGGTACCGTTCGTCACCGAGCGCGATTTCGAGCAGCGGGTGCTCCTGAGCGAGGTGCCGACCCTCGTCGAGTTCGTGACCGAGTGGTCGGAGCCGTGTCGCGCGATCGCACCCGAGGTGGAGGCCTTCGCGAAAGAGGTCGAGGGCAAGATCGCCGTCCTGAAGCTCGACATCGAAAAATCGCCCGCGCTCGCGCGACAACTCCGCCTCCAGGCCGTCCCGGCGTTCATGCTCTTCGTCGATCAGCGGCTCGCCGACGCACAAGCCGGTCCGCTCAACCGCAAGCAGCTCCATGCGATGGTCGAGCCCTTCCTCCCGCGCCAGGAAGGCGCCCTGAAGGCGCGCGAGCTCGCCGAGCTCGTGAAGCGAGGCGCGGTGGCGGCGGTCGACATTCGCGACGTCGGCGCGTTCAAGCGCGCCCACCTCCCCCGCGCGACGAGCCTCCCGGCCGAAGAAATCGAGGGACGCCTCGCGGAGCTGTTCATGCTCCCGGGGCAGGCCGTGCTCTACGATCGCGGCGGGGAGAAGGCGAAGGAGCTCGCCGAGAAGCTGAACGCACAAGGAACCCCCGTCGCGTTCCTCGAAGGCGGAATTTTGGCCTGGGAATCCGAAGGATTGCCCATCGAACGATCCTGAACGGTGCGATCCTGGTAGGATTCGACGAGGGAAGCCAGTGGCCGTCATGACGAACCCCAATCTCGAGCACTTCCGATCGCTGCTCGCCGAGCACATGCTCAAGCGCGGGCTGCGGACGACGGACCAACGCAAGCTCATCGTCGAGACGTTCTTCCGCTCGCCGAACCACGTGAGCATCGAAGAGCTCCTCGCGGACGTGCGCCGCCAGGATCCCAAGGTCGGTTACGCCACCGTCTACCGGACGTTGAAGCTCCTGACGGAGTGCGGCGTCGCGTTCGAGCGCAAGTTCGGCGACGGTCTCACCCGCTACGAGCTCGCCGACGAGGAATCGCACCACGACCACCTCATCTGCGTCGACTGCGGGACCATCGTGGAGTTCGAGGAGCCCCGCATCGAAGATCTCCAAGAGAAGATCGCGGCGCGCTACGGCTTCATGCTGAAGAGCCACAAGCACGAGATGTACGGCGTGTGCACGGCCTGCCAGAAGAAGGCGGGCGCGGCGCGACGCAACGGCAACTGAGCCGCGGCGCTCAACCCGCGACGACGGACGCGAGCGTGCGCGCGTCGGTCACCACGTGGTCGACCGCGACGTCGCCTTCGGTCACGGGGACCTCGCTGACGAGCTGCCAGTCGAACGCGACGCCGATCGTCGTCGCGGGCGGCGCGTAGCGGGGGAGCGTGCGGTCGTAGTAGCCGGCGCCGTAGCCGATGCGGTAGCCGCTGGGGTCGATCGCGAGCGCCGGGACGACGACGGCGTCGAGGACGGCCTCGGGCGCGTCGTGCGTCGGCTCCATGAAACCGTAGCCGCGTTCGTGGAGGTGCTCGAGATCGTCGACGAAGCGGAGCGTCATGACGTTCGTGGCTTCGTCGATGGCCGGGTACGCGACGCGAACGCCGCGCGCGCGGAGGAGCGCGTCGAGCGGGCGCAAATCGACCTCGTGGCGCTCGATCATCGGCCAGAAGAGCGCGACGCTCTTGGCGGACGCGATCGCCGGGTGGGCCTTCAAGCGGTCGACGATCGCCGCCGAGCGCGATGCGCATGCGTCGAGCGGCGTGGTCTTGCGGACGCCGCGCATGCGCTTGCGGAGCTCCGCCTTGACCTTGAAGCGCAGCACTTCTTCCGGCGCGAGCGCGTGCGAATGCGGGGGAGCCGGCGGAGGAGCACCAGGGTCGCGGCCGCGTTCGAACGCGCTCATGGCGTCCTCGATTTTCGGCGGAGCATGGGCGAGGTGTAGTTCAAGACCACGAGCTCGTCGACGTCGCCCCGCTTCGTCGGGTCGGAGTTGATCGAGCGCGGGACGGAGATCGTCGTCATGACGAGGCGCTTGTTGCGTCCGTAGAGCTCGCGCGTGACGTCCGAGCACGTGTTCGAGAGCATCGCGCGGACGCCGCGCACGCGGAGGGCCTCGAGCGTGTCGGCGAGGCGCTCTTGCTCGTGCTCGTCGAAGCGGCTCGCCGCGTAGGCCGTGAAGTTCGCCGTCTTCGACAAGGGGACGTACGGCGGGTCGAAATAGACGAAATCCCCGCGCGAGAGCTCGCCCGCGACCTCCGCGAAATCCGAGAGGCGGAGCTCGACGCCTTGGAGCGCGCGGTGCGCCATGGCGAGGGCCTCGGCGTCGAGGATGCGCGGGCGGAGGTAGCGGCCGAACGGAACGTTGAACTGGCCCGACGCGTTCACCCGCCAAAGGCCGTTGAAGCAGGTCTTGTTGAGGAAGATGAGGCGCGCCCCGCGCTCGACGTCGCTCTTCCCCTGCGTGTTCGTTTCGCGCACGTCGTAGTAGTGCGCGCGGCGCCCATCGAGATCGAGCGGCAGGTGTTCGTCGCGGTACGCGGCGAGCCGGTCGACGAGGCGTCCGACGTCGGACTGGATGGCGCGGTAGAGGGCGATGAGCTCCTCGTTCTTGTCCGAGAGGATCGCGCGGCGGAAGCGGCGGCGGGTCTCGTTGCCGAGCGCGAAGAACATCGCCGCGCCGCCGCAGAAGGGCTCGGCGTAGGTGTCGAACGTGCCCGGCGGCATGAGCGCGAGCAGGCGCTCGACGAGGCGCGCCTTGCCCCCCGCCCATTTGACGATGGGGCGCGCGACGCCGGCGTTCGGGCGCCCCTTGCCCCTGTAGAACGAAGCGGACACGGGCGCGCCAGAGGACGCGGGGGCATCGGCGGGCGCGGGCGCGACGCGGGCCTTGCGTGCGATCCCGGACGGCGCCGCGTCACCGCTCGCGCGGGCGCGGAGCGAAGCGCCTGCCTTCGAGACTGCGCGCGATGCCACGGAAGAACGGTCTATCGCGCCCCGGGATCGCGCGCAACACCCGCCTCCGGGAGCTCGGGGCCCGCATCGACCGGCGGGGGCGCGACGAGCGGATCGAGCTTTTCGGCCGCCACCGCGAACGTCGCCCGAACCCCCGCGAGCTCGCACCACCACTCGGCCGGGGCTTCCACGCGGGCGCACGTGATTTTCGCGCCCGATCCGCCCTCCTTTTCGCGGACGTCGAGGGTGAGGAGCGGCGCACGACCCGAGAGCTTCGATGCCCCGAGCGACACGACGCGGTCGGCGTAGAGCGACGACGCGAGATCGACGAGCGTCGCGGACGGCACGGAAGCGAGCGGCTTTCCGGCGTAGGCGGCCGTGACCGACGCGATCCGATCCGCGGGCGCGCGGAGGTAGGCGCGGCTCACGTAGATGCGCGCCATCCGCTCGCGGAGGGACTTCGGCGCGAGGAAGACGGCGGGGTCGTCGCTCCGCTTTCCGTACACGCCGCCTTCGCCTTCGGCACCGAAGGCGATCGCGATCGGCGACTTGCCGTCTTCGAACCCGAGCGACACACGGCAGGCACCCTCGTCGCCGATGGGGAGCCCGAACGCCGGCGACGGCGCGTCGGCCACCCAGGCTTCGATGCGTCCCCGCGTCAGCGCCGAGATCGCGTCGAGGAGCGACACGTCGACCTCGTAACCCTTCGGCTCGACGAAGCGAAACCCGTGGCCATCGTCGACCAGCTCTTGCGCGACGCCGCAGTGGAGGGCGACGCGCGTGACGCGGCGGGTCTCGCCGAGGAGCACGCGCGGGCGCAAGCTGGTTTTTCGGGGCAAAAGCCACCGCGCGGCGGCGGGGGAGACGTCGAGGTGCGCGCCGTCGTCGACGCGTCGAACGAGGATCGGGGACGCTCCGAGCTTCGATGCGTCCTCCGGCGCGACGGCGAGCTCGACGGACTCTTCGACGTCGCCCGAACGCACCCGCGCGCGCACCGTGAAGGGGGGCGATGCGCCGTTGGGGCCTTGGGCAGGCGCACGCGTCACACGCTCGGCCGTCGAGGTCACGATGCGGTCGAGCAACACGCTCGCGGCGTCGGCTTCTTCGGGGCTCAGGTCTCGATCGCTCGGGAAGCGCTCATGGAAACCGTCGCCTTTGCGGGCGATTTCGATGGGCGGAGCGCCCGGAACGGCGGCGAGCCACTCGAGGCGCAGCTCTTCGATCTCGTCGGCGCGGAGGGAGAAGAAGTGCGTGTCGACGAGCGCGCCCGGCGTCTTGCGGAGACCGGACGCGGCGGCCTTGGGCACACAGGCGGCGAGCGGGCTCGGCGTCTTGCGCACCAAGAGGACGTCGTCCGGGAGGTCCGAGCAGCCGGTCGTCACGACGAACTCGGCGGGGGGCTTCGCCGCGTCCTTCGGCGTCATGCGGAAGGTGAGGAGCACGTCGCCCGTCGGCGTGTCGGCGGCGACGAAGCGGTCGGCGCGGAGCTCGGCGAGCGCGCCCCACACGCCGTCGAGCGCCTCGCGCGATGCGCGGACACCTTCGCTCGCGACGTCGAAGGAGGTCTCCCCGCGGCGTTCGAGCGCGAACCCTCCGCCGGCCTCGCCGGTCTCGCCGGCATCGCGGGTCCCGCCGGCCAAGCTCACCTCGAACCGCGCCAATTCGATCGACAAATACGGCACGAGCGACCGATCGCGGTACGCGTCGGACGACTGCAAGAGCGCGCCGGTGAGCTCGGACGAGACGACGAGGGGCCCGCCGCCGTCGACGCGGAGGTAGCTCGCGCCCTCGGGGCGGGACGCGGGAGCGCCGAGGGTGAAGGTCGCGGTGCGCTCTCCCATGACGAGGCGCCCCGTGGCGCGCGGCGCTTCGAACCCGAGACCCGGTCCTTCGCTGGCCTTGCGCAGGACCGTCGCGAACTCGAGGCTCATGACGAGGCGCTCGACGGCGGCTTGGTCCGCGCTCGCGTTCACGGGCGCGACGAGCCGCCACGCCGAGTCGGCCTTGGGATCGCGCTCGATCACGACGGTCTCGCCCTCGTGGACGATCTCGATGCGCGAGAGCGCGTCGCGCTGCCACGTGACGAAGACGTTGTTCTGCCGGAGCGCGAGCTCGCCCTCGGTCGGGCGGTTCCGATCGAACCAGAGCCCGACGCCGAGCGCGATCGCGACGATCACGAGCACGATCGTCGTCGCGTACCGCTTCACGCCTTCCTCGGGCCGCGCTTCTTTCCTTCGCTCGAGCGGCGTAGGAGCGCGACGCACACGCCGAGCATCGCCGCCGCCCCCGGCATGAAGAAGAGGACGTAGCGCCGGATGGACGCGCGCGACTCCTCCGTGATGCGGAGACCGGCGGCCACGGCGCTCCGCTCCGGGATGTCGAGGACCTGCGGCTTCGATGCGAGCCACGAGATGGAGCTCTCGACGACGAGCGCCGCGCCGCGCAGGGGCAAAGGCTCGCGGAACGTCCCCTGGGTGAGCACGCTCGCCGAGCCGAGGACGACGACGCGCGGACCGTGCGATGCCGACGGCGTGACCTTCGGCCGCTCGGACGCCATCGCGAGGACGAGCGGGCCTTCGAGATCCCCTTCCCGCTTCTTGGGCTCGTCTTGCCAATCGGCCGCGCCGACGACGTTCGTGAGCGCGAAGGCTTTGTCGCTCGTCGCGAGCAAGTCGACGGCCGCGGCGCTCCCGGGCTCGGAGACGTGGCGCAGCGACCGCGCGAGCTGGAGCACCACCCGCGGCGCTTCGTAGGGGCTCCCCTCTTCGCGGACGAGGCCGTGCGTGATGGGCTGATCCTTGACGCGCGCCACGAAGCGCATGCCTCCGCCGCCGGGGAACGCCGCGTCGGGATCGCGTTCGATGACGAGCGCGTCGTCGAGGCCGATGCCGAACGGTGAGAGCGCGCGCTCGAGGCCCGGGGGGACGAGGCCCGTCGACGTGTCGCCGACGATGGGGCTCGCCGCGAGGAGCAGGTTGCCCCCGCCGAGGAGGTACGTCCGCAGGCGCTCGGCCTCGTCCTTCGTGAACGCGCCGCGCATGCCGGCGACGACCGCGACCTCGCACCCGGCGAACGGCTCGTGCGCGTTCGGCGCCGACGTGTCGACGACCGTGATCTCGTAGTTGTCCTTCTCGAGGATGTCCTTGAGGAGCGCGGTGCCGAGCTCGCTCGCGTCGAGCGGGCTCATCTCGCCGTGGCCCGACGTGAAGCAGAGCTTCGCCTTTTCGCCGCCGAGGACGTTGCGGATCGCGCCCGTCAGCGCCTGCTCTTCGCGCGGCGAGACCTTCGTGCCGTCGGAGGCCGCGACCTGGACCATGTCGGCCGCGGAAAGGAACCAGTGTCTGTCGCCGCGCGCGACGACCGCGATCGCGTCGGCGATGACGTGCCCCTCTTCGGTGCGCCCCGTCTCGATCTTGAAGCGCTTCTTGACGTCTTCGAGCGCGAGGACGTCGCGATCCGGATCGATGTAGTGTACATCGAGCTTCGTCGTCTCGGCCGCGTACGCGACGAGGAGCTGCTTGACGCTCTGCTCGAGCGGATCGGCCGGCCCGAGCAGGAGCCAGATCGACACCGGCTCTTCGAGCCCGCGGAGCGTCTGCACGGTGGCCGGAGAGAGCGAGTAGCGCTTGTTCTCGGTCCAGTCCCAGCGCGTGAACCGGCGCGCCACGAAGACGTTCGCGAGCACGGCCACGATCACCGCCGCGACGATCCCGACGAGCTGCGAGGCCCGCTCCGGATCGAGGAACGCGAGCCGGCGCTTCGGCGCCTCGACCGCGGGTGCGCCCTTGTCTTTCGAGCGAGCCATCAGCCCCACCTCCAGGCGTCGACGACGCGGACCGTCGCGAACAGCGGGACGACGACGAGCGATCCGTAGAAGACGAGGCGGCGCGCGTCGACGATGCCGGCGGCGAAATCGTTCATGTGCGCCCACACCGACACGTGCGCGCAGACGTCGTGCATGAGCGTGCCGGGCGGCGCGATGAACTCGCCGATGCCCAAGATGAAGAGGCCGAGGAACGCGAGCGCCGTCAGGACCAGCGCGACGAAGGGGCTCTTGGTGAGCGCGCTCATGAGCAGACCGATGGCGAGGTAGCCGGCGCCGACGAGCAAGAGCCCGAGGTACGCCGAGGCGACGACTCCGAGATCGATCGACCCGGTCCGCCGGAGGATGACGAGGTAGAGCGTCGTCGGGAGCCACATCGCGACGTACATCGTGACCGCGGCGGCGAACTTCGAGAGGACGACGCCCGCGCTCGACACGGGCGCGGTCATGAGCGTCTCGATCGTCCCCGACGCGCGCTCTTCGGCGAACGAGCGCATCGTCATCGGAGGGAGGAACAGGAAGAGCACGAGGTACGGCAGCACCGTGTTCCCGAAGAACGACTGGAGCGGCGTCTGGTCGCTCGCCTGCGCGCTCGCGCCGAGGCTCGCGTAGTGGTCGACGAGCAAGAAGAAGTGCATGCCCTGCACGAACAAGAACGCGGTGACGAGCACCCACGCGAGCGGCGTCACGAAGAACGCGAAGAGCTCGCGCTTGTAGATGGGCCAGAAGCTCCTCATGGTGCCTCCTCGGTCGTGGAGCTCGACGCGTCGGTCGCGTCGGGGCTCGACGGGGCGGCGTCGCGCGTGAGCTCCGCGAAGACCTCCTCGAGCGAGCTCCGGACGGGCCGCACTTCGCGAACGAAGCAGCCGGCGGCGACGAGCTCGGCGACGGCGCGCTCTGTG
>JBGAHN010000077.1:0-25177 GCA_044226145.1 Labilithrix sp. | reverse complement strand
CGTCGCCGTCTTCGGTGTCCCAACCATCGTCGCCGTCCTCGCTGTCCCAGCCGTCGTCGCCTTCGTCCGAGCCACCCTCGTCGGGGGAGTTCGAGCATCCGTCCGACGACGCGCTCGTGTCTTCGCTCGGGCAGCCCTCGTCCTCTCCGCACGTGTCGTCGTCGTCCCACCCCGACGAATCGGAGCTGCATCCCTCCGCCGATGTGTCCTCGACGCTCTCCTCCGTGCCATCGTCAGAGCCGGCGGCGACGACCGCGCCTCCGCATCCATCGCTCACGGGTGCACGCTCCGCCTCCTGCGCAGGGGACGACGGCGCCGGCGCCACCTCGCACGCGTCGTAGCTCGACGCACGGAAGAGCGGCGCTCGCTCCGGCGACGACCTGGAGAACTCGAACGCGACGTTCGACACGAACGCCCCCTCCGGCACCACCGCCGACCACCGCGTGAGGACAGCCGTCTCTCGCGCCAGCGACGAGAAGGCGAGCGCGAGATCGGACCTCCCCGCGCAGGACAGGTCCGAAGTCTCGGCGACGCCCAGGCCGCGCCCGACGGCGCGGACGCGCTCCCTGCACGAAGGATCGTCGAAATAGGCGTCGATGACCGAAGGGATCTCGACGCCGGGGCTCCGGATCCCGTCGAAGAGCACGGCGTGCGACGACGTCTCGCGGAGCCAGGCGCCCCCTTCGACGAGCGCGCGGCGCAAGGACTCGTAGTTGCTCCCCTCGCTTCCCCATCGGAGCTGGCTGGGATCGATCTCGACGGTCCAAGGCGCCGAAGCGACGCCGGGGCCCATCGTGAAGGCGGTGACATGCACGCCCGATCCACCGGTGAGCATGAGCGGCAGGACGGCGCCGCCGTCGTCGGTCACGCGGAGCGTCCCCGACGTCGAAGGGATCGCCGACGGACCGAGCTCGAGCGCGAGGAGTTGCCAACCGCTCCGATAGAAGGCGTCGATGCGCGCCTCCAGATCCGGCGTGACGCGGTAACCGCGGTCGGCGGCGTGGGCCAGGACGGCGGCCGCCGTGACGAAGGTACGGGGGGCCGCTGCGCTCGTGGAGCTCGTCGCGCTCGCCGTACTCCCGTCGTGCGCGATCGTCCACGGATCGACCCGATCGGTCGCGCGCGGCATGTCGCAGGGCGGGACGCCATCCGGTGGAAGGACGTGCGGCGTCGTCGCCCGATCGAGCGCGTCGAGCCACCGATCGACCGCGCCGTCGATCGTGGCGCCCGGTCGAGCGGGGACCAGCCACATCGCGCGCTCGTGCGGTGGAACGACGACCTCGACCCACCGCGTGCTCGTGCCCGACGACGACGTGGCCATCGCGATTCGTACGTGGACGTCGTCGAAGGGCGGACTCCCGATCGGCGCGAGGACGGCGCCCGCGGCATTCACCGACGAAGAGACGGCGAGGACCACGAGGGCCATGAACGCAACGAGGAGACGCCATCCGAACGACAAGCGTCGGTGCGTAACGCAAAGGACGTTCCACGTCCGCGCGACGCCGACGTCGACGGGATCCTGGACGTTCAGCGACGTGCAAACGCGATGCGTGAATGGGCGGTCCGGGTTCGGGCGTCAACCGGCGGTCACAGCAAAGCCCTCGAGCGCGCGTGCGTGCCACCTTCGCGCGATCCCCGAAAAAGAGCGCCGGCGCACCCGAGGGTACACCGGCGCTCCGAAGCGACCGATCGACGCTTCGACGAAGCGACCTACTTCGCGGTGACGCGGATCGCGATGCGGCGGTTCTGAGCCTTGCACTCGTCCGTGTCGTTCGCCTCGCACACCGGGTGCTCCGGACCGTAGCCCTCGGCTTCGAGCCGGTTCGCCGCGACACCGCCCGCCACGATCGCCTTCTTCACGGCGTCCGCGCGGGACTGCGAAATCTTCTTGTTGGCGGCCGCCGCGCCGGTGTTGTCGGTGTAGCCGCCGATCTTGATCTTCACCTTCGGGAAGGCCTTCAGGATCTCGATCACGTTGTCGAGCTGCGTCTTCGACTTGTCCATGTCGATTTCGGCGCCGCCCGTCTTGAACGTCAGCTGGTCGAAGTTGAACCACGTCGTCTTGTCGACCGGCTTCTGCGCGTCTTCGACGAAGCCGACGAGCCCGTGCTCGACCCCGTCGCTGGCCGCCTTGATCTCGTAGCCCGTGCTCAGTTTGCGATCGAATGACGACGAAGGAGGGGTCGCCGGTGCCGCCGCCGCAACCGCCGCGGTCTCGAGCGACGCCACGCTCTTCGACGCGTCCTCGACGGCGGTTTCGATCGGGCCGAGCGACGCGACGTTCGTGTCGAGCGCCTTGACCACCGTCTCGAGCGCCTCCTTGCTGCCAGACTTCGCCGCCTCCTCGAACTTGCTCCCGAAGCCGTCGAACGTGGCCTTGAGTTTGTCGAGGTTCGTCTTCTGCGCCGCGAGCTTCGCCTTCACGTCGGCGAGGCCGGGCGTCGCCGCGGGCAACGCGTCGAGCTTCTTGGCCGCCGCGTCGAGCGTGCTCAACGCGGACGAGAGCTTCGACTGCGCCTCGGTGAGCTTCGCGAAGGCCGTGGTCTTCGTGGCCGTGAGGGCCGCGGTGTCTTCGCAACCAGTGACCGAAACGGAGGTCACGGCGCCGAGGATCAGCGTCGCCAAGAGCTGCGCCGTCGAAAGATATTTGCGAATCATGGGATGTTTCCTCGAAAAAAGCAGGGGGTTAAGGAGGGAGCGTTCGTCACGCGAACGCTTCCCGGAACGTGCCCGCGATGGCGATGTGAAACACCACGATCGAGAGCGACGACGAGGTCTAGCGAACCTCGGCTCCAACGAACAACCCCGTTCGTCGGGCGAACGACGATCCCCAGTCATCCCGAGGCGATACGAGTCAAAAGAAAAGCCGGCGGAGCCACGAAAGCTCGCGCCGGCTTCGTTCATCGCGCGGGCACCCTCGAATCGAGGCGCCCGCGCGCGGCGATCGCTCAGTAGCGGTAGTGCTCCGGCTTGAACGGACCTTCCACGGACACGCCGAGGTAGGCCGCCTGATCGGCCGTGAGCTTCGTGAGCTTCACGCCGAGCTTGCCGAGGTGCAGCGCCGCGACCTTCTCGTCGAGCTTCTTCGGGAGCGTGTAGACCTTCTTCTCGTAGTTCTTGTGGTTCTTCCACAGCTCGATCTGCGCGATCGTCTGGTTCGAGAACGACGAGCTCATGACGAACGACGGGTGGCCGTTCGCGCACCCGAGGTTCACGAGGCGGCCGCGCGCGAGCAGCGTGAGGCGCTTGCCGTCGGGGAAGATGAACTGGTCGACCTGCGGCTTGACGTTCTCTTCCTTGATCTCGGGGTTCTTCTCGAGCCAGGCGACGTCGATCTCGCAGTCGAAGTGGCCGATGTTGCAGAGGATCGACTGATCCTTCATGGCCTTCATGTGCTCGGCGCGGACGATGCCGGAGCAGCCCGTCGCCGTGACGATGATGTCGGCCTGCGGCGCGCCTTCCTCCATCGTCGTGACCTCGTAGCCCTCCATCGCCGCCTGCAGCGCGCAGATCGGGTCGATCTCGGTCACGAGGACGCGCGCGCCGAGGCCGCGGAGCGCCTGCGCGCAGCCCTTGCCGACGTCGCCGTAGCCCGCGACGACGGCGACCTTGCCGGCGAACATGACGCCGGT
Organism: Labilithrix sp.; assembly: GCA_044226145.1. GTDB lineage: Bacteria > Myxococcota_A > Polyangia > Polyangiales > Polyangiaceae > Labilithrix. The sequence continues at coordinate 21,545 of JBGAHN010000077.1, read as the reverse complement.
GGCGCGCTTGAGGCCGTCGCCGAGCGACTCGCGGCAGCCGTAGAGGTTGTCGAACTTCGACTTCGTCACCGAGTCGTTGACGTTCATCGCCGGCACCTTGAGCGTGCCCTTCTTCGCCATCTCGTAGAGGCGGTGGACGCCCGTCGTCGTCTCCTCCGAGAGGCCGCGGATCGGGTCCGGTCCGTCGAAGAGCTCGGGGTGCTTCTCGTGCGCGATGACCGTGAGGTCGCCGCCGTCGTCGAGGATCATGTTCGGGCCCTTGCCGCCGGCGAAGGCCTTGAGCTGCTGCTCGATGCACCACTCGTACTCGGCTTCCGTCATGCCCTTCCACGCGAAGACCGGCACGCCCGTCTTGGCGATGGCCGCGGCGGCGTGGTCCTGCGTCGAGAAGATGTTGCAGCTCGTCCAGGTCACTTCCGCGCCGAGCGCCGTGAGCGTCTCGATGAGCACGGCGGTCTGGATCGTCATGTGGAGGCAGCCCGCGATGCGCGCGCCCTTGAGGGGCTTCTCCGCGCCGTACTCCTTGCGGAGCGCCATGAGGCCCGGCATTTCGCTCTCGGCGATCGCGATTTCTTTGCGGCCCCACTCGGCGAGGGAGATGTCCGCGACCTTGAAGTTTTCACTCGTTCCCATTGCCTTGTCTCCTTGCAATCATCGCCTGCCACGGCAGGCGCACGTCTTTCCCGTGGCCGCAGAACGCGGCCGGAAGTCGAATCACCACGGCGTCGCCGAGCCCGGCGTCGCGCGCGAACCGTCGTAGCTCCTCGGGCTCGAAACCGAGCCACAAATCGGCCTCGTCGCGCATCGATTCGTCGTCGTGGCGGGCGTAGTCCACGACCACGACCGCGCCGCCCGGCGACGACGGCCCCTCCGGCTTGGCGAGCGAGGCGAGCTGACGGACGAGATCCACGGGCCGCGGAGCGTGATGCAAGATGCGCGACGCGAAGACGACGTCGGCGCCTTCTCCCACGTGCGCGTGGAGCTCCTTCGAGCCGAGCTCCGCTTTGAGCAGGCGGACGTTCGAAAATCCGCGGCGGTGCACCCGTGCCTGGGCCCGCTCGAGCTGCGCGCTCGACCGATCGACCGCGACGACGTTCTCGAACGCGGGCGCGAGAACGTCGATGAGCGCGCCGTCCCCCGTCCCGGCGTCGACCGCGAGCGCGCGCGACGGAAGGAGGTGCGCCAGGGCGGCGATGTAGGCGCCTTGGGCTTCGTCGTGGCGCTCGTCGGAGGGCCGCGCTTCGTCCGGTTTGGGCCGGGCGAAAAATTCCTCGTTCACACGATCGCGCTCGCGGACGATCGCGTCGATGCGCCCCAAGCTGCCGTCGCCTTCGCAGAGAGCGCGGCCGCTCGCGAGCGCGTCGGCCACCACGGCGTCGGCCGTCGCCCCTTCGGCGATGCGGGCGAGCGCGCGCGTGCCTTGTTTTCGGACGATGACGAGCCCCGCCTGCTTGAGGGGGGTGAGGTGACGCGAGACGTTCGGCTGGCTCTCGCCGAGCAGGGCCGCGAGCTCACCGATCGCCAACTCCTCTTCCGCAGCGAGCGCGAGCAGACGCAACCGCACCGGCTCCGCGAGGACACGGTAGAGCTCCCATCGGGGGTGCGTGGCGATCATGCCGTCGAGCACGCCCCTATTTATACACGTATGCGAATGGATGCAAATTGAGTCGAAAGCATCGCATTTTACCGGCACTTACGGGGCGTGACGCTACGCTCCAAGGGAACCTCGCACGAGGCTCGTCCGGCGTTCGGCGAGATCGAACGTCACGTCGGAGGGCTCGTCCGAGGCCGATCGCACCACCCCACCATCGACACGTCGATGGGCGAACGCGGCGTCGCTGATCCGTCGCCGTCCTCTCCGAGCCCTCGAATCGTTCCCGCGCCACGACGGCGCTCGATCCTCTCCGATGCCGAAACCGATGTTCCGTTGCTCGCCCATCGTCGCCGCGCACACGCCGGGCGATCCCACGCTCTCCGCTCCGAGCCGCGATGGCTGAGCGAACGAAGGCTCCCCGGACGGGACGGAGGCGACGCGGTCTCCTGCTCGCGGCGGCGTGCATCGTGGCGTGCCGCGCCGAGTCTCCGCGCGATCCTTCGTTCTCCGGGCGCGCCGATCATGCGTGGGCGCCCGCGGACGGCGATCGCGACGGGACGCCGTACAACCTGGCCGTCCAGAAATCGAGCCACAACGCTTACGCGCGGACCGAGCCCATCTTCGATCAGCTCGTCTGGCACGGCATCCGGAGCCTCGAGCTCGACATCCACGCGGACAAGGCACGCGAGCGCGCGGCGGACGGCGATTGGTTCGTCTACCACGAGGATCTGCCCTTCTTCCGGGAGTCGAGCTGCACGATGCTCTCCGACTGCCTCGGACAGCTCAAAGCCTTCCACGACGCCGCGCCGGATCACGACGTCGTCACGCTCTGGATCGATCTGAAGGACGGCTTCCGCCCCGGGCAGGCGCCGGGCGATCTGGACGCGCTGCTCGCAGCGCGGCTCGGGCGGGACAACGTCGTGCGGCCGGAGGATTTGCGGGCGCGCTGCCCGGGGGCCGCCGACCTGCGCGCGGCGGTCACCGGAAAAGACGCCTCCTGCACATTCCCGACGCTCGGGGAGCTCCGCGGCAAATTCGTCGTCGCCGTGACGGGCGGCTCGTCGTGCGACCCGCGGAGCCCGGTGCGCGCGTACGAGGGCGACGACGCCATGGCGAAGACGGCCTTCGTCGCCCCCGACGTCGACGCGTCGTGCCCGACGGAGGCGTACGCGGCGCGGCCCGACGTCGTGTTCTTGAACATGCCGCTGTCCGAGCGGGCACGGGCGCGCGCGATCGCCGCGCAGGGGCTCGTCTCACGCATCTACGGCGGCGGGATCTTCGGGAGCCTCGACAGCCTCGACGATTTTTCACTCGCGCGAGCGAGCGGTTCGGTGCATCTGGCGACGGACATGATCAACACGCTCGAGAACGCGTGGGCGACGACGTTCGACGGCACGCGCAAGATGATCGCGCTCGGCCGCGAGGCGGGTCGATCCGCGCGCGAGCGGGTGGAGCTGGCGCGCGGGGCCGTCATCGAGGCGACGGGTGGCGGCATCGGAGGGACGTCCGACAGCTTCTGGTTCTCCTACGACGACGATCCGACGGACGCGGTCTACCGGACCTTCGCTTCGGTGCCGAGCTCGCACACCGATCCGCACGCGAAGGCGTGCCTCATGGCGCGCGAGAGCGACGCGCCCGACGCCGCGAACGTCGCCATTTGCAGGTCCTTTTCCGGGCTGCCGCTCAGCCTCCAAGTCCGCCGTAAAACGGGAGAAGCGACGACGGCGGCGCCCTTGACCGACGTGGGCGGCGTGTCCGTCGCGACGCCGGCGTTCATGCGCCTCGGCGTCCGAGCGAACGGCCGGGGCACCGACGTCGTCGCCGAAGGGTCGAGCGACGGCGTCGCGTGGAAGACGATGGCGCGCGTGACGCTGGACGTGACGCTCCCGCTGCGCGGGCTGGCGGTCGCTTCGCACGGGACGTCGCCCGTGCGCGCGATCTTCGGAGGGCTCCTGCGTCAAGCCGGGGCGCCGCGCTTGGCGGAGCCTTGGACGAGCCTCGAGAAGGCCATCGGCGACGGGGCGGCGGGGCGCGCGTCCGCGTTTCGGAGCGGGGAGGAAACATGACGGACGACGTGCCGCGTCGGGATCGCGCGCATCCGCTCCGGAATGCTTCGCTGGCGGGCGCAGCGCTTTTACTTGCAGGATGCACCTATCTCATTTCGTTCGACGCGCCGCCCGTCGGAGATGCGGGGACCGACCTCGATGCCGGCAACGCGAGCAGCGACGCCGCGCTCGAGGACGCCGAGGGAGCGGACGCGGGCCTCGATGCCCAACCCGACTCCAACGCATGCGACGGGCTGGTCGATGGGCAGTACTGCGGCAACAACCAGCTCATCGACTATCCGGGCTCGAAGGACGACCTCGTCTATTGCCAAGGCAGCGCCGTCGCCCAGGTGCGCGCGTGCGAGAACGGCACCGGCTGCATCCGCATGCCGAACCCGAAGCCGGACGAGTGCGACGAGTGCGCCGACAAAGACGACGGGCAGTACTGCGGCCGCGACATGGCGGGGTGGTCGACGAAGAACGCGAACATGTATGTCCTGTGCCAGGGACACGGGACGTCCATCGTGCAGCCGTGCTCGAACTGCGTTTCGGAAGGAAACATGTCGAAATGTTGGTGATCGGCGCGGCGCGGGCGCCCGGTCGCTAGCCTGCGAGACGGCGGCGCGAGGCCGGAGGGAGAGGGTGCGTCATCGCGTCGTTTCGGGCGGCCGTTCGGGCGCATTTTCCCCGAAAAAACCTAGAGAACGTGCGAGCATGCCCGCATGGAAATCGAAGACCGGCCGTCGGGGTCCATCGAGCTCGATCTCGACGAGACGCTCACGCGCACGGCCGATCCCGCGGCGCCGTCGAGCACCATCGATCTGACGAGCGACATCGAGCTCGTGGTCGACGTCGAGAGCCTGCCGCGCATCGACGTCGCCTCCGAAGCGTGGACGGTGGACGCCGAGCGCGCGAGCCTCGAAGCCGCCGCGCGAAGGGCCGACGATCGCCGAAAGGTGCCGAGCCTGCCCCCCGAGAGGCTCGCCGTCGCCCTCCCGAAGCCTTCCGATCTCGGCAAGGTTTCGAGCGAGGCCGCGGCGAACCGTCCGCGCTCGGTTCCTCCGCCGCTCCCGAGCGTCAAGCCGAGCGCGCCGCCGCCCCTTCCATCGGGCGAGAAATCGCCGTCGGTCAGCCCCTCGAAACGGCCTCCTCCGCTCCCCGGCGCGAGCGCCCCGCCTCCGGCGATCGCCGACGTTCGGACGAAGCTCGGTTCGGACGCCGCCGTCGAACGCGGGGCGACGCTCGTCGAGCTGCTCGAAGCACGCGTCACGACGCTCCGCGGATCGGAAGATCGCATCGGGATGGCGCGGGCGCTCGTCGAGCTCGCCATCGTCCACGAAACGCTCGTCGACGACACGAAGGTCGGGGCGATCGCCGAGCGCGCGCTCGAGACGGATCCCGACGCGATCGCGGCGCACGGCGTCCTTCGCCGACGGCTCCCGTTGCGCGACGCCGCCTCGCGGACCGCGATCCTCGCCCACCTCGAGCGTGAAATCGCGGCGTCGAGCGACGCGGCGATCGCCGCCGATCGCGTGGCCGAGCGTGCGCGCGTCCTCGAGGCGGACGGACACCACGACGACGCGCGCGAAGCCTACGAGATCGCGCTCGCCAAAGTGCCGAACCATCCCGCCGCGCTCCGCGGGCTCGAGGCCGCCCTCGTCCGGCGCGCCCTCGAACGCGACGACGATCCCGACGGATGGGAGGCGCTCGCGACCCACCTCGGGAAGATGAGCGACGCGTACGCGGCCGAGCCGTCGCTCGCCGCGTGGCTGCACGTCGAGCGGGCGCGCATCCTCGAGCTGAAGCTCGGCCGCATCGACGCGGCGAAGAGCGCCTACGAGCGCGCGTTGCGGCTCGATCCGGCGATCGGTCCCGTCCGGGACGCCTTCGCGCTCCACGCGGCGATGCACCACGACGCTTCGCTGCTCACGAACCTGCTCGCGGAAGAGGCCAGCATCGAGAGCAACGCGACGCGGGGGGCGCGCTTGGAGCTCGACGCCGCGTGCATCGCGCGCACGCTCCTCGACGACGACGCGCGGGCCATCCTCCTCTTGGAGCTCGCGGCGGCGCGGGCTCCGACGACGCCCTCGGTCGATCGCCGCGTCCTCGACGATCTCGTCCGCTCGTACGAGCGCGTGGGTCGGTGGTCGGACGCCGTGCGCGCGCGGCGCCTCCGCCTGCGGTTCTTCGAACGCCCCCGCGTGCTCGTCTACGAATTGCGCCGCATCGCCGCGATCGAAGAGCGCCTCGGACGACTCGAGGCCGCGGCGAGGGACATCGGCCGTGCGTTGGAGCTCGATCCTTCGGACGCGACGCTCGAGCGCGAGCTCGATCGCCTCCTCGACGCCGCCGGCGACGACGAGGCGCGCACCGCGTTCTGGCGGACGCGGGCGAACGACGCGACGGATCCCGAGGAGCGCGCGAAGAAGCTCGTGACGGCGGCCCAGCTCGCCGAGCGGCGCGGACGGCTCGACGAGGCCCGCGCGCACCTGCGAGCGGCGTGGGCCGCGGCGCCCGGCAAAGCGGAGATCGTCGATCCGCTCGCGCGCCTGCTGACGAAGCCCGCCGCTCCCGTCGATCCCGACACGCGCGCGCTCGTCGATCTGTACACCGAGGCGGCGCGGACCACGACCGACGAAGGCCGACGCATCGCGTACCTCGAGAAGGTGGCGCTCCTCTGCGAGGAGATCACCGGCGATCGTACGCGCGCCGCCGACGTCTACGAGGAGATCCTGCGGCTCGCTCCGGGTCTCCGGGGCGCGGTCCTCGGGCTCGAGCGGACGGCCGCGCGCGTCGGCAACGCCTGGGCGCTCGCGCTCGCGCTCCTCGAGGAGGCGAATATCGCGGCAGAGACGTCGGACGCCCTCGCGCTCCGCGTCCGCGCGGCCGAGGCGCTCGCAGAGAGCGATCCGACCCGAGCGCTCGCCGTCGTCACCGACGTGCTCGCCGCCGATCCCGCGTTCACCGCGGGGCGAGAGCTCGAGACGCGGCTCCACGCCGACGCCGGGCGGTGGGAGCAGGTCGCGGCGTCGCTCCGTGCGCGCATCGACGTGGCGAAGTCGACGGACGAGAAGATCGCGCGGTGGCTCGAGCTCGCGCAGATCCAAGACGTCCGCCTGCACTCGCCGAGGGACGCCGTGCTTTCGCTGCGCGAGGCGCGCCGGCTCGATCCGAGTCACCCCGTGCCGCCGGAAGAGATCACGCGCTTGCTCGAGCTCTCGGGCGACGTGCGCGAGCTCCGCGGCGCGGTCGAGCAGCTCGCCGAAGGCGCGACGACGCCCGAGGAGCGCGCGCGGCACCTCTCCCGCGCCGCCGAGCTCGACGAGCTCGTCCTCGACGACGACATCGGCGCCGCCTCCCTCTACGAGCGCGCCCTCGCCGAGACGCCCGAGGACGTCTTCGTCGCCGAGCGACACCTCCGCGTCCTCGCGCGCCGCGCGGTGGCGACGGCCGGGGGAAAAGGGACCCGCGTCTCGGGAACGGAGGCGTGGGGGGAGCTGCTCGCACGCATCGACGCGTGCGCGGACATCGGCGGGCCGCGCGCGACCGCGACCCGCTTCTTGGCGGCCTCGCTCCGCGTCGCGACGAGCGCCGAGGCCGACGGCGCGGCGGTGCTCGCAGGCGCGATCGACCACCTCGAAGCCACGCTCTCGGCCGATCCTCGTCATGTCGGGGCCCTTCGCTCGCTCGAGCGGGCGGCCATCCGCACCTCGTCGGACGAGACGCTCCACGAAGCCCTCGCGCTCCAAGGAGAGCGCTTCGCGAACGACGGCGCGCGTGCCGGAGCGCTGTGGGCGCTCGCGTCGCTCGAAGCGTGGCGATGGCCGGCGGGCGAGTCCGCCGTGACGTACGAGCGCATCCTCGCGCGCACCCCGAAGGACGTCGCCGCGCTCGAGTCCGCCGTGCGCCTCACCCTCGCGGGGGCCCGCGCCGGGCAATCGGCGGCGCGCCACTCGGCCGTCACGAGCCTCCGAACGCTCGCCGATCTCACGAAAGATCCGGACGCGCGCGTCGCGACGAACCTCCGGCTCGCCTTCCTCCTCGAAGCGCAGGGAGCCGGGGCGACGTCGGCGGCGCAAGAGAAGGGACACCGCGCGCTCCGCGAAGCCCTCGAGCGACTCCACGACGCGCTCGTCATGGATCCGTTCAGCGTGACCGCCGCGACGATGCTCGCCGATCTGGCCAACCGCCTCGACGACGTGCGCTCGGCGGCGCTCGCGGCGACCTCGCTCGCCGAGCTCGCCATCGATCCGAAGATCCGCACGACGTACTTCGTCGACGCCGCTCACCTCGTGTGGACGGGGCCCGAGTCGGTCTTCGGACCGCGGCACGTCCGCGCCGAACGGGCGGGAAATTTGCTCGAATCGGCGCTGAAATCCGACCCCGACGCGGTGATCGCCGCCGAGCGGCTCGCGCGCGTGCGCGCCGATCGCGGGCAAGACCAGCGTCTCGTCGACGTCTTCCGCGCGGCCCTCGATCGCGCGACCTCGAAGGAGGCGATCGTGTTCCTCGGCTCGGACATCGCCCGTGTGTGCCGCAACGATCCGGCCACGACGGGCATCGCGCTCGAGGCGATGCGCAAGGTGCGCGCCGCGGCTCCCGAACACGTGCCTTCGCTGCTCACGCTCTCCGAGCTCTTCATGGCGGAGCGCGCGTGGCCGGAGGCCGTCGAGGTCCTCGAGGCCGTCGTCGCCCGCGCGTCGGACGTGGCCTCGCGCACCACCGCGCTCTTCGCGCTCGCGAACGTCCACGAGAAGATCCTCGATCGACCGAAGGACGCCGAAGACGCGCTCCGACGCGCGCTCGCGCTCGACGGCTCGAACCCGAAGGCGCTCCGCCTCCTCGTCCATCGGCTCTCGCTCCGACAAGAGGAGGCGCCGAGCGACGAGGGCAAGCTCGAGATCGCCGGCCTGCTCGAGCGCCTCGCGGCCGTCGAAGACGATCGCCACGCGCGCGTCGACGTCTTCATCGAGCTCGCCGAGCTGCGCCTCGCGATGAACGATCGGCCCGCCGCCGAGCGAGCGCTCGTCGAGGCCACGGCGACCGCCCCCGAACATCCGCGCGCGTTCGCGCGGCTCACCCGCTTGTTCCGCACCTCGGGCGCCGGCGGCGAAGTGGAGCCCGTGTCCTACGCCCACGCGCTCGAGAAGCTCGTCGCGCGCGGACGCGAGCTCGGGACGAACGACGCGCGCTGGCACGCCGCGCTCGGCCACGTGCTCGCGAGCGACCTCGACCGGCTCCGCGACGGCGTCATCCACCTCGAACACGCGCTGGCCATCGATCCGAACCTGCACGCGTCGCGCTTCGAGCTCGCGACGGCCCACCTCGGTCTTCACGCGCACGATCTCGCCGCCGAGACGCTCCTCGCGATGATGAACCCGACGGCCGAGCCGCTCTTCTCCGTCGCCGATCCGGCCGCGGCCCTCGAGCTGCTCGAACGCGCCTTCGGCGGGGAACGAAAACAGGAAGAAGCCATCGTCGTCTCGGAGCTCCGGGCCATCGCCGGGAGCGTCGACGACGGGCGCCGCGCGTGGCTCAAGGCGCGCCGCCTCACCCCGATCGAAGATCGGCGCGAGCCGCTCGAACGCAAGGCCCTCGCCTTTGGGACCGTCCCGCCGGAGGGACGGTCGGCGCTGATCGACGTGGCGTCCGCCATCGCGGGGCTCGAAGCGAAGCTCTTCCGCGCCGATCTCGGCGAGCTCGGGATCTCGTCGCGCGATCGCATCGGGCGGCGCAGCGGTCACCCCACGCGCGCGCTCTTCGACCGCCTCGCGCGCGTCCTCGATCTCTCGGACGTCGAGCTCGTCGTCACGCCGAACGTCCCGCGCGTTCGCGTCATCGCCGAGGGCGAGCCGTGGGTGCTCTTGCCGAGCACGTTCGTCGATCTCCCCGAACCTTCGCAGCTCTCGTCGCTGGCGCGCGCGCTCGCACGCATCGCCCTCGGCGTGCCATGGCTCGAAGAGCTCCCTCCCCCGCACATCGAGGCGCTCCTCGTCGGCGCCGCCCGCGTGGCGCTCCCCGGCTACGCCGAAGGGCACGAGGGCCTCGCCTCGCCGAAGCTCGTGACGCACTACCAAACGCTCGTCGCGAAGGAAGCGTCGCGCAAACACAAGCAGGCGCTCGAGAAGCTGGCCCCGATCCTCGACAAGCCCGAAGCGAAGCCCTCCCCCATCGAGATCTTCGTCCACAGCCTCGCGCGCGCCGAGCTCCGCACGGCCTACGTCCTCACGGGCGATCTGCTCGCGACGATCGACGAGCTCCGGCACCTCGACACCGAGCTCTCGCGCGCGACCGAGACGCCCGGACGGCGCTCGCTCGGCGCGGTGCTCGACCACCCCTTCGCCGGCGACGTCGCTCGGTTCGCCCTGACCTCCGACGCCACGGGCCTCCGGCGACGCGCCGGCTCGACGTGGTCGGGCTAGACTCCGGGCTCGACCACGGTCGCGCTCGCCGCCTCTCGACGAACGTGCTCGCATCTCGTTGCCGATGACCGCCTCCGCTCCTTCCACCCCGAAATACGCTCCCGCCGATGGTCCGCGTCGCCCCCGGCGCTGGCCCTTCGTCGTGCTCGCCGTCGTCGTGCTCGTCGCCATCGCCGGCGGCGCCTTGTTCGCGATCGTGCCGTACGTGCTCCGCTCGCGCATCGTCGCGGCCGCGCGCGACGCAGGCGTGCACCTGACCATCGCGCGCGTCCGCATCGGCTTGTCCGGCGTGTCGCTCCACGGGGTCGACGCCGACGTCCCCGCGGTGCCCGGCATCCGCGCGCACGCCGAACAGATCGTCGCCCGCGGCCTCTACGCGACGAACGTGCGCGTCCTCGGCGGATCGCTCGACATCGACGGCAGCGCGGCGCTCGTCGACCAGCTCCGCACCCTCGCGCAGGAGCGCACCGTCACGCCGTTCGACACGCGCTCGCGGACGATCGACGTCGCGTCGGCGCGCATCGCGTGGCGGGGCCTCTTCGGCAAGGACTCCTCCGTCGAGGCCGGAGGCGTCGAGGCGAGCGCGACGGTCGTGGGAAACACCGTGGAGTCCGTCCAGACGAACCTCGGGCGCTTCGAAGTGACCGCCGCCGGCAAGGTCTTGGGGCCGTGGTCGAGCAACGTCGACGCCTCGCCGTCCGCGGTCGACGTCACCCTGTTGTTCGATCCCGAGCAGGTCGACGGACCGAAGGCCCGCGCGCATTTCGACGGATCGCTCCTCTCGAGCTTCCACCTCGACGTGCCGCGCACGACGTTCGACAAGCTCGGCATTCGTCTCGCCGATCTCGGCGCCGCGTTCGATCCGGCGAGCGACGTACAGGCGACGATCGAAGCGACGACGAACGCCGAGCATCGCGTCGACGCGAGCGGCACCCTCGCCATCCATCGCGTCCACGCGCAAGGGATCTCCGCGCCCATCGACGTGAACCTCTCGGCGGCCGCGTCCGGCAAGCTCGGCGAGCCGCTCGCCCTACGGAACACGACGGTCGGCTTCGGCCCCTTCCGCGCGAACGTGAAGGGGACGTTGACTCCTCGCAAAGACGGGTTCCGCGTCGACACGACCTACGAGGTCGAGCCCGTCCGGTGCGCCGATCTGATCCGGCAAGAGGCGGAGAAGATGGGCAAGCTCGTGTCGCTCGTCCAAGACATCGCGCAGTCGACCGGCGCCGCGCGCGTGAGCGGCAACGTCGAGGCCTCCGGCATCTTCGAGTTCGATTCGCAGAACCCCGGCGCCGCGGCGCTCACGCTGAAGGCCGACAACGCCTGCAGTTTCTCGCTCTTCGGCAACTGAACCCGCGGAACGGCCGAAACGGCGCCGCCACGGATGGACAACCGGCGCGAATGCCGCTATGAGGGGCCCGCCATGCGCGGATTCCTCCAGCCCTCTTTTCGCCACGATCCCTCCGAGACGCAGCTCGCCTTCCAGACGCTCTCGCGCCATCGCCGCGTGCACATCGCCGAAGCCGCGAAGACGACGCTCGTGAAGGCCTCGCAGTGGGCCGCCGGCCGCGCCATCGCCCCCGCCGTCGCGGAGGCCTTGGAGCAGCAGGTCAAGGCGCAGCTCGCGAAGAAGAAGGCCTGATTTTCCGCGGCGTCGAAGCCTCGCTTCGACGCCACGTGCACCGCGGAGCGCTTCCGCTCACCCGAAGCGCTTCGCGAAGTCCTTCATGAAGGACGCGAGCGCGTCGGTCCACGCCGGCGGCGCCGCGTTGTAGATGGACGCCCGGATGCCGCCGACGATGCGGTGTCCCTTGAGCCCGACCATACCGTTCGCTTCGGCCTCCTTGACGAAGGTGGCGTCGAGCTCGGGTGTCGGCAGGCGCCAGACGACGTTCATGATCGAGCGCGACGTCACCGCGACCGGGCAGCGGTAAAAGCCGCCCGAGGCGTCGATGACCTCGTAGAGCGTGCCGGCCTTGCGTCGGTTGCGCACGTCCATGGCCTCGGCGCCGCCTTGGGCCTTGAGCCAGACGAGGGTGTTCCGCGCGAGGTAGACGCCAAACGTCGGCGGCGTGTTGTAGAGCGACCGCTGCTCGGCGTGCGTGCGGTACTGGAAGATCGCCGGCAGATCGCGGCGGCCGCGCGCGAGCATCTCCTTGCTCGCGACGACGACGGTGAGGCCGCTCGGGCCGAGGTTCTTCTGCGCGCCCGCGTACACGAGATCGAACCTCGACACGTCGAGGCGGCGCCCGAGGATGTCGCTCGACATGTCGCAGACGAGCGGGCTCGACGTGCTCGGAAACGGCGTCGACGCGTCGAGCGCGTACTGGACGCCGTGGACCGTCTCGTTGCTCGTGACGTGGACGTAGGCGGCCCCTTCGGTCAAGGAGAGCTCGCCTTGCGTCGGCACGCGCGTGTAGGTGGGCCCCGGCTCCGCGCCCGTGCGGTGAACCACTCCGCCGCCCGTGACCTTCGCCATGGCCTCGGCCTCCGCGACGGCTTTTTCGCCCCACACGCCCATCACGACGTAGTCGGCCGTCTTCCCGCGCTCGAGGAAGTTCATCGGGACCTGCGCGAACGCCTGCGACGCGCCGCCCTGCACGAAGAGGACCTCGTGGCTCGCCGGCAGCGCGAGGAGCTCGCGGAGGAGGGCCATCGCCTCGTCGTGCACGCGCTCGTAGACCTTCCCGCGGTGCGAGTGCTCCATGATGCTCATCCCCGACCCTTCGAAATCGAGGAGCTCCTCTTTCGCGCGCTCGAGCGCTTCGAGGGGCAGGGTCGCGGGACCGGAGTTGAAGTTCATGACGCGGCTCATCGTGAACGCCACTTATAGCCGTTCCGATTCGCGGGCGGACGCGAATCCGGGGGAAGCGCCGGGCGGTCCGCCAGAGCTCGAGACGGCCTCTCGCGACGGACCGCGAAAAGCCGGGAACGATGGAGCTATCGTGCGGGCGTGGCCCGCGCCTTTCCTCGCCCGATGCACCGCCGTCACCTCCCCCGCCCGCTCGCGTCCCGCCTGCTCGCGCTCGCGGTCCTCGTCGCCGCCGGAGCGCTGCCCGCGTGCCGGTCCCACGCGACACCTGCACAATGCACGGAGATGCTCGACCGCTACGTCGCGCTGACGAGCCCCCCTTCGGACGCCTCGCCCGCCGCGTCCCGCCAGAGCGACGAGGCCTACCTCCGCGCGAGCCGCCGATGCGCCGAGGAAACCACGTCGGACGAGTACCGCTGCGCGATGCGCGCCCCGACCGCGGACGCCTGGGAGGCATGCATCGATTGACGGCGGCCTCGTTCTTCTGACACGACAGACGCATGGACCCCACGTCGAACACGCCGGCCTCTCCCTCCGCGCCGCCGAAGGCCTTCCGCGCCGTCTTCTTCGGCACGCCGAATTTCGCCGTCCCGTGCCTCGACGCGCTCGTCGAAATCGCCGACGTCGTCGCCGTCGTGTGCCAACCAGACAAGCCCGTCGGGCGCGGTCTCGAGCTCACCGCCCCGCCCGTCAAACGCCGGGCGCTCGAGCTCGGGCTGCCGGTCGTCCAGCCGACGAAGCTCAAGACCGGCGAGTTCGCCGCGTGGCTCCGCGCGCAAGACGTCGACGTCGCGCTCGTCGTCGCCTACGGACGCATCTTGCCGGTCGACGTCCTTCGTGCGCCGCGGCTCGGCTGCGTCAACGTGCACGCGTCGCTCCTGCCGGGCTACCGCGGCGCCGCGCCCATCACATGGGTCATCGTGCGCGGCGAGCCGGAGACCGGGATCACGCTGATGCAGATGGACGAAGGCATGGATACGGGGGCCATCCTCGAGCAGTTCCCGACCCCCATCACCGAAGAGGAGACGGCCGGCGAGCTCGGCGAACGGCTGAGCGCGCTCGGTGCGCTCGCGACGCGCAAGGGCCTGCCGAAATACGTCGCGGGTGGCTACGTCCCCGTCGCCCAAGACGCCGCGAAGGCGTCGGTCGCGCCGCTCCTCTCGAAGCAAGACGGACGCATCGATTTCGCGCGCGCCGCGCGCGCGGTCCACGATCACGTCCGCGGGATGACGCCGTGGCCCGGCGCGTTCACGACCCACCGCGGGAAGACGGTCAAAGTCCACGCCACGCGCGTCACCGACGTCCCGCGCGCGGGCGTGGCGCCGGGCACGGTGGTGCTCGCCGACGCGTCGCGCATCGTGGTCGCGTGCGGGGAGCGGGCCGTCGAGCTCGTGACCGTCCAACTCGAAGGGAAGAAGCCCATCCGGGGCGGCGACTGGTTCATCGGACGCGGCGTCGCGGAAGGCGATACACTCGGGGCTTGAGCGCCTCGCCCATGCGGGCTTCGTCGATCGTCGACCGCGATTCCGGACACGGGAGGATCCCGCGATGAGCTTCCCTCGCAGCGACGCTTTCGTCGCCGAGATTCGGCGCGAGTTCCCGAATTTCCGCATCGAAAAGAAGCGCCAGAGCCCCCTCCAGAAGGCCATCCACGTGGCGCTCGTCGCGGTGACGTTCGGCGGCCAACGCGTGTATCTTACACATTACCACACGGTCTTGTTCGGCGTGCTCTGGGTGCCCGACGCCTGGGACGCGATGGGCGACGACGATCGCTACGTGCTGCTCCGCCACGAGCGCGTGCACCTGCGCCAACGAAAGAGGATGGGCGACGTCGGCATGGCGCTCGTCTACCTCTTCCCCATCTTCCCGCTCTTCCTCGCGTGGGGACGCGCACGCATCGAGTGGGAAGCCTACGTCGAGACGCTGCGCGCGACCGCCGAGCTCCACGGGATCGACCGCGCGAACCAGCTCCGCGAGGGCATCGTGCAGCGGTTCACGGGCCCCGACTACGGCTGGATGTGGCCGTTTCCGAGGACGATCCACCGCTGGTTCGACGAAGCCCTCGACGCGATCCGCCGCGAGCTCGACGCCTGAAGACGAAAAAGCCCCGATCCTTTCGGACCGAGGCTCTTCGTCGTTCGAACGAGGCCGGCGGAGGGTTCCGCCGACCTCATCGACTCAGCGAGCGATCACTCGTCGTCGCCGCCGCCACCACCGCCCAGCGGACCACCGCCGAGGATGTTGCCCGCCTGGCGCAGGCCGTCGACGAGACCGACGTAGCGACGAAGCTTCGCTTCCGCCACCGTGTTCGTGACGATCGGGGCGCCGCCGCCGTCACGTTCGAGCGTGGGCTCGCCGTTGGCGTCGAGCACCGGCTCTTGCGTGGCCGGGTCGAGCTGGACCTTGTACGCCGCCGCGAGGAGCTCGTTCGCGTGCTGGAGAACACGCGAAGCGACGCCGCGCTCGACCGCTCGGCCCTGGATGGTCTCCGTGCCGAAGGTCGTGGCGAGGTAGCGGATGCCCGAGTTCGGATCCGTGAAGGCGAGGCGACGGTCGGCCGGGATGGTCGGACCGGCATCGCCTTCGGCGCGGACGCGGAGCTTGTTCGCGAGCGTCATGTCGGTGCTGAAGCGCGAGAAGAGGAGCGTGTAGATACCGCCGCTGATCTCGTGCGAGTAGCCGACGTTCGGGAACGCGATGACCGTGTTCGCCGGACGAACGAGCTTCGTCGGGTCCTTCTCCATGATGTCGAAGTTCGCGAGCGAGCCGTCCTTCGCGAGCGACGGAGCGATCGTCTCCCAGTCCTCCGCCAGGATGCCGCCGATGAGGCGGTCGAGCGCCTGCGGCATGTCCGTACGGAAGCTGATGTACGGGTCGCGGCCGTCGAGCGCGTTCTCGCGGGACACGGTCGACAGCGTCGGCCGCGAATCCACGAGCTCACGAATGGCGAGGACGCGTTCCATGTCGTATCCGACGTGCTTCGGGAACGCCTGGTACTCCCAGCTTCCGCCGAGCGTGTTGTCGAAGTCGATCTGGACGAAGCGACCATCGACGACACCGACCTGCGTGGCCGACGCCATCTGCGCCTCTGTCGGATAGTCCGGCGCGTCGAAGATCTTGAGCGCGCCCGGACGGGTCGGCGTACGCGTCGTTTGATCGGCGTAGTAGCCCGGCTCCGGCGTCAGGATGGCCCGCTGGAGGAAGCGGAACATCTCGGCGTTCGCCATGACCGACGGACGCGAACGGTCGTCGTTGTCGGTGTCGCCCGCAGCCGCGCGGCCGATGTCCGTCGCGGTGTTCCAGTGGTAGCCACGGATCCGCTTGAACGTCGAGGCGACGCGATCCGCGAGGAACCACCAGGCGAATTCCTTGTTCTGGCGGCGGAAGTACTGCCAGGGGTAGGTGACGTCGAACTTGCGGATGGTGTTCGCGGTGATTTCGTAAACGTCCGCACCGCTGTCCATCATCTTGGCGTGCATGTAGCCGCCCGAGCTGTAGTCCTCACCGTAGCGGTACTGCCAACGGTAGACGTCTTCGCCCGTGACGTAGTCCTTGCCGACGTAGTGGACGCCGTCCGCGCCGACCGAGGTCTTCTGGCCGCCGATCTTCACTTCGAGATCGCGCGACTTCATGTCCTCGTAGGCCATGTTGTACTTCGGCGAGGGCGAGCAGATCTTCCCGTGGACGACGCGCCACTTCGCACGCGCCTTCTCCTCGTCCGTGGCGTCGCGGCAATCGCGCGCCGGGTCGAAGACCTTCGCGTTGCGCGCGAGCTTCGTATAGTGGTTGCCCCATCCGTTGTTCCAGATGAGGTTGTCGGAGATGCCCTGCGAGAGGGTCAACGTCGCGTAGATCGACGGGTTCTTGACCTGCGCGGAGTCGAACGCCTCGAGCGTGCGGCCGTAGAGGACCTTCATCGCGTGGAGGTCGTAGAGACCGGCGCCCGCCGTCTCACCGAAACGCTCGATCTGGTACTCCATGGTCGAGGTGTTGGCGAAGTACTCGATGCCGGGGCGCGGCTCGTCGGCGACGAGTCCCTGCTCGTCGTCGGTGAGCGGGTCGAGGTAACGCGGACCCATGCAGGTGTCCTGCGCACCGGTGCGCGCGGCCTTGCATTCCGCGGCCGCCTGACCTTCGTTCGAACGGAGCTGCCAGTACTGCGGCAGGTAGTTCATCGCGTCCCACGAGCTCGCGAAGTTGTGGCGCAAGCCGAGCGAGTGCCCGATCTCGTGGAAGGCGATGCCTTTGACGGCCTCGCGGAGGAGATCCATGTAGATCTTCTCGCCGCGCTCCTTCGGGTTGAGATCGCCGTAGAGCTTCTTGAAGTACGGCGCGAGGCTCGCCTGGTAGAGGCTGCCCGAACCCGTGCCCAACGCCGCGTCGTCGAAGCAAACGCCCTTGTTGCCGAGGTACGCCTGGTAGCGATCGAACAGCTCGTTGATGCGCGTGGTGTCCTGACCGGCGAACTGCGCGATCGACTGGTAGACGGCCGACGACTTGTCCTGCGCCTTCCCGAGGATGTCGTAGAGCACCTTGTTCGTCAGCGACGTCTTGAGCGACGAGCTGTCGAACTTCGAGATGAGCGCGTTGACCTCGTCGTTCGACTTCGCGATGTTCGACGATTGCGCGTTGGTGTAGTGCTTGAGATCGAGCGCGCGGAGCGCCGCCTGGACCGGGTTCGAGGCCGCGAGGGGGCTCGCGTTCCCGTCCGCCGTCGCCATCGCGCTGCGGAGCGCGTCGACGTCGAGGTTCGCCTTCGCCGCGGCCATCTCTTCCGGCGTCTTCGCCTTCGAGAGGATGCCCGTGTTGCGACCGCTCTTGACCGAGTTCGCGTACGTCGTCGCCGGCGCACCGGTGACCACGTCGTCGGCGGTGATGTCGCCGAGCGCGAGCTGGATGATGTCGCGCTGCTGCGCGGCGGCGAACGTCGCCGAGCGCATCATCGTCGTCGCCGTCGTGCCGAGCATTTCGCCCGTCGTCGGGTCGGCCGTCACCGTGGCGACGCCGCCGTAGCCGGCGCGCGACGCGTACGGCCAGTAGATCTGGTAGTTCTTGCGGATGTCGCCGAGGCGAATCTTCTCGCCGGGCTTGCCGCAAACCGGCTGATCGTACTCACGAACCGGGTTGTGGCAGCTCACGAACGCCGGGCGATCGGTGCCGTCTTCCATCTTGTCGACGGCCTGCGGGATCGTGCGCTGGATGCCCCAGCCGCCGAAGTGGACCATGTCGGTCGCATCACGGCCGTCGTCGCCGGCCTGGAAGTACTTCGCGTGGCATTCGGCGCGATCGCCGCCCTGCGTGCGGAGGCACTCGACCTCGCGGCGGCTCGCGACGGCCACCTTGAGGAGCTGGTTCCACGTCGCGCCGTTCTCTTCGATGGCGCCCGGCGTGGTGACCGTCTTGCCGTCGCTGCTCGCCTGGTCGATGAGCTCCGGCGGCGCGTCTTCGTTGAGCCAGTACGCGATGGTCTTCACCGCGCGGTCGCGCACCGGGATGGTGCACTTCTTCGTGTAGATGTCGCAACGCGAGCCGTCGCTGCCGGTGTAACCGGTCTTGCTCTTCTCGCACTGGTCCGCGGTGCCGTTGTTGCCTTCGAGGGTCAGGCCGTCGTCGGCGAGCGTGCCGTCCGCGTCGCTGTCGCACGCGACGTCGAGGTGGCTCTTCTGCCAGATCTCGTGGAACGAGTAGAAGGTCTTCGTGTTCGCGTCCGTGTATCCGTACTGCGGATCCCACGTCGTGATCGGGCCCTGGCCGACGCCGCGGTAGTACGAGCTACCGGCCGGTCCCCAGTTGCCGACGACGTCGGACGGCGCCTTCGACTCCTCGAAGGGCTCGAAGTCCTCTTCGCCCGTCAGCTTGACGAACGAGCTGCGGACCTTCACTTCCGTCGGCGAGCAATCGAACGACGTCGAGTTGTTGAAGAACCCGATGAGGACGCACTCGGAGATGCCCCAGCCCGGGATTGCCTCCGACGTCACGGTGTACTTGTTCGTGACGTCGAAGTAGCCGCCTTCGATCTCGAAGTGCGGCTGATCCGGATCGTCGGTGTTGGTCGGCGCGTACGCCACCGGGCTCGCCTTCTTGCCTTCGCCGAAGATCCAGCCGAGGTCGTCGCCCGCCGTGCTGTCGGCGAGGTTCTGCGACCAGTCGACGCGCATGAACTGGCGCTCGTTCCACGGACGATCCGTCGAGTTCTCGACGATGACGTTCGTCTGCTCGCCCGTCTGCGAGTTGTAGTCGCGGCGGATGTCGAAGTGGCTCGCGATCTTGTAGGCCGCGATGACCGTGCCGTCCGGAGGCGTCGTGAACTGGAGCTTGCCGTCCACCACTTCGCGCGGGAGGCCGCGCGTGTCCGCGTTGGGCGACTCCTGGTACGAGCGGCGCGCCAAGAGGAGGTTCTCGGTCACCTGCCAACGAACGCGCTCGACGACCGACGCGAGGCCGATCGTGTTGTTGTCCGTGTTGGCGCCGCTGTCGATGTTGAACGCCTTCGTCCGGAACTCGGGATCGTCGTGGAAATCCGAGAGATCCGCTCCGAGGAAGAACGTCTTGTCGACGACACCCGCTTGCACGCGGTTGATCGGATCGCGTTCTGCCGCGCAGCCGACCAATCCGGAGCCGCAGGTCACTCCTACCAACAGGGCCGCCAGGCTCACCCTGCCTAACCACTTCGATTGCATCCCAATCCTCCGTTGATCCGTTCCGACAGCGGACAGCTGTTCCGAGGCCCCGCACTTATGCAAGTTTGACGCCTCTTCGAAAATCGAACAATTTCAAACCCTTACTGGCGCCAAGAACATCCTGCGTTAGGACACTAACTCGCACCTGACCGTCCGCCGTCAGTTCGGGCGCGCACCTCTTAGCCGAGAAAGCTCCTCTGCGCGAGAGCGGAACGTGACCTTTCGACGGTCCGTTCTTCCTTTCTTCCGCGAGGGCGATCGACCGGCGGCGAATTTTCCCGTCGGACCGGAAATGGGCACGCGCGGCCCGCACGAGGGGCGCGTGCATATCCCGACGGTCGTTCGGCGTCGCGACGTGCGGCGCGACCGGCCGAGGCACGTTTCCCGGATCGCGACCGGCGCTCCACGAGGCACGCCGCCTTTTAAAAGAGCAGCGCCCGAACACGGGATGCGTTCGGGCGCGAAGCGTTGTCGCGCCGGACGGGCGAACGTCCCGATGGGAACGCTCGCCGACCGGCCGTCGTCGCGTGGGCGCCTACTTGGCGCGCGAATAGAGCTGGACGCCGATGCGGCCGGCGCCCTTTTTCGCCGTGGCATCGAGCTTGTAGGCGATGGCGACGGGCAAGAAGGGGCAAAGCGCGGCTTTTCCCTTGCCGATGACGGGCTGGTTCTTCTCGTTCGCGCCCGACGCGCCCGCCTGGACGTTGAAGAGGGGCGGCGCCATCAGCTTGAGATCGAGCTCCGTCACCTGGCCGGTCGGCGAGAAGCCGATGGCCGTGTAGCACTTGTTCGGCTCGAGGTTGACCATCATGCCGAAGTGCTCGCCCTCGGTGAGCGTCGCGCGGCCGGGCGTGCCAACGGGCGTCATGCCGGAAGCGGCTTGCGCGGCTTGCACGTTCAAACCGACGTCGATGGCGGCGTCGAACGCGGCTTCGACGAGGTTGGCGCCCGCGGACGTCGTCGGCGCGGGAGTGGCGCCTGCATCCGCGGAATCGGCGGTCGCGGGCGGCGGCGCGACGCCGGCGTCCGGCGAAACCGTCGGAACGGCGGGCGGCGGCGGGTCTTTCGAGCACGCCGCGGGAACGACGAGGGCGGTCAAAAGCAAGGCGAGAAAAGCGGGGGTCCGATCCATGGGCGCGCACCATACAAGATCTTTTCGCTCACCGAACCGTCGAAACTCGCACGAAGGTCGGTCGCCGGGATCGCGCGTTCGGCGAACCAAGGGATCGACGATCGCAGGTACCGTGCCGCTTCTTTGCCCATGGCACGGACAATCCTTGGTAGGATGCCCCCGTATTTCGACCTCACCTTCAAGGCTTTCGGAGAATATCCCGATGCGTTTGTCGTTCCGCCGTAGCCTCCTCGCCGTCGCCGTCTTTGGGGCGGTTCCTTTGCTCGTGGCGTGTCCGAAGAAGGAAACGCCCACCATCGTCGTCGACGCCGGGCCCCCGCCCGAGCCGGTCGACACGGCGCCGACCGTCCTCGTTCCGCTCGAGGAAGACGCGGGGCTCGACGCCGGGGAAGACGCCGACGCGGACGCCGGCAAGCCGAAGGGCCCGGGCGTTCCCACGAACGTGGCGCGCATCAAGCAGTGCTGCGCGCAGCTCCGCACGCAGGCGAAGGCGCTCGGTGCGTCGCCGGAGGCGGGCATGCTCACGGCCGCCGCCGCGCAGTGCGACGCCGCCGCCGTCCAGGTGGGCTCGAAGGGCACGGCGCCCGAGCTCGGCGCGGTGAAGGCGATCCTCGCGGGACGCACGCTGCCGCCCGTCTGCAACTTCTGATCGGCCAGCGCTTCACGACGAGGGCGGCGTTCGAAAGGACGCCGCCTTTCGTTTTTCCGGGCGGACGATGAGAGGGCACCGCGCGCGAACGCCCAAGGCCCCGGCGGCCCGCGTGTGGACGCTCAGGAACGCGGGGCGAGCGGCGCGAAATGATCGAACCCTTGGGGCTCGATCGGGCGACGGCCGCGCGCGTCCTCGATGTACAGCAGGG